>NZ_BAFQ01000296.1 GCF_000308375.1 Nocardia aobensis NBRC 100429 | reverse complement strand
GCCGAATACGACGAATTCGGCGAGGTGTTCGCACCCCGGCTCGCCCACCTGGTCGAGGTTCTGGCCGACGCCGTCGCCTGCCTCGATGCCGCCCATGCCCATCCGGCGCGATTGGACGCCTACCTCGACGAACTGCGCACGGCGCATGCCGACACCGCGGCCGCCGTGCGGGAGCTGTCGGAGCGGCACATCCCCGGCCACGCCCAGCAGGCCGCGCTGCTCGCGGTGGTCCGCTCGATGTACTCACTCGACGCCGGGACCGAGTGATCCGTGTACGAGCGCGCGGCGCGGGTATGGCGTCAGCGTTGCCCACCGAGACCATGAGGAGGTCGCAGCATGACAACAGTCACCGAATCGGTCGATGTGCACGTACCGGTGACCACCGCCTACAACCAGTGGACCCAGTTCGAATCGTTCCCGCAGTTCATGCAGGGCGTCGAGCGGGTCGAGCAGCGCGACGACACGCACACCCACTGGACGGTGCACGTGGCCGGCGCGACGCGCGAATTCGACGCGAAGATCACCGAGCAGCACCCCGACGAGCGGGTGTCGTGGACCTCGGAGGCCGGTCCCCGGCATGCCGGAGTGATCACTTTCCATCGACTCGACGAGGACACCACGCGCGTGACCGCGCAGATGGATATCGATCCCGACGGGTTCGTGGAGAACGTCGCCGACAAGCTCGGCATACTCGATCGTCGCGTCAAGGGTGACCTCGAGCGTTTCCGCGACTTCATCGAATCGCGCCCACGGGAATCCGGTGCCTGGCGCGGCGACGTCGACCGGCCCCGGCCGTAGCGCATGCCCGCGTCCTCGCCCACTCCCGGTGGTTCGGCGCCGCTCGATGCCGAGCCCGTCGACGCCGTGATCATCGGCGGCGGGCACAACGGCCTGGTGAGCGCCGCGCTGCTCGCCGATCACGGCTGGGATGTGGTGGTGCTGGAAGCTCAGGACACCGCCGGGGGCGCCGTGCGCAGCGCCGAGCTGGTGCCCGGCTATCGGATGGATCTGTTCAGCGCGTTCTATCCGATGGCCGGCGCCTCGCCGGCGCTGCGCGGCCTCGGTCTGGAAGATCACGGATTGCGGTGGAGCCGAGCGCCCATCGTGTACGGCCACCCTTGCAGTCCCGAGGACACGGACGCCGCCGTCGTACATCCGGATGCCGAGATCACGGCCGAGGCGCTGGCCCGGCGCGACAGTCGCGACGGCCGCACCTGGATGCGGCTGGTCGAGCAGTGGCGGCAGGTACGCGAACATCTGCTCGGGTCGTTCCTCGGCCCGTTCCCGCCCGTGCGCGGGGCGGCCGGGCTGTGGCGCGATCTCGGATCCGCCGAGCTGTTCCGGTATCTGCGGTTCCTGATCCTGCCGGTCGGGCGGATGGTCGACGAACTGTTCCACGACGAAGCCGCCAAATTGCTGATCATGGGCAACGCGATGCATGCCGATGTCCCGGTGGACGCGCCCGGCAGCGGCGTCTATGGCTATCTGCTGAGCATGCTGGCCCAGGAGGGCGGATTCCCGGTTCCGGTGGGCGGGGCCGGGGCATTGAGCGAAGCCCTGGTGCACCGCGCCGAATCGGCGGGGGCCCGGGTGCACTGCGGGCAGCCGGTGGAACGCGTCGTCATTCGCAACGGGCGCGCCGACGGTGTGATCACGGCCGCGGGTCAGCTCGTGCGGGCCCGTAAGGCGGTCATCGCCGATATCGACGCGCCGACCCTCTACACCCGGCTGCTCGCCGACGCGGATCTGCCGCGGCGGTTGCGCGCCGATCTGGAACGATTCACCTGGGACGCTCCGACCGTCAAGGTGAATTACGCACTCTCCGAACCGATTCCGTGGCGGTCGAAGCAGCTGCGGGAGGCGGGCACGGTGCATCTGGGCGCCGACCGGGCGGGGCTGGCGCGGTGGACCACCGATATCGGCACCGGCGTGGTACCGCACACGCCGTTCATGCTGTTCGGTCAGATGACCACGGCCGATCCCAGCCGGTCGGCGCCCGGCACCGAATCGGCGTGGGCATACACCCATCTGCCGCGCGGGGTCACCGACGACGCCTCGGCCGACCTGCTGGCCGAACGGGTCGATGCGGTCCTCGAAGCCCACGCGCCCGGCTTCGGCAGCCGGATTCACGCGCGGATCGTGCAGCGGCCCAGCGATTTGCACAGCGCCGACGGCAATCTCGTCGGCGGCGCGGTCAACGGCGGCACCTCCCAGCTGCACCAGCAGTTGGTGTTCCGGCCGGTCCCGGGACTCGGGCGGCCCGAAACCGTGGTGCCGGGACTGTATCTGGGCTCGTCCTCGGCACATCCGGGCGGCGGTGTGCACGGCACCTGCGGCGCCAACGCCGCCCGCGCCGCGCTGGCCGACTCCCGTCCGACCGGCTGGCCGCGGCGAAAGTTGTTGTCCCGCTTGCACTCCGCGCTCTACGACACCGACCGCTGATCGGACGGAGCCAGCTCGTGGACCTGTCGATCACCTTCGTCGGCAACGCCGCGACGCTGCTTTCCTTCGGCGAGATTCGCAACCCGCCTGCCCGCCGGGCCGCGACTGCCCTTCGGCCTCACCGTCACGATGGACGGCGCGCAAGGCGCCGGGCTGGTGGACCTGCTGCGGATGCGGCAGCGCAGATGGGCCGATCGCCTCGTGGAGATTCCGCGCGGCGAAAACCGTGGTGCTGTGAGCGCCGGCGGCACGTGTACGACGCGCCGCGCTGGGCATTCGGGCTGCAAACACCCAGCGAACAGGAGCACACCATGAGATCACCGCATCGTCTGCTGGTCGTTACCGCCGCCGCGGTCGGCCTCGGGCTCGGCGCGACCGGCGTCGGAGCGGCTCAACCGGCCGCACTGTCGGCGCAGGACAGCGATTTTCTCGTCGCCGTCCACCAGGGGAATCTGACCGAGATGCTGTCCGGCGCGGGCGCGGCGGCCATGGGCACCTGTCAGCAGGTGCGCGACCTCGGCCCCGTTCTGGTGACCGACCACACCCGGCTCGAGGCGATGGGCGCCGCGGTCGCGATCCCGAACGGCGTGGCCCTGCCGTTGATGCCGTCCGCCGACCAGACGCAGCAGATGCGCGAGACGGCGATGAAGACCGGCCGCGATTACGACCTGGCCTGGCTGCACATGCAGGAGGGATTCCACGTCCAGACACTGCAGGCGGGCGCCACCGAGACCGCGCAGGGCAGCAGCCCGCAGGTCACGGCGCTGGCACAGAACGCCGCGCCCATGGTCCAGCACCATCTGGACATGATTCGCGACGCCTTGGCGGTGTGCTGATGGGCGAGGTCACGATGGGAGTTCCCGGTTCGGCCGAACAGGTGTTCGCCGTACTGTCCGACGGCTGGTCCTACGGCCACTGGGTGGTGGGGTCCACCCACATGCGCGACGTGGATCAGGACTGGCCGCGGATCGGCTCCCGGATCCATCACAGCGTCGGCGCCTGGCCGCTGATGGCTCAGCAGGCCACCCGGGTGGTGGCCGTGGATCCGCCGAACAGCATCGAACTGGAGGCGGAGTTGTGGCCGGTGGGGGTGGCGTGGATCCGGCTGGCGATGACGCCCATCGACGCCGACACCACCGAGGTGAGCATGAGCGAGGAGATCATCCGCGGACCGGGCCGGCTCATCCCCGGCGTGGTGCAGACCATGGCCCTCAAGCCCCGCAACAAACAATCGCTGACCCGGCTCTGCGATCTGGTGGCCGCACACTACGTCGAGACCCGCAAACCCTAGTGCTCGGTATCGGCCGCGGGCATCGGTCGTCGGCGTTCATCGCCTGCGGTGCTCCGGCCGCTGATCCTGGTGCGTCGGGCGTCCCGGCCGAAGGCGTATCGGCTCCGGGTGCAGCACGGCGCTGCCGCCGGACGTTCGTGCGCGCAGTCCGGCGGCCAGCTCCGTCGCCACGTCGACCGCGGAATGGGCGGGCCGCCAATCGAGTTCACGCCGCGCTCGCTCCGCCCGCACCAGACATGCCCGATCGGCCAGCTCGAGCCAGGCCGGGTGCAACGGCAGCAGTCCGAGTCGCCAGCCCGCCAAGGCCGCGGCGGCCAGCGCAGGGCGCGGGACGGGAACCCGGAATCCGCCGAAGATCTCGGTCAGCGCGGGCGCGGTGAGTACCGGTTCGGCGGCCAGGTCGAACGCGCCGGTGGCCCGGCGCACCAGAATGGCCCGGATCGCCGCGGCCACATCCTCGGCGTGCACGAGTTGCAGGCGAAGCCGCGGCCACAGCGGTACCGGCAGCCACACGCGGCCGACCGGCGAACGCGGCAGCCAGGGCCCGAGTAGCCAGTCGCCGAGTTCGGCGGCCGCATCGGATTGGGCGATGCCGCACGGCCGGATCCGAGCGAGGCCCACCGCCGGGTGTTCGCCGGCGAAGGCGTCGAGCCGCCGTTCCAGTTCGGCCTTGCCCAGACTGTAGGCACCACCGGGTACGCCGTCGCGGGACTGCTGCTCATCGACGCGGGTCCAGCGTGGCGCGGGAGAATTGGCGGCCACCGACGACGCGACCGTCAGATGCGCGACGCCGCAGTCGGCCACCGCGCCCAGCACGTGGTCGGTGCCGATCCGGTTCGTGCGTTCCAGCGGCGGATCGGTACGTCGCGGATGCACGGCCCAGGCCAGGTGCACCACCGCGTCCACCCCGTCGAAGGCCGCCGCCAGCGTGGGACGGGCCGCGGGGTGCCCGATATCGCAGGCGACCCATCGTGCCCGCGCGTACGGTGCCCGGTCGGTGGGCGGCGGCCGCCGGGCGACGGCGACCACCTCGGCATCGGGCAGCGCCCGCAACAGCGCCGTGCCGACATTGCCGCTCGCGCCCGTGATCGCGATGCGCATGCGCCCCTCCCCTACAGCGAACAGCCCGCCGCGGTCGCCTCGGCCAGTTCGTCCACCACGTCGGCGATCGCTCCGCGCCGGTGCAATGCCGCCGCCTGCCGCCGGGCGCCGTTGCCGCGGGCCGTCACCGCGGCGATCGTCTCGGTCACGAACTGCTCCTCCTCGAGTTCTCGCAAGGCCGGGGTGACGTGCTCGACGAGCCGGGCCAGCCGGATGCGCGCCGGTTCCACCCGCCCGACCAGCGGATCGATTCCGTCGCCGTCGAGTCCTTCGCGCGCGGCCTTCCAGTAGGCGGCGCGCAGGGTGGCGGCCGGCACCGCGGGCGCCCGTCGACCACGACGTACCTCCGCACGGCCGACCACCGCGGCGGCGCGCACCAGACTGGCCAGCAATGCCGATTCCTCGGCCGTGACGGGGACGTCGCTGATCCGGATCTCCAGCGTCGGGAAATGCACCGAGCGGCGGATATCCCAATAGACCATCCCGGTGTCGAGGATGCTGCCGCAGGTCAGCATCAGCTCGACCGCGGCGTCGTAGTCGGCGCGGGAGTCGAAATACGGCGGCGGGCCGGCACTCGGCCAGCGCCGCCACAACACGTTGCGCCAGCTCGCGTAGCCGGTGTCGATTCCGCGGTAGACCGCGGAATTGGCTGTGAGCGAAAGGAATACCGGCAACCACGGCCGCAGATGATTGCTGATCTGCACCGCGGTCTCCGGATCGTCCACCGAGACGTGGACATGGCAGCCGCACAGCCCCTGTTCGTGCGCGAGCATCCCGAATTGCTCCTCGATGCGGCGGTAGCGCGGCGTGTCGGTGACCGGATAGGCGTCGGGCACCGTCGGCGGCACCCCGGTGGCGAGCAGCCGGGCGGAGTTGTCGGCCGCGGCACGGACCACGGCGCCGCGCAACTGCCGCAGCTCCCGCAGCAGGTCGTCCACGTGCGTGTGCACGGAGCTGCTGGTCTCCACCTGACAGCTGGTCAGTTCCAGCTGCAGATCGATACCGGCATCGCCGGCCGACCGCGCGACCTCACAATTCTTCGGGACCGGCGCGCCGGAGACCGGATCGACCAGCAGGAATTCCTCCTCGACCCCGAACGTCACATCGGCGGCATCCATCGGCTCACCCGCCCGGCACAGTCCATGGCTCGGTGATGCCCGGCGGCCGGAACGGCAAACGCATTCCGGTGCGGATCGAGGTTTCACTCGCCGGGTGCGGGTAGCCGCCGCATGTGACCATCTCAGGACTACGCGAGTTGACCGAGCATCCGGGACCTTTCGCCTCGGTCTACATCGAGACCGTCAGCGATACCGAGGACGCCGGGCACCAGCGACGACTGCGCAGCCGTGCCGTGCGGGAGGCCCTGGACGGGGACGGCGCGGACAGCGCCGTCCTCGACGCTGTCGAGCGAGGGCTGTCCGATCCGCCGCCGGGGCATGCGGGACAGGCCGTCATCGCCGATGCCGACGGCGTCCTGCTCACCGAGGCCCTGCCGGAACCGCCCGCCCGCACCACGGTCCGGCTCTCGTCGATGCCTTATCTGCTGCCGTTGCTGCAGTTGCGTTCACCGGCCCTGGCCCACGTGGTCGCGGTGGTCGACGATCGCGGCGCCGACCTGTACACGGTCGACGGCGACGGTCACCGCACCGATCACCGGACCGAGGGCGCACGGCATCCGGTGCACAAGGCGCACGGGGGCGGATGGTCGCATCGCTCGATGCAGAGCCGGGTCGAGGAGACGGTGCGCCGGACCATCGATGCCACCGCGGAGGAGGTGGTGCGCTTGGCCGACGAGGCGGGCGCGGGCCTGATCGTGGTGGCCGGTGAGATCAGCGCGCGCACCGCGCTGATCGGCGCGCTGGCCTCGCATCACCGCCGAGTCGCGCAGATCGACGGCTTCACCCGGCAGCCGAGCGACGACCGGGCCGACCTCGACCGGCGGGTCGGCCAACTGCTGCGGGACCGGGAGCGGACCCGAGTTCGCGACGTGCTCGACGGATTCGAGCAACGCCGCGCGCACGAACTCGCCGTGCAGGGCCTGCCCGGTGTCGCCGCGGCGCTCACCGAACGCAATGTCGAGACCCTGCTGATCGACCCCGCCGTCATCGGCGACCGGGCCGTGCACGTGGGGCAGGATCCGACCGCGGTGCAGGCGTCGAATCTGCCCTCGGGCTCCGGCGTCGTACGCCGCGCCGACGAGGCGCTGCCGCTGGCCGCGCTCGCCGCGGGGGCCGACATCGTGACCATCGATCGGGATCCGGCTCCGACCGACGGTGTCGCCGCTCTGCTCCGGCACCGCTGATCCGCGAAAGGAGAGGACGATGGACCGAGCAAACACCAAACACGGTGCGCGCGAAGATGATCAATTACGTCACGACCTCCAGGGGACCCTGCGCGGCAACCGCTCCAGCCGCGCCGAGGAGTGGCGGGATCCCGAACCATCCGCCGACGACGACCCGCAGCTGACACCCCCGCGAACCACGACGCCGGAGGGCGCCGAACACGACCGGACCGGCGAAGTCGACTGATCGCATCCGATTCGCGAATCGGCGATTCCGCGCCGGTTACGGTCGAGCAGGCGGGGTATCTCTCCCGTACCGAGAACGATTCGACGTAGCGCCCTATCCGTCAACGGCGACGGATACCCGCAATTTCGGTCCCGCACAACGGAGTGCGCCGGTGCGAGGCCTACGACGAATCGTCTCTCCGGACGGGGCGGTAGTTCCAGCACGACCGGCCGACTGCCGCGCGGCCGGTACCGGCTTCACGGCCGGTGCCGGCCGATTTCTCCGATGATGTTGTGCCAGAAGATTTTTCGGGACGTCATCCCACCGGAACCGGGTGGCGCCGCATGTGTCGGGCGATGCGTCGCATACGGTCGATAGCCGCGCTCACGACATCCGGCCGCCCCGCATGATCCGCCCTGTGAGAGCCCCACGATCCGCTCCCGGCCGGGCCGGTCATCGGCTTCCGAGCCATCGGGCCGCGGGTTCTCGATCACCGGGTCGTCGTCGTATTCCCTCTGCTCGACCGACATCTCGCGACCTCCCACCGGCGCGCGCCCACGCGATACCAGCACGAGTACCCGCGCACGAGCGCAGCGAAACCGCGAATTCGATTGAGCCGGATATAGTTTCGGTTACGGCCGAACGCCGGGGCGAGAACCGTCGGGCCGCGAGCTTGTCAGGCCATCTTGTCAGGCCATGGAGACGATCAGCGCGATCGCGACGACGACGAACACCACCACGATCGCCGCCACGATGACGATCAGCAACGCCCCGCTGGCCGGGAAGTGATGCCGGGTGCTCGGCTCGGGCGCCGAGAGACCCGAGGTCTGTGCGGTATCGGGCGGAGTGGAACCGGGGGCTACACCACCACCGGGTTCCAAGTCCGGAGTCTTGGCCGGGTCCGGATCCATTGCAGACATGTCGGGCGTCCTGTCCGGGGCGAGCGCGCCCCTGATCGTCGTCGGCTTCTCACTGCAGCCCTACCCCGCACCGGCGGGGGCAACCACGCCGGTACGGGGAAATCGGGCGAAACCTACGTCGGTGGCGCGTCGACCACGCGCAGGTATGTGTTCGCACTGTCCGGGTAGGCGGGAGGTATGACCGACACACCTCCCCTGGCCCTGGTGACCGGCGCGTCCAGCGGTATCGGGTTCGAGCTCGCCAGACAATTCGCCGAACGCGGTTACGAGGTGGTCATCGCCGCCGAGGGCACGACACCGATTTCTTCCGGCGCGCGAAGATGCTGGACACCCGCATCGGCCGCGGCCCCAAGGACGATCCGGCCGAGGTCGCCCGCCAGGGGGTCGACGCGCTGCTGGCGGGCGAGCAGAAGGTCGTCGCCGCCTCGCTGCCCACGAAGGTGCTGGGCCTGGTTGCCCGGGTCGTCCCCGACGCGCTGAAAGCCAAAGCGGGACAGATCATCTCGGGCCGCTGATCGTGTACCGTCACGCCGCTGTCGACCTTCCCCGAGGCCACGGCCTGCCGACCCGTGGCGCTGACCAGTAGCCGTGCCGTCGTCCATCGGGCGCTTCCAGTCGCTACCCCAGCGCGGAGCAACCGGCGACGGCCAGAACGGCCGCCGCCGGAACCAGATATCGGCGCGGGGCGCGCGTCAGGCGGCCTGGGCCTGCCACATCCAATGCAGTTGCTCCAACCGGCCGGCGATATCGATGAGCAGATCCTGAGTGACCGGATCGGCCTTCTCGGAGGCATCGATCCGCTCACGCAGCCGGCGCACGACCGCGGCCAGGGAGGCGACGATCGCCGCGATCACGTCACCGTCCTGCTGCCACCCCGAGGGGAACGATTCGGCGCTGGAACTCTCCGCGACCGTACGGGCGCGCCCGTCCGGGCTGACACCGATGGCGGTGGCCCGTTCGGCCGCCGCGTCGGTGAAGCCGCGCGCGGTCTCGACCAGTTCGTCCAATGCCAGATGGACGGTGCGGAACCGGGGGCCGATCACATTCCAGTGCGCCTGCTTGCCGATCAGGCTCAGATCGATCAGATCGACGACGGTGGCGCGCAGTGCGTCACCGGCGATCCGTTGCTGTTCCGGCTCCAGCACCGTCGCGATCGGATCGGTGGTCGTGGAGGTCTTGGCCACGATGGTCTCCTTCCTCGCTGACAGTCATCACCTAGGCGACTGCTTGCGTGCACGACCTACCCGCTGCCGGCGACTCCAAACGAGCGGCGCGGTTCAGCCGGCGGCCATCGCCATCGCCAGATACACCACCATCACCGCGAACAGGAACCAGCCCGCGCCCTGCCATACCGGCCACGGCCGCCCGCCACGCCACTGCCGCACGGTGATGACGAACGCGCCGATGCCGCCCAGTAACAACACGATTCCGGGCACCAGACCGACGGCCAGCCGCGACGCGGTATCGCAGGCCACGTGATCGGCGTCGGCGCACTGCTCCCGCGAGGCCGCCCAGCCCAGCGCCACCCCGGCGACGATCGCCGCCACCACCAGCACACCGACCACGTACCGCACGGCCCGCCGGAAACTCGGCGGGTCACTCCAGCGGGGATTGACCTCGCGTGCCATCGTCACCTCCGGCCCGTTCGTCGTGCACTCGTCACCCCGGCACTACCCGGCCCCTCCGCGAATATTCGATCGGTGCCCAGGCGCTCGTTTCGCCCGATCCCTCCCGGGTAGGCGGTCGCTGAGGACCGAAGGAGGCCGATGTGCACCGCGAACCCGACCCGCACGGCGACACCGATTCGCGCAGCCCAGCCGACCCTGCCGACCCCACACCGGCCCCCGGCCGAGCCGCCCACCGGCTGACCGGAGCGCGCGCCGCGGCGGCACTGGCCGATCTGGGCCTGACACCGGTCGCCGCCGGGGTGATCGCCCGGCGCCGCGGCATGATGGCGGTGCTGGAACGCCTCGGCGCCGACGACCGCGCGGTCCGCCGGATGCACCGGCTGCGCCGCGAATTCGGCAGCGGGCCGGTCGAACTGGCGCTGCCGGGGCGGCGGGTGCTGGTGCCGCTGGATCCCGCCGACGTCTCGCGGATACTCGACGGCGCGCCGACTCCGTTCCATCCCGCCAATCGGGAGAAGATCGCCGCACTGCGTACCTTCCAGCCGCACGGGGTGCTCATCTCCGAGGGCGCGGCCCGCGAACAGCGCCGCCGCCTGAACGAACAGGCGCTCGACACCGACCGGCCGCTGCACCATCTGGCCGATCCGTTCGCCGGGGTGGTCGCCGATGCCGCCCGCGAGCAGATCCGCACCGCGATGCAGCGCGGCGGGCTGGACGCGGCGCACTTCACCACCGATTGGTGGCGACTCGTGCGCCGGATCGTGCTGGGCCGCCGCGCCCGCGAGGACGACTCGATCACGGATCGGCTGTGGCGGCTGCGCGCGGCGGGCAACTGGTCCTACTTCGCGCGGCCGCATCGACGGCTGCGCGAGCGCTTCTACGAGCAACTCTACGATTACGTGCAGTCGGCCGAAACCGACAGTCTCGCAGGCGCATTGACGCAACTGCCGGCCGCGGGCACGGTCGATCCGGTCGGCCAGATCCCGCATTGGCTGTTCGCCTTCGACGCCGCCGGTACGGCGACCATCCGCGCCCTCGCCGTACTGTCCACGCATCCCGAGCAGCTCGCCCGCGCACGGCTGGACGCGCAGGAGCCCGAGCGCGCCATGCCGCGGCCGTATCTGCGTGCCTGCATCCTGGAGTCGCTGCGGCTGTGGCCCACCACCCCGGCAATATTGCGCGACACCACCGAGGACACCGCATGGGGCCGCGGCGACGACCGGTTCACCGTGGCGGCGGGCGCGGCCCTGCTCATCCCGGTACCGGCCTTCCACCGCGACCCCGACACCCTGCCGTTCGCGCACACCTTCGAACCCGATATCTGGCTCGACGGACGCGCCGAGCGGTACCCGCAGCTGGTGCCGTTCAGCGCCGGGCCGGCCCGGTGTCCCGGTCGCGATCTGGTCCTGTTTCTCACCACGAGCGTGCTGGCGCATCTGATCGACGAACTGGATCTGGAGCTGCGCTCGCACCCGCGGCCCACCCCCGGGGCGGCGCTGCCGATCACCTTCGACAACTTCCGCATCGACTTCACCGCGCGGGCGCGCGCACTCCAAGCCGCACAGTCGCCTTCGCCGGCGGGGAGGTGACGGACATGCGCGTGGTCGTGGTCGGAGCCACCGGGAACGTCGGCACCGCGGTCGTGTCCGCACTGGCCCGGCGCCCGGAGATCGACGCGATCGTCGGACTGGCCCGGCGGCTGCCGCGGCAGCCGGCCGAGGGAGTGCGGTGGGCGCGCGCCGATATGCGCTGCGACGATCTGCTCACCGAATTCCGCGGCGCCGATGTGGTGGTTCATCTCGCGTGGGTGTTTCAGCCGACGCATCGCCCGCTCGAGACCTGGCGCGCGAACGTCCAGGGAACCGAACGGGTCTTGCGCGCGGTCGCGCAGGCCGGCGTTCCGTCGCTGGTGTACGCGTCGTCGGTCGGCGCGTATTCCCCTGTGCACCATGATGATCCGGTCGGCGAGGACTGGTCCACGGAAGGCTGGCCACCGGCCGGGTATATGCGTGAGAAGGCCTATGTCGAGCGATTGCTCGACCTGTTCGAGAACGAACATCCGGACCGGCGGGTGGTGCGGATGCGCCCCGCCTTCACCTTCCAGGAGGCCTCCGCCAGCCAGCAGCGCCGGCTGTTCGCGGGCCCGCTGGTGCCCGGCAGTGTGCTGCGCCCTCCCCTGATCCCGGTGCTGCCCGTGCCGGCGGGTTTGCGGCTGCAGGCGGTGCACGCCGACGACATCGGCAGCGCCTACAGTCTCGCCGTCGTCGACCCGAGCGTGCACGGCGCGTTCAACCTGGCCGCCGACCCGGTGATCGATCGCGCGAAACTCGGCGCATTGTTCGATGCGCCGACGGTTTCCGTACCGCCCGGGGCCGTGCGCGCCGCGTTGGCCGTCGGCTGGCGCCTGCGCCTGGTCCCCGCCCCGCCCGAACTGTTCGACGCGATGATGCGCCTGCCGATCATGGACACCACCCGCGCCAGGCGCGATCTCGGCTGGGCACCACGCGTCGACGCCGTCTCCGCCCTGCGCGAGGTCCTGACCGGTATGAGTCACGGATCCGGCGGTGCCACACCGCCGTTGGCGTCCGACGCCGGTGGGCGTCTGCGGGTGCGGGAGTTCGCCTCCGGTGTCGGTGGCAGCGACCCGGTCGACCGCTGGGGCGCGGACCTGTGAGTGTCTTCGGTCGCCCCGGCCGCATGCTGAACCACGCGTGTCCCCACCGCGTGAGATCTGTGGGGGTTTCACACCGCGGGCAGGGCAGGAGGTGAGCGACGATGTGCATGCAGATGATGGGGATGCTGCGCAACATGTGGAACATGATGTTCCCGATGATGCCCATGTAATCCGGACGACGAGAGATCGAACCACGCCGGATCGTCGTCGGCGTCGTGCTACCCGGGAGCGTTGACCTCGTCCGGCGTCTTGTCCGGCCGCAACCCGCGCCAGGACGGGTGACGCAAGCGCCCGTCCCCGGTCCGCTCTGTGAACGACACCTCGCCCACCAGTTCCGGTTCCACCCAGATCGCGTCCTTCACCGGCGCCGTGACCGTGGGGGTCTGCCGCCGCAGCGGCCGCAGCTTGGCTTGGAGATCATCGAGCATGGCCTGGGTGAAGCCGGTGCCCACATTGCCGATGTAGACCAATTCCCCGGCCTCGTCGTGCACGCCCATGAGCAGTGAGCCGATGCGTCCCGCGCGCCGGCCCGCGCCGGGCCGCCACCCGACGATGACGATCTCCTGATCGTTGACGTTCTTGACCTTCGTCCACAGCGGACTGCGCCGGCCGGGCAGATACGGGCTGTCCAGCCGCTTGCACACGATGCCCTCGAGTCCCAGCCGCGCCGATTCGGCGAGGACGTCGGCACCGGTGCCGGTCAGCCGGGGTGGGATGCGCCAGTTCGGGCCGCGCAGGCCGAGTTGTTCCAGCAATCGGCGGCGTTGCTCGTAGGGCAGATCGATCAGCGGCCGGTCGCCGATGTGCAGCAGATCGAAGATGAGGTAGGTGGCGGGA
This sequence comes from Nocardia aobensis NBRC 100429, assembly GCF_000308375.1. GTDB lineage: Bacteria > Actinomycetota > Actinomycetes > Mycobacteriales > Mycobacteriaceae > Nocardia > Nocardia aobensis. The sequence goes on along the minus strand of NZ_BAFQ01000296.1, from coordinate 79,525 downwards.
ACCGAGCGGGTCAGTGCGCGGATCATGGCCGGATTGCGCTGGTGCATGCGCGGTTGCAGTGCGGCGAAGGAGGTACGCCCGTCCGCGGCGAAGGCGACGATTTCACCGTCGACGACGATCGGCGGCGCCGCCGGGGCGAGGTCGGCGAGTTCCGGCCAGGCAGCGGTCACGTCGTTGCCGTTGCGCGAGATCAGCCGCAGGTCCCGATCCACGTAACCGATGGCGCGGATACCGTCGAATTTCACCTCGTACGCCCACGCCGCGCTGTCGGCGGGCAGAGCGCCGGCCGTCGCCAGCATCGCCGCATACCGCGGCAATCCGCTCATGAGAGCCCACCCTTCGATCGATGGCTATTTTTCGGTTACTACCCTGAAATCCTCCTCTTACAGCGATGATGACGCTGACATTTCGGTCACGACCCGATCTCGCAACCACCCGATTGACCGGCCGGGCCGCGATTTCGTATGGTTGTGCGAGCGACGATTCGAGGAACCCGGCGAAAATCCGGGACGGTCGCGCCACTGTGAGCCTTCCGCCGGGCGGAAAGCGAGTCAGACACTCGGATCGCGTGGTAACCACCATCGAGCGGGGACGCGCAATCCCCGGAGGAGAGTCACATGGCGACGTCCTACGTTCCCCGGTCCGGCCTGGAGTCGATGCGACTCTCCATTCCCACGACGGCCCTGTGGCTGGGCGGCACCACCGTCCTGGCGCTGCTCGCCCTCTATTTCATCGGTATCGATCAGGGCGCGGTCTCGATCTTCGGCGACGATATGCACGTGCACGAATTCGTCCACGACGCACGGCATTTCCTCGGCTACCCCTGCCACTGACCGCAGGATCGAGCCCCACAATGGAAAAACGAATCATCGGCCGCGGCGTACTGGTCGGCGCCATCGGCGGGCTGCTTGCCTTCGTGTTCGCCCGGATTCTGGCCGAACCGATCATCGATCGCGCCATCGCCTACGAGGGCGGACGCGACGAGGCGCATACGACACTGGAGCAGGCCGCCGGTCACACGATGGCCGGCATGGAAGCGGGCGAACTGTTCACCCGGTCGGTGCAGGCGAGTATCGGCGTCGGCTTCGGCATGATCGTGTTCGGCGCCGCGATGGGTGCGCTGTTCGCGGTCGTGTACTGCCTGTTCGTGGGTCGCGTCGGCTCGTTGAGCCCGCGCAATCTCGCGCTGTGCGTGGCGGGCGGCATGTTCGCCGTGCTGTACGCCGTGCCGTTCTTCAAGTATCCGGCCAATCCGCCCTCGATCGGCAACCCCGACACGATCGGGCAACGCACCGGCCTGTACCTGCTGATGGTGGCGATCGCCGCGGCCTGCGCGGTGGGCGCCGTATGGCTGGGCCGCACGCTGCAAGCGCGCCTAAGCAATTGGACGGCGACCATCGCCGCGGGCCTGGCCTTCGTCGTGGTGGTGACCGCGATCGCGGCGCTGCTGCCCTCACTCGGGCATCTGGCCGCCAACCGGGCCCTGGGCGACGCGGCCACCGAAACGCCGCGGCCGCTGACCGATTCGAGCGGCCGGATCGTTTATCCGGGCTTCCCCGCCGACGATCTGTACTACTTCCGCTTCTATTCCCTTGCCGCACAGGTCATTCTGTGGTCGGTCATCGGTGTGGGTTTCGCGACGCTGGCGCCGCGGCTGTTCCGGCGCGCGGACGACTCCGCCGCGGCCGCGCCGGCAGCGGCGGTATGAGCACGACCGTCACCCGGCTCACGCTGATCAGCCACGGCATGACCGCGGCGATGCGGTCGGCCCGTTTCCCGGTCGACGAACCGCTCGACGAGCCGCACCGCGGCACCGCCTCCCCGGCGGTGCCGCAGGCCGACCGGGTAGTGGCGGCTCCGGAACTGCGGGCGACCGCGACCGCCACCCTGCTGTCCCTGCGCGCAACCACCGAGCCCGCCCTGCGCGACCTCGACTGCGGCGACTGGGCGGGCAGGCCGATGGACACCCTGGCCCCGGCCGACCTCATGGCCTGGATGACGAATCCCGCCTACCGCGGCCACGGCGGTGAAGCGCTCATCGACCTGCTCGACCGGGTACGCGACTGGCTCGGCACGGTGGTCGCGGACCGACGCCGCATCGTCGCGATCACCCATCCCGCCGTCGTCCGCGCGAGCGTCCTGCTCGCCCTCGCCGCGCCACCGGAATCGTTCTGGCGCATCGACATTCCGCCGCTCAGCGCCACCACACTGCACAGCCGCGGCCCGGCCTGGACCGTGCGGCACACCGCGAATCCGCTGTGAGATCGTGCGGCCCGGCCATGCGGGTCCGCCTCAATGGGGCGCCGACTTCTTCTCGACCAGATCGGCGAGCACCGCTGCCTCGCTGATGTCGATCCGCTTGGTGGCCGACAGCAGAGTGAGCATGCCGCGCCCGGCGAGTTCGCGAAGATGATCCAGGTCGGCGGCGCGTTCCGGATCGTGCAGTTCCTCCCGGTAGCGGCGACCGAATTCGTCGAATTTGGCGGGGTCGTGGCCGTACCAGGTGCGCAGTTCGGTGGAGGGCGCGATCGTTTTGCACCATTCGTCGAGGTGGGCGTTCTCCTTGCTCATCCCGCGCGGCCACAGGCGATCGACCAGCACGCGCATCCCGTCGTCGGGATCGGGATCGTCGTAGATCCGCCGGACCTGGACTCGCGGTCGTGTCCTCGCCATCGCGCTGCTCCCTTCGGTCGGCCGTCTCGCCCGGCACCCACAACGCGGGATGGCCGGTCCCCTTCCCGCATCCGAGGGTAATCACGCGCGCGGCCGCATTCGCCCGCTCGCCGAGAACGCGTCCGCGCACCCCTACCTACGTAGCCGTAGGTTACGGTAGCGTAGGTTGAATGAACGCCCCGATCTCGACCGCCGATCCCGTAGCCCTACCCCCGTCGGTCGAATTCGACAATCGCGACGCCGTCTACGAGTACTACCGCACCCACCGGGCGCCCCGCACCCGCGCGCGCCTGTTCTACGCGATCACCGCCTATCGCAAACGCCCGGCGGTCCGCTATGCGGACGGCGCCCGCGCGGCGATCCGGCAGTTGATCCGGGACGACCGCCGCATGATCATCGCGATCAACCATGTGAGCGTGGAAGATCCGCGCACCGTCGCCGCCTTCGCCTGGCGCAGCGTGTTCCGGCCGCGGATCGGCCACATCCGGGTGCTGGCCAAGGACGAACTGTTCATCGAGCCGGGACAGCGCTCGCGCATCGACGTCATGGGCGCCATCCCGGTGTTCCGCGGCAAGGATCACGGCGCGCGCGCCGCCTACGCCGCCGGTCAGCAGCTGATGGACGTCTGCGTCGGGCGCATGGTCGACGGCGACGACCTCGCGCTGTTCCCCGAAGGGACCTGCAACGAGACCGATCCGGCCCGGGTGCAGACCATCGGCACCGGCATCGGCCACATCGCCGCGCGCGCCCGGAACGCCGGGGCGGCACCGGTTTTCGTCTTCCTCGGCCTGGCCTACGGCCCCGATGGCCGCGCCACGTTCTACCTCGACGAGCCGCTGCCGGATTTCCCGGAGCGACCGGCCCAGATCACCCGGGTCGTCGGCACCCGGATGCAGCGCGCCCTCGACGGGGCGATCGCGGCCGTCCGGTAACGCGCGTCAACCGGCGGGCAACGTGCGCACACCCGACCCGGCGGCCACCGCACCGACCACCGCGCGAAAGGATTCGACATCACGGGCCGGTGGCCGCATGCCCACGGCCTCCAGCGCATAGGCCTTGAAGGCTCGCGCCGCCCGGCTCGGCACATACGGCGTCGGCGAGGCCTGCGCGAAAGATGTCTCGCCGCCATCGGTTTCGCCCCAGAACCGGACGTCGGTGCGCGCGCTGCCGATATACCGGTGGGCCCATTCGCGCGCCGGTGCGCCCAGTGCGGACAGGTCCCCGGCAACGGCGAAGGCGTGCGGTATGGGCACCTGCCGCCGGCAGCGCAGCACACAGCCGAGGTCGAGCACGCCCAGCCCGAGGATGGTCAGTGGCCGGATATCGCCGGGTGAATCGACCGCGACGGCGACCTCCCAGCCGGCGACGGCGCGGTCGAACAGCCACCCGCCGGCACGCGAGACGACCTCGACCGGGTTGTCCGCGATCACGATCAGCTGATATCGAAGCGAGCGCCGGCCGGATTCGGCGACGGCGCATTCGCGCGGAGACTCCGCCGCGTGGACGTTCGTTGGATACCGGTGCGACACAGCAGACATAGCACTTCCGTTCCGATCACAACCACCACTGCCTTCCCCTCGGACGGCCCACATCGCCCGAGCAGAGACTAGTTTATTTTCCCCCAACGGGAGAAAATATTGGCCAAACTCGCATCCATCCAGCCGGCGGGTTGTCCGGACCCGCCGACGACATCCGTAGCCTGAGAGGGGTGAGCGGCGGGAATACAACCGAATCCGGGACTGGAATCGTGCGGACATCGCGGCGCGGGCGCGGGCGGCCGCCCCGGCTGAGCCGGGATGGCATCGTCGCCGCCGCACGCGCGCTGCCGCCGGAAACACTCACCATGAAGGCGGTCGCCGACGCGCTGGGCGTGGATCGCAAATCACTGAACTACTACGTCAGCGACCGCGACGGGTTACTGGAACTGGTCGCACTCGACGCCTTCGAAACCGAGATCCGCCGCCTCGACCTGTCCGCCGACGGTGACTGGCGGCAGCTGCTGCACCTGTTCGCCGCCGCGGTCGCCGAAGCCCTCACCCAGGTCGGGGTGCTGATCTACCACGTGCGATTCCGTGGCCGAGGCGGACTGTCGACGCTGGCGGAGATCGAGCGGATCTTCCAATCGCTGGTTTCCGCCGGATTCGAGCCGATGGAGGCCGGGCGCACCCTGCGGCTGCTCGCCGATATCGCGTACTCGGCGGCGCGCGAATCCGCGGAGGCGAACCGGGGCCATGTGGACCTGCAGGCCGAACACGTCGCGCGGACACTGAATTCGGAAGTGGGAGAAGAGTTCCCACTTCTGCGGCAGGTGGCGACCACACGCGAGAGCGCCGGGCGGGTCGGCGAGCAGTTCGAATTCGACGTCGACCTCGTGATCGCCGGGCTGGAACGCAAACTCGAGGCCCGCGGCCGGGCCTGAGACCACCGGATTTCGATCCCGGTGACCGTAACGCTGGCCGGCCCCGGCCGGCGGGTGGTTACCTACCGCACGTCCGACAGGCCAGAAGAGAGGTCGTGCGATGTCCGTCGACGAGGCAGCCGATACCGCGGTGCGAGTGGTCCGGCTGGGTAACCACATCGGAGCCCGGATCGAGGGGGTTCGCCTCGGCGGCTCGCTGGACACCGGCACAATCGCCACGATCCGCGCGGCCCTGCACCGGCACAAGGTGATCTTCTTCCGTGGCCAGGACCACCTCACCGAAGACGGGCAGTACGAATTCGCGCAACTGCTCGGCACGCCCACCACGCCGCATCCGACACTCACCTCCGCCGGGGTGAAGAGTCTGGCCATCGATTCGCAGCACGGCCGCTCCAACGTCTGGCACACCGACGTCACCTTCATCGACCGCGTGCCGAAAACCTCGATCCTGCGTGCGGTGTCCCTGCCGTCCTACGGCGGATCCACCACCTGGGCCTCCACCGTCGCCGCCTACGACTCGCTGCCGCAACCACTGCGCGTGCTGGCCGAGAATCTGCGCGCCCGCCACACCAACCGCTACGACTACGCCGCCGAGGCCGACGACCGGCCCGATGCCGGAACCCGTTCGTACCGAACCGAATTCGAGTCCCGCTACTTCGAGACCGAACATCCGGTGGTGCACGTCCATCCGGAGACCGGGGAACGCGCGCTGCTGCTGGGCTGCTTCGTCTCCGAGATCGTCGGCCTCTCCACCGCCGAATCACGGGCCCTGTTCCGCCTGTTCCAGGATCGGGTGACCCGGCTCGAGCACACCACGCGCTGGGATTGGGCGCCCGGCGATGTGGCGATCTGGGACAACCACGCCACTCAGCACTACGCGATCGACGACTACGACGGCGCCGAACACCGCCGGCTCACCCGCATCACGCTGGCCGGTGCCGTACCCGTCGGCGTCGACGGCCGCCCGAGTACGGTGATCTCCGGTGACGCCGCGGCCTATGCCCGCCCGCAGTCGCTGCCGCGGGCGGCATGAAGGCTGGTGGCCAGCGCGGCGTGCGGAACCGGAGCCGTACTGTCATTTAGTCTTTGACCAACCTGCGCCCGGTGGCGGCGCGCGGACAGGTGCCGGCAGAGGGCTGACGATGGGAGTCCCGTGAACCTGTGGAACTACATCCGAGGGCGGGGTGACACTCTGGCCTTCCTCACCTATCAGCATGCGTCACTGGCGTTTCAGACGGTTCTGGTCGGCACGATCGTCGCCGTCCTCATCGCGATGGCGGTCTACCGGCTGCCGCTGCTGTCCCAGCTCTCGCTCACCTCGAGCCGGGTCGCGCTGACCATCCCGTCGCTGGCGCTGCTGGCCCTGCTGCTGGTCCCGTTCGGGCTGGGTGTGGTCCCGTCGTTCATCATGCTGGCGTTCTTCGCGGCCCTGCCGGTGATCGGCAACGCGATCGTAGGGTTGCGCTCGGTACCGGCCTCGGTGGTGGAATCCGCACGCGGAATCGGATTTTCCCGCACCCGCATCCTGCTCACCGTCGAGTTGCCGATCGCGTGGCCGGTGATCCTGACCGGTATCCGGGTCTCCACCCAGATGATCGTCGGTGTCGCCGCCATCGTCGCCTATGTTCTCGGGCCGGGCCTGGGATCGCTGATCTTCAACGGCCTGTCGCGACTGGGCGGCGCGAACGCGCTGGAGACCGCGGCCACGGGCACCATCCTCATCGTCATCGTGGCGCTGGTGTTCGACGCGCTACTCGTTCTGCTGGGCCGCCTCACCATCGCCGAAGGACTCTCATGACCGACGCTGTGACCGACCGGCCCGGACCGGCGACGCCGGAACGCAATGTCACCGGGGCGTCCATCGTCCTCGACTCGGTCGTCAAGAGGTACAAGGGCCAGGACAAGCCGGCCGTCGCCCGCCTCGACCTCGAGATCGAGGCGGGACAGATCGTCGCCTTCGTCGGCCCCTCCGGCTGCGGGAAGACGACGACGCTCAAGATGATCAACCGCCTGATCGAGCCGACCGAGGGGCGCATCTTCATCGGCGGGCGCGACGTCACCCGCGAGGACCCGGACAAACTGCGGCAGTCGATCGGGTACGTCATCCAATCCGGTGGTCTGTTCCCGCACTGGTCGGTGCGCAAGAACGTGGGCGCGATCCCGCGGGTGCTCGGCTGGGACAAGAAGCGGATCGCCGAACGCACCGAATATCTGCTCGAACTCGTCGGTCTGGATCCCGGAATATTCGCCGACCGACTGCCCAAGGACATGTCCGGCGGCCAGCAGCAGCGCGTCGGAGTCGCGCGGGCGCTGGCCGCCGATCCCCCGGTGCTGCTGATGGACGAGCCGTTCGGCGCCGTCGACCCGATCACCCGAGTTCGCCTGCAGGACAGCCTGATCGGGATTCAGCACGAACTCGGCAAGACGATCGTCGTCGTCACCCACGATTTCGAGGAGGCCACCAAACTCGGCGACAAGGTGCTGATCCTGTCCGAGGGCGGGCATGTCGAACAGTACGCGCGGCCCGAGGAAATCCTCACCGCACCGGCCACCCCCTTCGTAAAGGAATTCGTCGGCTCCGGCGCCAAACTCGCCTATCTGACCGTGCAGCGGGTGCGCGATGTGGAGTTCGACGACGTGGTCACCGCCCGCATCGGTGAGCCGTCACAGGCGGTGATCCAGCGCGCGCGGGCCGCCGGCCAGACCTGGGTGGTGGTCGTCGACGCCGCCGGGCGGCCGCGGTCGTGGCCCTCGCTCTCCGAACTGGCGAGCAAACCGGAGGTGTCGGACTACCTCGATCGGCGGTTGCCGGTCGTCGCGCGCTCCTCGACGCTCAACGACGCCCTCGACGCGATGCTCGCGGCCAGTCAGGGTGCGGCCCTGGTGACCGACGGGCGCGGTGCGGTCGTCGGCTCGATCGGCATCGGCGCGGTGACCGAGACCATCCAGGCCGCACTCGCCGACGTACGCTCCGAGGAACACGACACTTCCTACGAAACCTACGTCGACGGAACCGATCCCGCGCCCACCCCGGTGGTCGCGGCCGACGACGAGCACGAATCGGCCGGGCAGTCATGACCCGCCTGCGCCGGCTGCCGATGGACGTCTGGTTCGAGCCGTTGATCATCCTCGTCATCGGCATCGGCTACATCGTCTGGTATCGGTCGACGACGTTCACCCCGACCGAGCAGGCCTCGCTGGCCTGGTCCAACCTGCAGACCACGATCTGGTCGCATATCGAACTGACCGTGGTGGCCACCGTGATCGTGGTCGTGGTCGCGATTCCGCTGGGTATCGCGCTGACCCGGCCGGCGCTGAAACGTCTGGAGCCGCTCGCGGTCAACATCGCCAATATCGGCCAGGCGGCGCCGGCGGTCGGGCTGCTGGTGTTGTTCACCTTCTGGCTGGGCACCGGATTCCGCACGGCGGTCGTCGGTCTGGTGGTGTACGCGATTCTGCCGATCCTGCAGAACACCATCGTCGGCCTGCGGCAGGTGGATCAGCGCACCATCGAGGCCTCGCGCGGGATCGGGTTCTCCGCCACCCGCACCCTGGTACGGGTGGAGCTGCCGCTCGCGGTGCCGGTGATCCTCAACGGGGTGCGCACCGCCCTGGTGATCCTGGTCGGCACCGCCACCCTGAGCACCTTCATCGGCGCTACCAGTCTCGGCACCCTGATCACGACGGGCGTCACGCTGTTCCTGCCGAAACTGCTCGTGTCCGGGGCGATTCTGGTCGGACTGCTGGCGTTGATCATCGACTGGCTGGGCAGACTCGTCGAACTGGCCGCGACTCCGCGAGGTGTGTCATGAGGTCGGTTCGGGCCCTGGCACTGTGCGCGGTCGTCCTCACGGTATCGATGCTCGCCGGCTGCGGGCTGGTCAGCTCGTCGGGCACCTTCCACGATGCGAGCCTGCCCGGCGGGCAGCGACCGCTCGACGGCGCGAAACTCGTGGTGACGTCGAAGAGTTTCACCGAGGGCGTACTGCTGGGCAAGATCACCGCGACCTATCTGGCCGCGGCCGGCGCGAAGATCACCGATCTGACCGGCGCACCGGGTTCGGCGTCGTCGCGGCAGGCTCAGCTCAACGGTGACGCCGACATCCTGTGGGAGTACACCGGTACCGGATGGGTCAACTACCACAACGAAACCGAGACCATCTCCGATCCGCAGGAACTCTGGCAGCGTGTGCACGATATCGAGAAGCGTGAGCACAACCTGGAGTGGCTGCCGCCGGCGAATTTCAACGACACCTACGCCTTCGGTGTGTCGACGCCGACCGCGCAACGGCTCGGGGTGAAGTCGCTGTCGGATGTGGCGGCGTTGCCGGTGCGCGATCGCACGTTCTGCGTCGACGACGAATTCTTCAGCCGCGCCGACGGTTTCATTCCGATGCTGCAGAAGTACGGTATCCCCTACAACGATCCGAACGGCGTGCCCACCGGCAACGTCACCCGGATGGACGCCGGCGTCGTCTACACCGCGACGGCCAAGAGCGCGCCGTGCAATTTCGGCATGATCTACACCACCGACGGCCGGGTGAAGAATCTGAATCTCGTCGTGCTCGACGACGACAAGAAATTCTTCCTGCCCTACAGCGGCGCCGCCGTCGTGCGCGGGGAGATCCTGGACCGCTATCCGCAGTTGCGTCAGCTGCTGGGCACGATTTCCGAGCGGCTGACCAATGATCTGATGCAGGAACTCAACGGCCGTGTCGATATCGACGGCGAGGATCCCGCCGACGTCGCCTACGACTGGTTGAAGAGCGAAAAACTCATCGAGTAGAAACGCTCAGCGATCCGACATCTCACGCGCCGCCTGCGCTGCCGCGAGCCGCGGAATAATGCCGCCGGCCAGTACCGTTTCCACCTGACGCTCCGAAAGCCGGTGGCGCAGGGGAATATCCACGTTCGCGGTGACATTGTGGGCAGTGATCGTAGGACCGGCGGCGAGGGCGGCCCGCAGCCCCTCGATGCGCAGTACGTCACCCCGTCCGATGCGGCCGTAATCGGCGGGATCGGCGAATTCGAGGGCGACGATGCCGAAATTGGCCAGATTCTGCCAGTGGATGCGCGCATACGATTTCGCGATCACCGCCCGCAGCCCCAGATATCGCGGTGCGATCGCGGCATGTTCGCGCGAGGAGCCCTGTCCGTAGTTGTCTCCGCCCACGACGACATGTCCGGTGGTGCCGGAGATCTCGGCCGCGTGCCGGGGATAGTCCGGATCGATTCGGGTGAAAGCGAATTCGGCGAGTTTGGGGATGTTCGAGCGGAACGGCAGTGCCCGCGCTCCGGCCGGGGAGATGTCGTCGGTGGAGATGTTGTCGCCGACCACGAGCAGGACCGGCGCCTCGATCACATCCGGCAGCGGATCGAAATCCGGCAGGCCGGAGATGTTGGGGCCCTTCACCAATTCCACCGTGCGCGCCTCGGCCACCGGCAGCGGCGGCACCAGCATCGCCGTGTTGACCGACGCGTGCGCGGGCAGCTTCAGCACCGGATAATCGAGGCCCAGCTCGTCGGCGAGATCGCGCGGATCGGTGATCGTCGCGGTCAGCGCGGACGCGGCGGCGGTCTCCGGCGAACACAACCACACCGAGTCCTCGTCGGTGCCCGAGCGTCCCGGAAAATTGCGCGGCATGGTGCGCAGGGAATTGCGGCCGACGGCCGGCGCCTGCCCCATGCCGATACAGCCCATACATCCGGACTGGTGGAGGCGAGCCCCGGCGCGGATCAGTTCGAACGTAGCGCCCATCCTGGTCAGATCCTCGAGAATTTCCCGCGAGGACGGATTGACGTCGAAGCTGACGTCGCTGTGGGTCTGCCGGCCGGAGACGATGGCAGCGGCCATCGCGAAATCCCGCAGCCCGGGGTTGGCCGACGACCCGATCACCACCTGCGCGACCGGTTCCCCGGCGACCTCCCGCACCGGAACCACGTCCCCGGGTGAGGACGGCCGGGCGATCAGCGGCTCGATCGCGGACAGGTCGATGTGCTCGTCGAGGTCGTAGGTCGCGCCCTGGTCGGCCCGCAGTTCGGTGAAGTCGGCGGCGCGATCCTCGGCGCGCAAAAATTCGCGCACCGCGTCGTCGGCCGGAAAGACCGTGGTGGTGGCGCCGAGTTCGGCGCCCATATTGGCGATCACGTGCCGATCCATCGCCGTGAGTCCCGCCAGGCCGGGACCGTGATATTCGATGATCCGGTTCACGCCGCCCTTGACGCCGTGGCGGCGCAACATCTCCAGGATCACATCCTTGGCCGAACACCAGGGCGGCAGTTCACCGGTCAGTTCGACGCCCCAGATCTGCGGCATGGTGATGTAGAGCGGCTCACCGGCCATGGCGAGCGCCACCTCGAGACCGCCGACGCCGATCGCGAGCATGCCCAGCGATCCGCCGGCCGGCGTATGCGAATCCGAGCCGACCATCGTCACACCGGGTCTGCCGAAACGCTGCATATGGGTCGGGTGCGAGACCCCGTTGCCCGGTTTCGAGAACCACAGCCCGTACCGGCGGCAGGCCGACAGCAGGAATTCGTGGTCCTGGGCGTTCTTGTCGTCGGTCTGCAACAGATTGTGGTCGACATATTGCGCGCTGAGTTCGGTGCGCACCCGGTCGAGCCCGAGCGCCTCGAGTTCCTGCATCACCAGGGTGCCGGTGGCGTCCTGGGTGAGCGTCTGGTCGATGCGCAGCGCGATCTCCTCCCCCGGGCGCATCCGGCCCGACACCAGATGGGACTCGATCAACTTCTGGGCGACAGTGCGCGGGCCGTCCGTGTGCGGCTGCTGGCCGGTCATCTGCCCTCCTCTGCCCGAGTCCGCGGGATCGCCGGGGCCGGGCGCGTCGTTGGTGCGCCAGTCCCTTCCAGGATGCGCCGATCCACGCCGGCGCGCCGCAACCGGTTCGGGGACCGGCACCCCGCCGCCCGCCCGCAGCGGACCCGCTCAGCGCGAGCCGCGCCGAAACACCTTGCCGGTCAACGGGTCTCGTTCGGTGAGGCAGTACACCCCGCCCACCGGATCGTTCATCACCAGCCACTGTGCGCCGCGGTGCGCGCGCCGGGCGCCCAGCGATTCGTGCCAGGTCGCCACCGCCTCGACATCGGCGCAGGCGATATCGATATGGGCGCCCGGCTCCTGTTCGCTGTCCAGGCGCTGAATCAGTATCCGGACCGGCAGGTGTGCGGGGACGAGCAGCCGGGTGAACTCGGCGCGACCGGTGCGCCGCACGGGCCAGCCGGTGAGCGCGGCCCAGAATTCGACCTCGCCGTCGTAGCCGGACGGCGGGATGTCGAAACAGAGCTGATCGACCCGGCTGAGGCTGCCGTCGGGTCCGGTCACCGGCGCGGGGATATGCCGCCCGTTGCCGGTGGTCAGGCAGAACGGCAGGCCGTGCGGGGACCGCGCGAGCGACCAGGTGTCGTGATCGGCGACCAGGGTCGCGCCGAGATCACGCGCCACGCGGCGGGCGCGGTCGAGATCGGCGACATCGATGTCGAGATGGGCGCCACCGTCCCCGCCGACCGCCTGCGCCGCCTGGTAGGCGTCACCCGTCGCCGGGTCGAGAGTCGCGAACTCGCCGTGTTCACCCTGGCGGGCCGACAGCCCGGTGCCGGTCACCGCCGTCCAGAAGGCGAAGGCGTCGTCGAAACGTGCGGCGGGCCGGTCGATGTACATCCAGCTCCAGCGAATCATGCGTTCCTCCAGGGGCACCGGTCGGTTCAGGCGGGTCGGAAGGGCGGAGTCGCGAGGTCGCCGGCGAACACATCGGGCAGGTCGCGCTCGACGCTGTCGGGGAATCGCGCGGGCCGCTTCTCGAGGAAGGCCGACACGCCTTCGCGGGCGTCGGCACTGGCGCCGCGCTGGTTGATACCGCGCGATTCGACGCGATGCGAGATCATCGGATGGTCGGCGCCGAGGCCGCGCCACAGCATCTGCCGCGACAACGCCACCGACACCGGCGCCGAATGTTCGGTGAGCCGTCGCGCCAGCGCCCGGGCCTGGTCCAGCAGATCGCCGGCCGGATGCAGGGCGTAGAACAGGCCCGCGTCCAACGCCTCCTCGGCCTCGACCAGCCGGCCGGAGTACACCCAGTCCAGCGCGGTCTGCAAGGGCACCAGGCGGGGCAGGAACCAGCTGGAGCACGATTCCGGCACGATGCCGCGCCGATTGAACACGAATCCGATGCGCGCGGTGTCGGCGGCGAGCCGGAAGTCCGCGGCCAGGGTCATGGTGATGCCGACGCCGACGGCGGGGCCGTTGATCGCGGCGATGATCGGCTTCTGCGATTCGAACATCCGCAGCGCCACCTCACCACCGCCGTCGCGGAAGGTATCGGTCGACTCGGCGGCGAAGGTTTCGGCTCCGGCCGACAGATCCGCGCCCGCGCAGAACGCACGGCCCGCCCCGGTGACGATGATCGCGCGCACCCGGTCGTCGCGGTCGAACTCCTCGAAGGCGGCGATCAGTTCCGCACCCATCGCGGTGGTGAAGGCGTTGAGCTGCTGCGGACGATCGAGCGTGACGGTGGCGATGGAGTCGGAGATTTCCCAGCGGATGTCGGACATATCGACAGCATGCCAGCAGCCTCCCGACGGTGACCATTCCCCGTGGCCGATCCCGCCCCGGCCCGGCACGCGAATCCCGTTGCGTCACCCGCGGGTTCGGCCGCCGGGTCGGCGAACGGGTCGCGGCCACGGCATACGCGCAGGCCGCGCCTATACTTGACATGCCAGCGCGACGGGCTCCGCGAAAGCAGTACAGACGGAAACGGTGCCGATGGCCGACAAGGATTCCATGGCAATCCAGCGCGACCGCTCCCTGGTGATCGATGATGATCTGCGGGCGGCCGGGTTCGCCGATGCGCACATCATCGGGCGGGGCGGATTCGGCGTCGTCTATCGCTGCCGCGAACTCGCACTGGGACGCACCGTCGCGGTGAAGGTACTCACCGCCACATCCGAATTCGGCGATGAGAATCTCGAACGATTCCTGCGCGAGCAGCGGGCCATGGGCGGGCTCCCGGAACATCCGAACATCGTCGCGATCCTGCAGGTCGGCACGACCGGCGACGGGCGGCCCTATCTGGTGATGCCGTATCACCCGAAGGGCTCGCTGGAACAGCGGATCCAGCACGGCGGGCCCTTGGATGTCACTGCCGCGCTGCGCATGTCGGTGAAGCTGTCCGGTGCGCTGGAAACCGTGCATCGCGCCGGCATCCTGCATCGAGACATCAAGCCGGGCAACGTACTTCTCAGCGACTACGGCGAACCGCAGCTGACCGATTTCGGTATCGCCCGGGTGGAGGGCGGTTTCCGCACCACCACCGGCGTGGTGACGGCGTCACCGGCGTTCACCGCTCCCGAGGTGCTGCGTGACGGCACCCCGACGGTCGCCTCCGACATCTACAGCCTGGGCGCCACCCTGTTCTGCATGCTCACCGGCCACGCCGCCTTCCAGCGCCGCTCCGGTGAGCGGCTGGTCGCCCAATTCGTGCGCATCACCGAGGAACCGATTCCCGATCTGCGTCCCGGCGGCATTCCCAACGACATCTGCGCGCTGATCGAGGACAGTATGGCCGCCGACCCGGCGCAGCGCCCGGTCTCCGCGGCGGAGTTCGGCGAGCGGGCGCAGCAGTTGCAGCGTCACCGCGGTCTCCGCGTGGACGAGATGGCGATCCCGGCGCCGGAACCTCCCGCGGCCGAACCGGCAGCCGCCGCCGATCGCGTCGGCGAACCGACCCGGCTCGGCCTGCTTCCCCCGGCCGACCCGGTGACGACACCGCCGACCGCCGAGACGAAATTCCATCCCGCGCTCCCCGCGCGCCCGCTGGTGCGCCGTCCCCGCCTGCTGGATTCGATGGATCGCGATCGCTGGCCGCGCCTGATCGTCGTCCACGCGCCGGCCGGTTTCGGCAAGAGCACGCTCGCCGCCCAGTGGGGGCAGCGGATGGTGGGCCGTGGGGTCGCCACCTGCTGGCTCAACATCGATGACGACGACAACAATCCGGTGTGGTTCCTGCTGCACCTCATCGAAGCCGTCGGCCGGGCACGGCCCGCCCTGACCACCGAACTGCTGCGCGTCGTCGAGGAACACGGCAACGATGTGATGCGCTATGTGCTGACCACACTGATCAATCGCATCCACGCCGACCGCGAACGGATCGTGATGATCATCGAGGACTGGCATCGCGTCACCGACGCCGATACCACCGCCGCACTGCGTTTCCTGCTCGACAACGCCTGCCACCATCTGCAACTGCTGATCACCAGCCGCGAGATGATCGGACTTCCGCTCTCGGCCATCCGCGTTCGCGACGATCTGATCGAAATAGACTCCGGCGCCTTGCGATTCGACCAGGACGAGACCGCGGACCTCCTGACCCGGGTGGGCGGGCTGACATTGGACGCGGCCGAAATCGACCGGCTGCGGACCGGCACCGACGGCTGGGTCGCCGGACTGCAACTGGCATCGATCTCGCTGCGCGGGCGCGAGGATCCGGGCAGCGCCATCGCCACCATGTCCGGGCGGCATCAGGCGATCAGCGAATATCTGACCGACAACGTGCTCGACGCACTCGAACCCGATGTGCTGACCGCACTGCTGGACACCGCTGTCACGGACAAGGTGTGCGGCTCGCTCGCCTCGGAACTGACCGGACGGCCGCAGGGGCGCGCGCTGCTCGAGGACATCGAGCGGCGGGACCTGTTCCTGCGCCGCCTCGACGACGACGGCGAATGGTTCCGCTATCACACGCTGTTCTCGGATTTCCTGCGCCAGCGGCTCGAGCGCGACCACCCCGAACGCGTACCGCGCCTGCACCGCCGCGCCGCCGAATGGTTCGCCGCCCACGACATGCTCAGCGAGGCGATCGACCACGCGATGGCGGCGGGCGACCCCGGACGCGCGGTGGCGCTGGTCTCCGCACACGCCCGCGAACTCGTGCAGCATTCGCATCTGGCCACCCTGGCGGCGCTGGCGGCGAAACTGCCCGTCACCGACGCCGCGGCCGATCCGACCCTGCAGATCGCGCTGGCCTGGGCGGCGGTGTTGTTGCGGCGGCCTAGCCGCATGCACACCGCGCTGCAGCTGGCACTGGCCGCCGATTCGGCGAAACAGCCTCCGGGACACCGGAAATCCGATCTCGCGGTCGAGGCGTCGATTCTGTGCGGGGTGGAGGCGGCGCTCGCCGATCACCTCGGCGGACTGGAGGACATCGTCGAACAGGGTTGCGCCCGCGCGGATTCGCTGGCGCCGTTCGTGCTGTCGGCGGCGGCCAACCTGGGCGCCTTCACCGCCCTGCACCGGTTCGACTTCGACCGCGTCCACGAATGGCACCGATGGGGCCGGACCTATTTCCGGCACATCACCGGGGCGCTGAGCATCATGTACAGCCACTGTTTCGCGGGGATGGCGGCGCGTGAACAACTCGACAGCGAGGCGGCCGAGGAACACTTCCGCACGGCGCTGCATCTGGCGCGCACCACGACCGGGGAAAGTTCCCTCACCGCTCGCCTCGCCTCGGCCGCACTCGGCGATTTCCTCTACGACCGCGGCGAGATCGCGGAGGCGCACCATCTGCTCGGCGTGGCGGTGGAATTCGGATTCGACGGCGGCACAGTCGATTTCCTGACCGCGGTCTACGGCACGGGTGCGCGCATCGAGGCGCTGCGCGGGGACCGTGAGGCAGCGCGGCGACTACTCGCCGACGGCACCGCGGTCGCCACCGCACACACCCTGCCGCGGCTGTCGGCGCGCATCGAACTCGAGCGAATCCGGCTGGGGTTCGTCGAATCCGGCCCCGATGAGCCGCCCGCACCCCGCGGGCCACGGGACGGCGTAGCGACCACGATTCACGACCTCACCGAGGAAGCGGCGGTCCGGTGGCTGTTGCGCGCGGATCCCGAACGGGCGCTCCCCCGCGCCCGCGCTCTGCGTGAGTCGATCGACGCCGCCGCGCGCCCGCGCGCCGCCCTGTGCGCCGCGCTGTTGTTCGCGCATTGCCTCGAGACCGTGGGCCGGTCGGCGGAGGCCGAGGCGGTGCTCGCGCCGGCGCTGCGCCGCTGCGTCGAAGCGGGACTGGTACGCCCGCTGATCGACGAGGGTCCGGCACTGATCGCCGTCGTCCGGCGGCTCTCGGGCGAGGCGGGCCGACATTCCGCGGGCACTCCCGCCATCGCGCTTCCGCGGACCTTCCTCGACCAGCTCGGGTGATCCGCCGGTCCGTCAGGAGGACACGTCGGTGCGGGTCACCGTCAGCCCGGCGTCTCGCGCCAGCCCGGCGAACACCACGGCGTCGTGGACGGCCGCGCCGCCCGGGTCGTTGTTGAAGTACACGTACCCGTCGGCGGGACCGAAGGTGTCCGTCAGCCGATGCGCCCATGCGGTCAGCGCGCGCCGGCCGTACCGGGGTTGCGGTCGCGCCAGCCCGGAATGCAGACGCAGATACGACCAGTCGGTGGTGCGCCACAACGGCGTCACCGGGCGCGAGCGCGCATCCGCCCAGCACAGCGCGGCGCCGCGTTCCTCCAGCACGGCGCGGATGCGCGGTGTCCACCACGATTCGTGGCGTGGTTCGACGGCCACGCGCACCGTCGAGGGGAACTGTCGCAGACAGTCGTCGAGCAGCGTCGCGTCCGCCCGCAGGGTCGGCGGCAGCTGTACCAGGATCGGACCCAGGCGGTCACCCAGGCCGGCGGCGTGCTCGAGTAGCCGCTGCACCGGCTCGGCCGGCTCGCGTAGCCGTTTGACATGGGTGAGGAAGCGGCTGGCCTTCACCGCCACGACGAAATCGTCCGGCGTGCGTTCCCGCCAGGCGGCGAAGACCTCGCGACTGGGCAGCCGATAGAAGGCGTTGTTGCTCTCGACGGTCGCGAAGGCGGCCGCATACCGTTCCAGCCACAGCCGCTGCGGTACGCCCGGCGGATAGAGCACGCCGCGCCAGTCCCGGTACTGCCAGCCGGAAGTCCCGACGAACAGGGTCACATCGTCCATCGAACCAGACTCGCCCCGGCTCCGCTGGGACCTCGCCGGACACCCCTATGACGGTCGTTATAAGCGGCGAGCTACGCTATGACGACCGTTATAGGGAGGTGGAAGATATGAGCGGCACACCGGATGATTCGCGCGCGAAATTGGTGGCGGGCGCGGCCGAGATGATTCGCCGGCGCGGTCTCGCCGCCACGAGTGTGCGCGATCTCGCCAAGTTCGCGGACGCTCCGCTCGGCTCGACCTACCACTACTTCCCCGGCGGCAAGGCCGAACTCGCCACCGAAGCCGTCGCCCTCGCCGGCGATCTGACCGCGGCGACGCTGTCGCGCGAATTGCGCAAGGGCTCGGCCGAGGGCCTGCACTCGTTCCTGCGTCGCTGGCGAAAGAGTCTGCTGGACACCGATTTTCGCGCCGGATGTCCCGTGCTGGCGGTATCGGTGGAGGACGTGCCGGATGCCGAGGGCGGCCCCCGCGAGGCGGCGGCGGCCGCCTTCGCCCGATGGACCGATCTGCTGGCGCAATCCCTGCGCGACGACGGCGCCGAGCAGGCGGTGGCCGAACGCACCGCCACCCTGATCATCGCTGCGTTCGAGGGCAGCGTGGCGATGTGCCGGGCCGAACGCAGCACCACCGCCCTGGACCGCATCGGCGACCAGCTCGAATCGTTGCTGAAGGCCGCGATCCCGGCCCCCGCCACGACCCCACCGTCCCGGACAAGGAGTACCCGCTCGTGAATCGGACCGATCTCGGCACCCACCCGTTCGATCTCGCCACCGCGCCGGAGCCCGCCGGCGCGGGCCGCTACCTGGCCCGTACCGCGGCGTCGTATTCGAATATGGTGGGCCCCTTCGGCGGCGTCACCGCGGCCACCGCCGTGCGCGCTGTCCTCGACGATCCGCGGTGCGCGGCAGAACCGGTGTCGATCACCGTCAACTACGCGGGCCCGATCGCCGACGGCCCGTTCACGATCGACAGCCGGCCGGTGCGCACCAATCGCAGCACCCAGCACTGGATGCTGACGCTGAGTCAGGACGACGCGGTGACCACCACCGCCACCGTCGTCTGCGGTGCCCGGCGGCCCACCTGGTCCGATACCGAGATCGAACCGCCCGCCGCACCGCCCGCCGAGTCGGTGCCCGTGGCACAACCGCCGGAATTCCCGGTGTGGATGCGCAACTACGAGATGCGGTTCGTCGAGGGCGGCGGGCCGATCACTCCGGAGCCGCGGGAACAGCCGACCTCCACGACCACGCTGTGGGTGCGGGACCTCCCGGCTCGCCCGCTGGATTTTCCCGCGCTGACGGCCCTGGCGGATGTGTTCATTCCGCGGGTGATGGTGCGGCAGGGCCGGATGGTCGCCGCCGGTACCGTCTCGCTCACCGTCTACTTCCACGCCGATGCCGCCGCGCTCGCCGCCCAGGGCGACCGTCCGCTGCTCGCCACCGCCCGGGGCCAGCATTTCGGCGGCGGCTACTTCGATCAGTCCGCGCAGCTGTGGGGCGCCGACGGCAGGCCGCTGGCCACCTCCCATCAACTGGTGTACTTCAAGGACTGAACCCGGCATCGCGACCGGCCGCAGCGGGTATGCCCCGAACATGCAGTGGTTCACGGCGCCCGGCTACTGGTTCGCGCGCGAGGTGTTCCAACGCGGCCTCGCGGTCGTCTATCTGATCGCGTTCGTGGGCGCCGCGCGGCAGTTCCGGGCGCTCATCGGCGCCGACGGCATGCTGCCGGTGCCCGCGTTCCTGGCCCGCTCCTCGTTCCGGGGTTCGCCGAGCCTGTTCCATCTGCACTATTCGGACCGGTTCTTCGCCGGTGTCGCCTGGGCCGGGGCGGCGCTGGCGGTGGCCCTGGCGGCCGGGGCCGACGATCGAGTGCCGCTGTGGGCGGCGATGCTGCTGTGGTTCGCGGCGTGGGTGCTGTATCTGTCGATCGTCAACGTGGGCCAGGCCTGGTATTCGTTCGGCTGGGAATCGCTGCTGCTGGAGACGGGATTCCTGGCGATCTTTCTCGGCAACGACGACATCGCGCCACCGATTCTCGTGCTGTGGCTGGCGCGCTGGCTGCTGTTCCGGGTGGAGTTCGGCGCGGGGTTGATCAAACTGCGCGGCGACCCCTGCTGGCGCGATCTGACCTGCCTGTACTACCACCACGAAACCCAGCCCATGCCCGGCCCGCTGAGCTGGCTGTTCCACCACCTGCCCAGACCGCTGCACCGCGTGGAGGTAGCGGCGAACCATATCGCGCAGCTGGTCGTGCCGTTCGCGCTGTTCACTCCGCAGCCGGTCGCGAGCATCGCCGCCGCGGTCGTCGTGGTCACCCAGCTGTGGCTGGTCCTGTCCGGCAATTTCGCCTGGCTCAACTGGTTGACGATCCTGCTGGCCTGCACCGCGATCGACGCCCGCTCGGCCGCGACCGTCCTGCCGCTGCCCGACCGGCCCGCGTTCACGGACCCGCCCACGTGGTTCGTCGCGGTGGTCCTCGCCTTCACCGCCGCGGTAGTCGTGCTCAGCTATTGGCCGATCCGGAACCTGTTGTCCGGGCACCAGCAGATGAACGCCAGCTTCAATCGGTACCACCTGGTGAACACCTACGGCGCGTTCGGGCGGATCGAGCGCCGGCGCTGGGAACTGGTGGTGGAGGGCACCCGCGACCGGCACATCACCGAGCAAACCCACTGGGAGGAATACGATTTCAAGGGCAAGCCCGGTGATCCGCACCGGCTGCCGCGCCAGTGGGCGCCCTATCATCTGCGCCTGGACTGGCTGATGTGGTTCGCCGCCATCTCCCCGGTCTACGCCCGCTCCTGGCTGGGCCCGTTCCTGCGGCGACTGCTGACCAACGACCCGGCCGCCCTGCATCTGTTGCGGCACAACCCTTTTCCGGACACCCCGCCCGCCCACGTGCGAGTCCGGCACTACCTCTACCGATTCAGCACCCGCGAAGAACTCCGCCGCGACCACGTGTGGTGGCACCGCGACGCGGTCGGCGATTACGTCCCACCGACCGCCCTCGCCTCCCCTCGCATCCGGCACGGCTGATCCGCCCGGCCTGGAGCCGGTCAGGCCAGGACCGACCGCTGCTCGACGCCGACGTATTCGCTGAGCGGGCGGATCAGCGCGTTCGAGGCGCCCTGTTCGATGATGTGGGCGGCCCAGCCGGTGATCCGGCTCATGACGAAGATCGGGGTGAAGGTCTCGATGTCGAAGCCGAGCAGGTAATACGCGGGGCCGGTGGGGAAGTCGAGATTCGGCGCGATCCCGGTGGCCTCGGACATCGTGCTTTCCAGTATCTCGTACATCCGCACCCACCGGCCGCCGTCGGTGGCGGCGGCGATATCGAGCAACGCCCGCTTCATCGTCGGCACCCGGGAATCGCCGTTCTTGTAGACCCGGTGGCCGAAGCCCATCACTTTCTGCTTGTCCGCCAGTTTCTTCCGCAACCACGCCTCGGCTCGCTCGGGCTCGCCGATGTCGAGCATGTCACGCATGACCGCCTCGTTCGCACCACCGTGCAGCGGTCCCTTCAGCGCGCCGATGGCGGCGGTGACCGCGCTGTAGATATCCGACTGCGTCGACGTCACCACCCGCGCGGCGAACGTGGAGGCGTTGAAACTGTGCTCCGCGTAGAGAATCAACGAGACTTCGAAGGCCCGCACCAGTTCCGGCGCCGGCACCGTCCCGAAACACATGTTCAGGAAGTTCTGCGCGTATCCCAGGTGCGAATGCGGGGCGATCGGGTCCAGCCCGTGCCGGCGGCGATGGTCGGCGGCCACGATGGTCGGCAGCACCGCCAGCATGCGTAATGACTTGGCGCGGTTGGCTTTCGGCGAATTGTCCTCCTCGAGCGGATCCTCGGCGCCGAGATAGCTGATCGCCGTGCGGACCACATCCATCGGATGGCAGGTGTCGGGCAGTTTCGCCACCAGCGACAGCAGCGACCGATCGACTCGCCGGGCCGCGCGTTCCTGCTGGCAGAACCGCTCCAGCTGGGCGTCGTTCGGCAGTTCGCCGTACCACAGCAGGTAGGCGACCTGCTCGAACGTGCAGTGCGCCGCCAGATCCTGGACGGCATAGCCCCGGTAGGTCAGCGAATTCGTTTCCGGCACCACCTTCGAAATCGCGGTGGTGTCGACGACGACGCCCGCCAGGCCCTTGTTGATCGCCGGAGTCGCGGCCATCGTCATCACTGGTTCCTTCCCAGGGGGAATGTGAAGATGTCGGAATCGAATTCGTTGTAGCGCTCGTACTGCAACAGGTCGTAGAGGCGGCTGCGATGTTGCATCCGATCCAGCAGTCCCGCCTGGGTTCCGGTCTCGTGGATTTCGCGCAGCCCGGTCTCGGCCGCCCACATCGCCAGGCGCAGGGTGGACACCGGATAGATCACCGCGTTGTAGCCGATGGATTCCAGTGTCCGCGCCGGCAACAGGTCGGATTTGCCGAACTCGGTCATATTGGCCAGCAGCGGAATCGAGACCGCGGCCCGGAATTTCTCGAAATCGGCTGCGCCGCCGAGTGCTTCGGTGAAGATCAGGTCGGCCCCCGCGTCGGCGTAGGCGCGGGCGCGGTCGATCGCCGCGTCGATGCCCTCGATTCCGGCGGCGTCGGTGCGGGCGCAGATCACGAAATTCGGGTCGCGCCGCGCAGAGACGGCCGCGCGCAGGCGACGCACCATCTCGTCGGCAGGTACGACGGCCTTGCCGTCGAGGTGGCCACAGCGCTTGGGATTCACCTGATCCTCCAGGTGGCAGCCCGCGAGTCCGGCGTCCTCGAGCAGCGCCACGGTGCGGGCCGCGTTCATCGGCTCCCCGAAGCCGGTGTCGGCGTCGATGAGCACCGGCAGATCGGTCACCCGGGCGACCTGTCCACCGCGGCCCGCGACCTCGGTCAGCGTGGTCAGCCCGATATCGGGCAGCCCCAGTTCCGCCGACACCACCGCACCCGAGACGTAGACGCCTTCGAAACCGATTTCCTGAATCAGCGTGGCCACCAACGGATTGAAGGCACCGGGAAACCGCTGGATCGTCCCCGAGGCGAGTCCGGCGCGGAAGGCGACGCGTTTGTCGGCGGCGGAGGTGGTAGCGGCGAGCAATCCGGTCATCGGAACAATCCCTTCGGCGATTTCGGGGCGCGGGCGAGCACCTCGTCGGACACCGCGAAGGTCAGCTGCGCCAGTTCACCCGGCGCGAGCGAGCTCGCCCGCTGCGCGGCGTCGAGGAAGCGGTCCTGCTCGGCCGCGTCGACGACTCCTTCGGCGAGGGTGCGGAATTTGGCGATGTACTGCTCGCGGGCGAACGGCCGCGCGCCGAGCGGATGGGCATCGGCGAGCGCGAGTTCGTCGACGATCACCTCACCGCTGGTCAGTGTCACCTCGGCGCGCGCACCGAACGCCTTCTCGGCGGGATCGGTGGAGTGGTAGCGCCGGGTCCATTCCGAATCCTCGGCGGTGGAGATCTTGTGCCACAGCGCGACCGTGTCGGGCCGGCGGGCACGCTCGGGTGCGTAGGACCGCTCGTGATGCCAGGTCCCGTCCTGCAGCGCGACCGCGAAGATGTACATGACCGAGTGGTCGAGCGTTTCCCGCGAGGCCTCGGGATCGAATTTCTGTGGATCCCCGGAGCCGGTGCCGATCACCACGTGAGTGTGGTGACTGGTGTGCAACACGATGGAGGCCACCTCGTCGAGGTCGCCGATGCGGGCGCGCATGCGCCGGGCCAGATCGATCGGCGCCTGGCTCTGATATTCGGCCGAATGCTCCTTGGTGTAGGAGTCGAGGATCGCTCGCTTCGGTTCGCCCGGACCCGGCAGCGGCACCGAATATTCGGCGTCGGGGCCGGACAGCAATCGGGCGATCACCCCGTCCTCGCCCTCCCAGACGGGGGCGGGCGCACCCTCGCCGCGCATGGCCCGGTCGACGGCTTCGATGGCCATCTTTCCCGCGAAGGCCGGCGCATAGGCCTTCCAGCTGGAGATCTCCCCCTTGCGGGACTGGCGGGTCGCGGTCGTCGTGTGCAACGCCTGACCGATGGCCTGATAGATGGTTTCGGTGTCGAGGCCGAGCGCCGTACCGATTCCGGCGGCGGCCGAGGGGCCCAGATGGGCGACGTGGTCGATCTTGTGTTCGTGCAGGCAGATCGCCCGCGCCAGATCAATCTGGATCTCGTAGCCGGTGGCCAGGCCGCGAACGAGGTCGCGGCCGCTGCGTCCGGCATGTTGGGCGGCGGCCAGAATCGGCGGGATGTTGTCGCCCGGATGGGAGTACTCGGCGGCGAGAAATGTGTCGTGGAAATCCAGTTCGCGCACCGCGACACCGTTGGCCCAGGCCGCCCATTCCGGCGAATACGTGCCGGGGACACCGACTACCGAGGAGCCCGGTCGATACCGGTGCGCCAGTGCCTGGGCCCGGGCGTGCGCCACCGGACGCCGGGTGATCGATGCGGCGGCGACCGCGGCGTTGTCGATGATCCGGTTGACGATCATCGCTTCGGTGTCCGGCGCCACCGCGACCGGATCCGTGGCGACCTCGGCTATCCGCCACGCGAGATGTTCCGTTCGCGGGAACACCTCCGCCGAGCGGTGCGTGCGAACGAGGTGATTCTTCACAGCCGGGACCTCCCGAGTACATCGTCGAATCGCATGATTCGGACGCTACTCAGGACGGATACCCGTCGAAATACGTTGCAACTGCCTAGTTCTGCGTAAGCGATCCGGCGAAGTTGCGAACCTTGTGGACGGTGTCGTCGTCCTCGGACCGTTTATCGATCCGCGGTCAGACGGTCCAGCAGACAGCTCAGCGCGAAGCGCACCGTCTGCTCGAGGACCTCTTCCGGTTCACCGTCGAATTCGGCTCGGCACGCGGTGACCGCGGTCTCGGAGGCGGTGGCGAACCACACCGTGCCGGGCGCTTCGCCGTCACTCGGTTCGGGACCACCGACACCGGTGACCGCGACCGAATAGCTCGCGCCGAGCAGTTTCCGCACATTCGCCGCCAGCGCCTCCGCGGCCGGCCGCGACACCACGGGGACATCGGGCATGTCCAGGACGGAGCGTTTGACCTCCGGACTGTAGGCGACGACCCCGCCGCGAAACCACTGTCCCGCATCCGGTGCCGCGCCGAGGGCAGCGGCGATCTTGCCCGAGGTCAGTGATTCCGCGACCGCGATCGTCGAACCGGCCGCTGCGGCCAGTTCGGCGATCCGCTCGGCGGCACCCTCGGTCATCGCCCCGCCTCCCGGGCGGCCACGGTGTCGTTCATTCCGCTTCCCGTTCCGCGTCGTCTCCGTTTTCGCGGTACGCCTGCAGCGCGGTGTCGAGTTCACGTTGCAGCCGTTGCACTTCGGCCTCGTCTCCGGCATCGGACGCAGTGGTGATGTCCTGGCGAAGCTGGGCGATGACGTCGTGTGAAACCACGAGAACCTCCTCCGGCACGGAACGGGTGAGCGGTCGGGAAACTAGCTTCCCTGCTGGTGGGACTGCTGACGCGCCTCGTCCACCTTGGCCTCGGCCCGGGCCCTTTCGGCCTGCGCCTCCTTCTCGGCCGCCTCGCGTTGCGATTCGGCCTTGTCCTGCTGCGCGCGGCCCTCCGACTCGAGGTCGTTGTTGCCGGTGACGATGCCGGCCGCCTCCTTGGCCTTACCCTTCACATCCTCGACGACGCCCTTGATGCCCTCACGCGGGCCACTGTTGTGGTCGGACACGGAGTCCCCTTCCGTCGCAATTTCCTGACATGCAACGCCTACCCAGCGCAGCGGTGCTCAATCGGACGATTACCTGTGACGGAGTCGACGCGCTCAGCCCGCCTTGCGCACGAAGGTCGTTTCCGAGTCCACGGCGCCGCCCCCCGAACTCGCGGGCCGCAGCTCGGGAATCGGGACACCGCGTTCGTCGACGAGCACGGAGTGTTCCTCGGCCGGGCCGAACGCGTGCCGCTCACCCCACTGCCGCAAGGCGACGACGACGGTGAACAGGTCCCGGCCGGCCGGAGTGAGGGTGTAGATGTGCCGTCGGCCCGACGGACCCGGCGCGCGTTCGAGGATGCCGCGCGCGACCAGTCTCCGGAGCCGGTCGGTGAGGATGTTGCGCGCAATTCCGGTGGCCTGCTGGAAATCTCGGAATGCCCGGGCGCCGTCCATCGCGTCGCGAACGATCAGCAGGCTCCACCGATCGCCGACCAGGTCGAGCGTGCGCGCGACCGGACACGCCGGATCGGTCCACTCGGTGTCGGCGAGTACCGGCTGCGTCATCACGCCCTCCTCAACGGTTGCTGATTGAAACCATTGTGACGTACCGTTCGAACAGTTGCAAAACGCTACTGATTTGGAGTCTCGGTGTTCCTACCTCTCGGGCGGCGCCTACTGTTCGCCACGATCTGCGCGGTGTCGGTCGCGACCGTCTACTCCGCCCAGCCGATACTCACGCAGATCGGCGACGACCTGGGCGTGCCGGCCGGCGACCTGGGCTGGATCGTCACGGTCGGGCAGCTCGGGTACCTGGCCGGATTGGTCTTCCTCGTTCCCCTGGGCGACACGATCGACCGGCGCAAGCTCATCGCCGCACATCTGTCGCTCACCGCGGTGGGGGTCGCTATCGCCGCGACCGCCACGCGCACGTGGGTGCTGCTCACCGGACTGGCGCTGGCCGGCCTGTTCGCGGTCGTGGTGCAGACGACGGTCGCCTACGCGGCGGCCGTGTCGGCACCGCAGCAGCGCGGACGCACCCTGGGCATGGTGACCTCCGGCGTCGTCGTCGGCATTCTCGGTGCGCGCATCGTCGCGGGCGCTCTGGCCACCGCCTGGGGCTGGCGCAGCGTATACGCCGCCTGGGCCGTCCTCCTCGTCGCGCTGACATGCCTCGTCCTCATGCTCCTACCTGCCGACACCCGCACCGGCCGCACTCGCTACCGGCAGGTGCTGCACACCTCGCGCACGCTGTTCGGTGACCGACTCCTCCTCTCGCGCGGCCTGATCGCCTTCTTCCTGTTCGCCTCCTTCGGCACGCTCTGGAGCGGCCTGGCACTCCCGCTCGCGGCCTCGCCGTGGCATCTCGACACCGCGCGGATCGGCTTGTTCGGGCTCGCCGGGCTGGCGGGCGCCCTGGGTGCGGGCCGGGCCGGACGCTGGGCCGACCGCGGTTTCGCGCACCCGGTCACCGGGGCGGCACTGGTACTGCTGGCCGTCTCATGGCTGGCCACGGCACAAGGATCGTGGTCGCTGTGGCTGCTCGTCGCAGGCGTGGTCGTCCTCGATTTCGCCGTCCAGGCCGTGCATGTCGGCAATCAGCATCTGCTCACCGCCGCCCACCCCGACCGGACCAGCAGCATCATCGGCAACTACATGCTCTTCTATTCGGTCGGTTCGGCCCTCGGCGCGGCGGGCACGACCGCCGCGTACTCCGCCGCCGGATGGACCGGGTCGAGCATTCTCGGCGCCGCCTTCGCGGTCGGCGGCGTCGCGGTCTGGACGATCGCGAGAGCTCCCGGAGTGATCAGGAATCGAGAAGCGACCGACCCGCGATCGCCGATAACGTCTTCGACATGAACATCACCACTGCTCAGAGCACCATCGCATCGGTCGTCGTCGAGACCCCGGACCCGGCTGCCGCCGCGGCCTTCTACGAATCCGCGTTCGGTCTCGGCGACCGGCTGCGGGTCCGTAAGTCGGACGCGGAGACCACCGGCTTCCGCGGATACATCCTCTCCCTCGTGGTATCCCAGCCGAGCACCGTGGACAGCTTCATCGGTTCCGCGGTCGCGGCGGGCGCGACGACGGTGAAGCCGGCCAAGAAGAGTTTCTGGGGCTACGGCGGCGTCGTGCAGGCTCCCGACGGCGCGGTCTGGAAGATCGCGACCTCCGCGAAGAAGGACACCGGACCGGCCACCCGCGACGTCGACGATTTCGTCCTGCTGCTCGGGGTCGAGAGCGTCAAGGCCACCAAGCAGTTCTACGTCGAACGCGGCTTGACCGTGGCGAAGAGCTTCGGCGGCAAGTACGCCGAATTCGAGTCGCCGGCCGGGTCGGTCAAGCTCGCGCTCTACGGGCGCAAGGCCGCCGCGAAGGACGCCGGCGTCCCGGCCGAAGGCTCCGGGTCGCATCGGATCGCCGTCACCAGCCCGCTCGGTTCCTTCACCGATCCCGACGGATTCGTGTGGGAGGTCGAGGGCTGAGCCGGGTGGCGCGGCCGAAATCAGGCCGCCCGCAACGGAACTCGGAAGGATTTGCGCAGCGACGACGGGCCGACCAGGGGAAGCAGCGCGGCGAGGAGCTTCCCCTTGAAGGCCCGCGGCGTCCGAGTCAGTTCGACCTCGACGCGGCTGCCCTCCGGTGCGGGCGTGGCACGGAACACCCAGCCACCACCGGCGCCGAAGAGTTTGGAATTTCGGGTGGTGACGGTCACCGTGTCACCCGCCGGATCCCACTCGTAGCGGGCACGCTCCCAGGCGGCCTCCGTACCCTCGGTCACCTCGGCCCAGCCCTCGCCCTGCTCGTGCACGACGAAGTGCTCGGCATCGATCGTCGGCCACACCTCCGCTCGGGACGGGCCGAAATCGGTGAGGACACCCACGACCTCGGCGGGAGTCAGCGCGGAGATGAGATGAAAACGGACTGTGGTCATGAGAACTCCTCGAAACCGGTGGGGCCGCCGGCCCGCGGGTTCGCGGTGCCGGACACTCATCGAGCATGGCCGCCAACGGTGCCGCTACGAATCCGTCGGATGACGCTACGTTGACGTAATCTCCGCCGACAGAACCTCCATCAGCTGGTTCGCGAATTCCTTCGCCTCGGTGCGTATGCCGTTGTGCGCCCCGGGGAACTCGACCACCGCGAGTCCGAGCCGGGCCGCGATCTCGACCGCCGGACGATAGGGCAGGCACCCTCGGATCTCCCGGCCGACCGCGAGCACCAGCCGCTCGGACACCGGGTCCAGCGCACTGTAATCCGGTGTGTACGAGGTGAATTCACGTAACTCGTGTTCGATCATGAGCGGGCCGTTGGCCGCGAGGCGAGCCCACGTCTGCGCGGCACGCTCCGACAGCTGCGACACCTCGGGCGCCGGTTTCATCGCGGGACCGATACCCGCCAGGAATCTCGCCCCGGCCGCGGCGACTCCCTCGGTGTGCAGCAGCGCATGCACCTCCTCGACCATCGCGAGGTGCCGGTCGGCGTCCGGTAGGACCGCGAAGCACGGTGGTTCGTGAGCTACCAGTGCGCGCACCCGGCCTGGGTGTCTCGCCAGCAGGTCGAGTCCGACGATCGCGCCGTTGCTCGTGCCGAAGACGAAGGCCGGCTCGTCGGTCAGATGCGCGAGCAGCCGGGCCACGTCGCCGGACTGCACCGCCACATGTTGCCGCTCGGGCCCGTTGTCGAGAACGCTGCGCGAATATCCGCGCGGGTCGAGCGCCACGACGGTGAAGTGGCGCTGCAGGACCTCGGCCATCTCGTCGAAGACGCCCGCGTCACCGCCGCCACCGGGAATTGACAGCAGTAGTGGCCCGTCGCCGCGCATTTCGTAGTACAGGGTGGCGCCGGGGACGGCCAGAGTGTCGGATCTCATTGCGCTGCTTTCTCTTCGGTGGGGCTCGGCCACTGCGTCAGGGTGCGATGCAGGGCGTCGAGAATGTGGTGCCAGCTGGCGTCGACCGGCCTGGAGTGAGCGAATCCGCCGGCCGCCTCCAGGGTGGCGAAACCGTGAAATGTGCTGCGCAGCAGGCGTCCTGCGTCGGTCGAGCCGGGTTCACTCAACCCGTAACCGCGCAGCAGCGCCGCGGTGAGCTCGATCCCACGCAGCAGGGCCGGCTCTCCGGCGACCTCGTCGGGATTCATGCGGATCTGCGTTGCCGCGTACCGGCCCGGATGGTCGAGGGCGTAGGAGCGATACGCGTCGGCGAAGGCGAACAGCGCGTCGCGTCCGGACCGACCGGCCACCGCCGCGCCGATCCGCTCGTTCATCTCCGCCCCCGCCAGCAATCCCACCTGCACCTGCAGGTCCCGCAGGTTGCGCACGTGGGTGTAGAGACTGGGATCCTTCACCCCGAACCGGCGGGCCACCGCGGACAGGGTGACATGGGCGAATCCGACCTCATCGGCCAATTCCGCTGCGGCACGGGCGATTCGCTCTCGGGACAACCCGGCACGGGGCGACATCCACGGCTCCTAACCTAATCTACTTAGGAATCATCCTAAACGTATTAGGTTCGGTGCGCCCAGCGATATTCCGCCCGGGATATGAATAGGGCCGGACGGCGACCTCGCGGAGACCTCGGAGAGGTCACCGGACGGAGGTATTCACCGGCAGCAGTTGGGGTCCAGCACTACGCACAACACCGCCAGCGCATCACGTTTGGCGCGGTGGACGACATTCATGCCGGCACGTTCGGATTCGACCAGCCCGGCCTTGCGGAGCTGACCGAGATGATGGCTGACCGTCGATTCCGCCAGCCCCACCGCGGCGGCGAGGTCACCACCGTTCTCGCCGGAATCCGGACTCGCCAGCAGCAGCGACATCAGCTTCACCCGCACCGGGTCGGCGAGCGCTTTGAGTCGCAACGCCACCTCCAGGGCCGCGACATCGTCGACCGGCCCGGCCGCCACCGGCGCGCAGCACACCGGAGCGGACATATCGATCACGGGAAGCGCTTTGGGCATGAAACCATGCTACCGGCGGGATTGACATATGTCGAAAAGGTGGAGCAGACTCGAAACCGCCAACCTTTTCGACATATATCGGACCACGGAGGTTCTCATGTCCCGCATACAGCTGGCCCTCAATGTCGACGACCTCGATCGAGCGGTCGCGTTCTACTCCACCCTGTTCGACACCGAACCGGCCAAGCTCGAGCCCGGCTACGCCAATTTCGCCGTCGAGCAGCCGCCGTTGAAGCTGGTACTGCTGGAGAACACCGGCGCCGGTGGGACGATCAACCACCTCGGCGTCGAGGTGGAGACGTCCGAACAGGTCCACGACGAGATCGCGCGCCTGTCACGAGCCGGATTGTTCACCGCGGAGCAGATCGGCACGACCTGCTGTTTCGCCCGGCAGGACAAGGTGTGGGTCACCGGACCGCACGGTGAGAAATGGGAGGTCTACACCGTACTGGCAGACACCGAGACATTCGGCGACGCACCGGAATTCGCCGACGACACCAAGGCCGTGCAGGCGTGCTGCGGGTCGGACACCGATACCTCGGCCGCGGAACCCTGCTGCGGCAGTGCCGCCGACGCCGCCACCGAAGGTGCCTGCTGCGCCGCCGAAGCACAGCGCGACGCCGTCGGTGGCGGAGCCACCTGCTGCAGCTGACCACCAGCCCGCGGGCGCGCTTGTTCACCCGGACTTCGTTTGACTACTCATATCGATGCCTGTCAATATCGACGGATGTCTAAACAGGAGTTGCCTTCGGCGGCCATGGCCGCACCGGCAGGGTGTGTGACCACGCCGCGGGTGCGGCCGGTCGTGGGCGCCGAGGCGGCCCAGGACCTCGCGGCGATGTTCAAGGCCCTCGGCGATCCCGTCCGGTTGCGGGTGCTGTCGGCCATCGCGGCGCGCGCCGGTGGCGAAGCCTGTGTCTGCGACATCTCCGACGGGCTCGACGTCACTCAGCCGACCATCTCCCATCACCTGAAGGTGTTGCGCGAGGCCGGGTTGGTCACCGGTGAGCGTCGCGCCTCCTGGGTGTACTACCGGGTGATTCCCGAAGCACTGCAACGTCTTTCGGATCTGCTCGCCGAACAGGCCGGGCTCGGGGTGCACACGTGAGCACCACCGGCGACACCGCGGTCGCCGGCAGACTGTCCACTCTCGACCGCTTCCTGCCGGTCTGGATCGGCGTGGCCATGGCCGCGGGTCTGCTGCTCGGGCGACTCGTCCCCGGACTGGGCGGCACCCTGTCGGCGGTGCAGGTCGACGGCATCTCGCTGCCCATCGCGCTCGGCCTGCTGATCATGATGTACCCGGTGCTGGCGAAGGTCCGCTACGACCGGCTGGACACCGTCACCGGCGACCGGCGTCTGCTGCTCGCCTCGCTGGTGCTGAACTGGGTCGCAGGGCCCGCGCTGATGTTCGCCCTCGCGTGGCTGCTTCTACCGGATCTGCCCGAATACCGGACCGGCCTGATCATCGTCGGTCTCGCCAGATGTATTGCGATGGTGATCATCTGGAACGACCTGGCCTGCGGAGACCGCGAAGCGGCCGCCGTTCTGGTGGCGTTGAATTCGATCTTCCAGGTCGTCATGTTCGCCGTACTCGGCTGGTTCTATCTCTCGGTTCTGCCCGGATGGCTCGGACTCGAACGAACCACGATCGACACCTCACCGTGGCAGATCGCGAAATCGGTGCTGATCTTCCTCGGCATTCCGCTGGTCGCGGGCTTTCTCACGCGGCAGCTGTGCGAGCGGGCCCGCGGCCGGCAGTGGTACGAGGGGCGGTTGCTGCCGCGCATCGGACCGTGGGCGCTGTACGGGTTGCTGTTCACGATCGTGATCCTGTTCGCCCTGCAGGGCAACAACATCACCGCCCACCCCTGGGATGTCGCACGCATCGCCGTACCACTGCTGGCGTACTTCGCGATCATGTGGGGCGGGGGCTACCTCTACGGGTGGGTGGCCCGCCTCGGCTACGCACGGACCACCACCCTCGCCTTCACCGCCGCGGGCAACAACTTCGAACTCGCCATCGCGGTCGCGATCGCCACCTACG
The DNA here is from genome assembly GCF_000308375.1 of Nocardia aobensis NBRC 100429. Lineage (GTDB taxonomy): Bacteria > Actinomycetota > Actinomycetes > Mycobacteriales > Mycobacteriaceae > Nocardia > Nocardia aobensis. Next base: position 46,755 of record NZ_BAFQ01000296.1, on the reverse strand, counting down.
GCGCCGCTTCCGGACAGGCCCTCGCCGGCGTCGTCGGCCCGCTGATCGAAGTGCCGGTCCTCGTGGGCCTGGTCTACGTGTCCCTCGCCCTGCGCAACCGGTTCCCGGCCACCCCCGATGTCCCGACCGACGCCGATGTTCCGGCACCGGCGAAAGGCTCTGCACACCAATGAAACCCAGCGTCCTGTTCGTCTGCGTGCACAACGCCGGACGATCGCAGATGGCCCAGGGCTTTCTCACCCACCTCGCCGGTGACCGCATCGACGTCCGCTCCGCCGGCACCGAACCCGCCGACCGCATCAACCCGGTAGCCGTGCAGGCCATGCGCGAAGCCGGCATCGACATCACCGCCGGCGCCCCGGCCGTGCTGACGCCCGGCGCCGTCCGCGTCAGCGACATCGTCATCACCATGGGCTGCGGCGACACCTGCCCGTACTTCCCCGGCGTCGACTACCGCGACTGGCAACTGGACGACCCGGCCGGGCGAGACATCGACGCCGTGCGGCGGATCCGCGACGACATCCGTTCTCGCATAGAGGATCTCATCGCCGAACTCCTGCCGCCGACGTCGTGAATCCTGCCGCCCGCGGCCGTGGCACTCATGGTGTCAGCGATTGCGTGCCCAGCACGACCGCCAGGTCGAGCCGGGCGGCGTCCTCGCTGCCGGGTTCGGCGGTGTAGACCGAAATCCGCAGATCGTCGAGAGTGACGAGCAGGGTGTCGCAGTCGAGGGTGATCAGGCCGACCGCCGGGTGGTCGATCGTCTTGCGCCTCGACGGGTCCGGTGCGGGCGGTGGCGTTTCGGCGTTCCAGAGGTCGGTGAAGCGTGCGCCCGCTGAGCCCAGGTCGGCGATCAGGCGTCGCAGCGCGCGGTCGGCGGGATAGCGCGAGGCGGTCAAGCGCAGATCGGCCACCAGCCTGGCCTCGTGTTCGGCCTGTTCCCGCTCGGAGTGCACGACCCGGGTCGGCATGCGAGTGATGTTGCGCCACACCGCATTGCGCTCCAGGCCGCGCCAGGAGGTGGTGTCACCCATCAGCGCGTTGTAGGGCGCGTTGGCCAGTACGAGCGTCCAGCTCGCGTCGTAGACGACGACCGGCGTGTGCGACAACCGGTCGAGCACCCGGTGCACACTCGCGGTGACGCGCGAGGGCACCACGTCCGAGCCGGGGGCGGCGTGCCCGGCCAGCCGGTAGAGCAGATCGCGTTCGCTGTCCGACACGCGCAGGGCGCGGGCCAGTGCCTCCACCACCTGCGCCGACGGCGCGGTCGCGCGCCCCTGTTCGAGTCGGGTGAGGTAATCGGCGGAGATGCCGGCGAGCGCGGCCAACTCCTCCCGGCGCAATCCCGCGGCCCGGCGGCGGGGACCCACCGGCACACCGACGGCCTCGGGCGCCACCCGGTCGCGCCACCGGCGCACCGTCCGGCCGAACTCCCACGTTTCCACGCACTCCAGTCTGCGCGAACCGCCGCCGGTGTGTCCTGGCCCTGACAGTCCTACGACAACCGGACGACTGCCTATGGTCCGGCCCGGCTCGCAGGCTGGGGACATGACCGAAACCGGAACCGTTCTCATCACCGGCCCGACCCGCAATCTGGGCCGCGCCACCGCGCTCGCCCTGGCCGCCCGCCCCGAGGGGCAGCGCCCCGATCTCCTCCTGGTCGGCCGCGCCGGGCGGGATCTCACCGAGGTAGCCGAGGAGGCCCGCGCGCGGGGTGCTCGCGTCCGCGAAATCGGTTGCGACCTGGCGGATCTGGCCGATGTGCGCGCCGCCGCGACCACCGTGCGCGAACTCCTCACCGCCGGTGCCGTGCGACCGCTTCGGGCGCTGATCGCCAATGCCGGCACCATGTCCGCCGACACCCGGCAGGCCACCCGCGACGGTTACGAGACGACCTTCGCCGTCAACCACCTGGCCCACGCCCAGCTCATCGGCGACCTTCTCGGCGCCTTCACCGCCCCGGCACGGGTGGTGCTGCTCGGATCGAACACCTATCACGCCAACTTCTGGCGCCGAATGCTCAACGTCGCCGAGGCCGACTGGGCCGATCCCCTCGACCTCGCTCGCCCTGCCACCGGCGACCACGCCCCCGGCATGACCGCCTCGGGTGTCGCCTATTCCAATGCCAAGCTGGCGATCCTCTACTACGCCCACGAACTACAGCGCCACGCCGGGCCCGGGATCAACGTCTCGGTCTTCGAACCGGGATGGATGCCCGGTACCGCGCTCGGCCGCGGCGCCCCCGCACCCGTGCGAGCGATCGGCCGCGTTCTGGGCCGGCTGCCCGGCGTATCGACACCGCAACGCTCAGGACCGCTGCTGGCCTCGGTCGCTCTCGACGACACATGGGCACACCTGCGCGACGGCGCGTTCGTGGTGAAGACCCGGCTCACCGAGGTGCATCCCGTCGCCCACGATCGCGACCGGGAGCGCCGCCTGTGGGAGGCGACCACCGAGCTGCTGGAGCGGATACGGGCGTAACGCTCACCGCGATGTCCGATCGGAGGGCCTCGCCGCCGGACCGCACCGATGCGCCGCCGGTAAGCACCTCAGCGCGCGAAGTACGAGAGCATTCTCCGCCCGGAACCCCCGTCGGATGGCGGGAAATACGTGGTGACAGGGGTTTCGTGGCGGATTCGCGCGGGTGCGGCGCGGGGTCCCGGCCGCGCCCGGCCCGGTGGGTAGGTTGGCGATCATGCGTACCGACGAGGATTCCTGGGATATCAACACCGGTGTCGGATCCACGGCATTGTTCGTCGCGGCAGCTCGCGCACTGGGCGGACGCGCGGGCGACGCCCCGGCGCGGGACCCGCTCGCCGAGCTGTTCGTCTCGGCCGCGGGCGGCGAATGGGCCGATCTGCTGGCCGGGCGGCTGCCCGAACACCCTTTGCTGACAACGGATTTCGGCATCCCGTTTCAGCAGCACCAACTGTTCCGGACCCGGTATTTCGACGACTATCTGGATGCCGCCGTCGCATCGGGAATCCGGCAGGTGGTCGTGCTCGCGGCGGGCCTGGACGCGCGGGCCTATCGACTGCCGTCGTTGGCGGGCTGCACCGTCTACGAACTGGATCGGCCACCGGTCCTCGGCTACAAGCGCGAGACCCTCGCACAAGCCGGGCGCGAACCGATCGCGGATCGGCGGGAGGTGGCGGTCGATCTGCGGGGCGACTGGGCGAAAGCCTTGCGCGACAGCGGCTTCGATTCCGATCGGCCGACCGCGTGGCTGATCGAGGGGCTGCTGATCTATTTGACGCCCGCAGCCCAGGACCAGCTGTTCGACACCGTGCACTCGCTCAGCGCACCCGGCAGCCGAGCCGCCGTCGAACAGATGGATCCCCTGCCCGCCGAGGCCGCCGAAGCCCTGGCCGCCGACGGAGAATCCGGCTCGGAGTGGGTGAAGTTGATCTACAACGAGCCGCGCAGCGACACCACCGCCTGGTTCACCGACCACGAATGGACCGGCGAACGCATCTACCTTCCGGACTACATCCGCAGCCTCGGCCACACACCCGAGGGTCCCGAGGGGCGCCAGCAGTCACTGATAAGTCTCGTGACCGTCACCCGCCCGTGACGCGCGTGCGCGACGAGAACGGGTCTCGGCGGGCAACGGGATACGCTGCCCGCCAATCCCTTTCGACTCATTCCTAGCCTCGGTAGCCGCTCAGGTTGTACACCGTGGCGTTGCCGATGTGCTGCGCGGGGAAGGTGGCGGTGACCCACGTGGTGATATCGGCGTGCTGATTGCGGCCGAAACCGCCCGGCCCGCCGGCATTCTCGGTGGTATCCGGCTGCGGCTGCCCCGGCGCGTTTCCGGGTACCGCCTGCTCCCGGCCCGCACCCCGGCCCGTGGTGGTGCCCGGATTCCGGTTTCCGGTCACGCCCTGCTCGCGCGCATCCGCCGGGCCCTGATTGCGGCCGTCGGCCTGTACGACGTAGTAGGCGATCTTGCCGTCCTTCACGTCGGTCTGGAACTGTGCCAGCGTCGGCACCGGGTCGCTGCCGGAGAACCCACCGATCGCCATCACCGGCCTGTCGCTGTCCAATTCGAGTGCGGCGGCCGCGGACGAACCGTTGGTCGCCGCCGCCCAGGTCGCAGTCGTCGCCCGCAACATCGCCGAGAGCTGCGGATCCGGACGGCTCTGACCGAAGCCGCCACGCGCGTTCGCCTGCGCCGGGCCGACCGTCGGCCCACCACCGGAGTGCGCGGTCGCGACGGTCGCGAACGAGTAGGCCGCACCGCCCGCCAGACCACCGATCAGGCCGGCCGTCAGGACGACGGCCGCGAGGCGGCGATGCGCCGCATAGGTCCAGGGCACGGCCAGCAGCACCGCGGCGATCAGCGTCACGACCAGAATCGTCCAGCGCAGCTCCGGATACCAGCCGCTGTTGCGGTGCAGCAGAACGGCACTCCACACGCCCGTCACCACGAGCAGTGCGGCCGTACCGAATCGGCCGAACGCGGTGTGGCGCCGGTTCCACAGTTCGGCGACACCGATGGCGAACATTCCGGCGACCGCGGGGGCGATCGAGAGGCAGTAGTACGGATGCACCATGCCGTTCATGTAGCTGAGCACACCGCCGTCGATCACGATCCAGCCACCGAAGACGATGGCGGCCGCACGCATCCGGTCGGTGCGCGGCGCGCGACCGCGTGAGACGAGCACCAGCACCATCGCCAGCAGGGCGGCCGGCAGCAGCCAGCCGATCTCGAACCCGAATTCACCGGTGAACAGCCGCTGCACACCGTGCACCTGCCCGCCGAATCCGCCGAATCCGTTGTGCGCGCCCGCGGGCGGGGCGGCATGCGCCGCCGCCTGGGCCGTCGACGCGGGATCGTGGGCCGGGGCTGCCCCGCCACCGTGATTGCGGCCGAGCACGCGGGCGAAACCGTTGTATCCGAGCACCAGATTCATGAAGTTGTCGTCGGTCGACCCGGCCAGGTACGGGCGGCTCGAGGCCGGCCACCACAGCGTGAGCAGCACATACCAGCCGCTGGACACCAGCAGCGCGACGAGTCCGCCGACCAGTTGCAGCAGGCGTCTGCGCAGCGAAGTCGGAGCGGCCAACAAATAGGCCACTCCGAGCGCGGGCAGCACCATCAGTCCCTCGAGCATCTTCGCCAGGAATGCGAATCCCAGCGCCGCCCCGGCCAGCATCAGCCAGGTCGTGGAGGCGCGGTCCAGTGCCCGCACGGTGGCGTAGGCGGCGGCCGTCATGAGCAGCACCATGACCGCGTCGGGATTGTCGAACCGGAACATCAGCGCCGCCACCGGCGTCATCGCCAGCGCGGCCCCCGCCAGCAGCGCCGTCCAGTGATTCGCCGTGATCCGCCGGACCGCGCCGTAGAGGAGCGCGACCGCGGCCACGGCCATCAATGCCTGCGGAACGAGCATGCTCGCGCTCGAGAAGCCGAAGATGCGGCCGGACAGCCCCATCACCCACTGAGATACGGGCGGCTTGTCGACGGTGATGAAGTTGGCCGGATCCAGAGAGCCGAACAGCAGCGCCTCCCAGTTCTTCGATCCGGCCCAGGCCGCGCCGGCGTAGAACTGGTTGCCCATCCCGTTGACGGTGATGTTCCACAGGTACATCACCGCCGTCGCGATCAGGAGCGCCGCCAGACCGGCCCGCTCGACGGCGCCGCCGCCGAATGCGCGGGCGGCGCCGGACTTCGCTGGCTCGGGCGGCACCACCGGCGAATTCTCGAGGAGTGATGTAGTCACGGTGACTATTCAGCCCGTGCAGCTCCACAGCTACCTGTGAGCGAGCAGTGAGGTTGCGATGAACGCCTAGCGGGCCTGCTTCTCCCCCGCACCTACTGCAGCCCGGCGCCGGGGCCGCTCACCCGGCACGAGCAGCGCGAGGATGGCGACCACCACCGCGCCGCCGAACAGATACAGCCCCCAGGTACCGGTGAGCAGATGCTGATAGTCGTCGCGCAACTGGCTGTCGAACCGCTGATTCAATCGCCAGGCCGGCACCACGAGCGCCGCGATGCCGGCCAGCACCGCGAGCCATCCCAGAATCCGCGAGCCGAACAGCCCGGCCAGCAGCATCACCAGGGCGACGAGCAACAACACCACCGTGTAGGACGCGCGCAGCTGCGGCGACTGGGCCTGCACCCCGTCCAGCGGAATTCCGGTCGCGAAGCCGTCGCGGATATCGACGAGCCGGATGTGGCGGGCCTGCACGACCCCGACGAACGGCCCGAACGCTCCGACCGCCATCACGACCCCACAGGCGAACAGCACCAGATGGACGACAGCGCGCATACGTCCACGGTATTCCGGCCGGCGCCGCAATGCACCGACCCGCCGGAATCCTCGTCGTGTCGCGACCGGACACGCCGAGAGTTCAGGCGCCGGTGGTCGATCCGGGGCGCACCACCATCAGCACCGCGACGGTCGCCCACAGCAGGTTGAAGATGCCCGCCGACATGGCCAGGCGTGCGGCCGTGGCATCGACGCGACCGGGTGCGAGGGATGTGAGTGCGGTGCGCTGGTCCGGCAGGATCATCGTGGCCAGGATCGCCGCGGCCGCGGCGGTGAGGGCGATCGATGTGATCAACCATCCGGTCCCGAGTACGCCCAGGGCGGCGCCGGTGGCCAGCCCGAAGATCGGGACCGCGAGGCCGACGGCGGCATAGCCCCGGCAAATACGGTGCAGCACGCGCAGATTCGCGGTGGCGGCCGCCGATCCGGCGGCGCGGCGCAGGGCCGGGGGAAACATACTCGCGGCGACGGCGACCGGGCCGATCGCGATCACCGCAGCCAGAACATGCAGCGACAGCAGCACTTTCGTCACCGGGCACGCCCCGCTCCGCCACGGCGCACGCCGGTGACCTTCGACGCGGGCAGGCGGCCTGCCTTGGCGGTGCCGGTGAGAGTGTCGCCCGCCACCGTGACCGCGAAGGCGAGATTCAATCGCATCGGTGACGTGACGGCCTGATTCCAGGTGAGCCGATCACCGTCGAGCACGACGTCGCGTAGCGAAACCCGTTCGCCCGCACCGCTTGCCGTGCCGACGAGAGTGCCGTCCACGCGATGGAGCTCGAGTTCGACGGCAATCCTGCCGATCGGGGTGGAGATGGACAGATCCCACATGCCTTCGGCGGACATGACGCAATTACTCCTCATATGTCGTGGATCGAGTGATGTGTCGTGGATCGAGCAAGCCGGGTCAGACGGTGGCGGGAGCGGGCCCCTGACGGCGCCAGACGGTGCCACGGCGTTCGTGCGCGAACAGCCGCTCGACCGCATGGGCGATGCGTGGCCCGATCTCGCGTTCGAGCAGATACAGACCGAGGTCGAGACCGGAGGTGACGCCCGCGCCGGTGACGAGATCGCCGTCGTCGACCACGCGCGCGTCCACGGCCTGCACGCCTGTGGCATCGAGCAGATCCAGTCCCAGGTGATGAGTGGTCGCCGGGCGCCCCTCCAGCAGTCCCGCCATGGCGAGAATCAGCGACCCACCGCACACGGCGGCGACCGTGATCCGCGGGTTGGCCATCGCCGCGCGGAGCAGGTCGGGCAGGCCGGTGGTCAGGGTGCGGCCGAGGAGAACCGGGATGAATTCGTCGCGGCGCCACTCGCCGGCGGTTCCGGCATCCTGGTCCGGCACCTCCCCCGGCTCGCCGATCCGGCCCGAGGCGCCGGGGATCAGCACCACACCGGGTCGCGCCGGATCGAGTGCCGCGGTGGCGCGCAACTCCAGCCCGCCGGTGCCGCTCACCACCTCTCGCGGCCCTTCCGCCGAAACCAGTTCGACGCTCACCGCGCCCTCGGATGCGGTCCCGCCGGCATAGAGCACCTCGTACGGGGCGATGACGTCGAGCGGATCGAACCCGTCGAACAGGACGATCTGAGTATGCATGGGAATCCCTTCGCATCCGCCCGGCCGGCCCGGGCACGGCCCGACGGTATGCGGGCACTCCCGCGGATCCCAGTGGCATTTTCGACAGGTTTCGACGGGAAAGTGACATATCCGAGGAAAGCGGCTTTGAACTGCTAGAACAGAGCGCTTTCGGGGGCGGAATGGCGGATGTCACAGCAGGCGACAGGGTATGTTCCAGCCATGCACACCGTCGCCGTTCTCGCCCTGGAAGGAGTGGTCTCCTTCGACCTCGCCGCCCCGATCGAGGCCTTCAGCCGGACGCGGCTGCCCGACGGCCGCCCCGGTTATCAGGTCCGGGTCTGCGCCGAACAACCGGAGGTCGATGCCGGAGCATTCACCCTGCGCGCGCCCTGGGGACTGACCGGACTCGCGGACGCCGACACGATCGTGGTGCCCGGCACCGCCGACCCGACCGCGCCGATTTCGCCGGCCGTCCGCGACGCGCTGCGCACCGCCGCCACGAACGGAACACGCATCGCCTCCATCTGCTCGGGCACCTTCCCGCTGGCCGCCACCGGCCTGCTCGACGGGCTGCGCGCCACCACGCACTGGATCGCCGCCGCCGAGCTGGCGGCCGCGTATCCGGCCGTCGAGGTCGACCCGGATGTGCTCTACGTCGACAACGGCCAGATCCTCACCTCGGCCGGTGCCGCCGCGGCGCTGGACCTGTGCCTGCACATGATCCGCCGCGACTACGGTTCCGCGGTGGCCGCCGACACCGCCCGGCTCTCGGTGATGCCGCTGGAACGCGAAGGCGGACAAGCACAATTCATCGTCCACGGCTTCGCGCCCACGCCCCGCGGCTCCGACCTCGAGCCGCTGCTGAACTGGCTGGAAACCAATCTGGCCGCCGACCTGTCCCTCGACGAGATCGCCGCACGCGCCGGCGTCAGCACCCGCACCCTCATCCGCCGCTTCCGCGAGCACACCGGCACCACGCCGCTGCAGTGGCTGCATCGCGCCCGCATCCGCCGCGCCCAGCACCTGCTGGAATCCACCGCCCACTCCGTCGAACGCATCGGCGCCCAGGTCGGCTTCGGATCGCCCACCGCCTTCCGCGAGCGCTTCAAACGCACCACCGGCGTCAGCCCGCACAGCTATCGCCGCAATTTCAGCTGATCTTCAGCTCACGGTCGCCGCCTCGGCAACTCATTGCCGGCGCACAGCCGGCACCCAGCCTCGGTCCGCATGCTGGCCTTTCAGAGAGGGCCGACAGCGTCGGCGCAGCACCGAACGGAGCAGGTGACCGATATGGGAACGTCACATCCGAACCGCCGCCTGGGCCGGACCGCGGCCGGGATACTCGTAGCCGTCGGCGCCGTCGGCACGACGACGGCGGCGGTCGTCGCATACGCCGACAACCGGCCGGCCGCGACGCCCGGCACCACCATCACCGACAACACGGGCAGCAACAACACCGATCAATCGTCCGGCACCTCGGGCAACGTCCCCCAGCTGAGCCCTGGCCAGGGCACCGCACACGCACACTCGAGCGGCTCATGACCTCGGTACCCGCGGCGGAGACGGCCGCGGCCGAATGGGAGCTGTGGAGCACCACCGCCCGCCTCGTCGTCACCGACCCGGCCGCGCTGGCCGACGCGCGCCGCCTCGTCGACGCCCACCTGGATCGGGTCGACTACGCCTGCAACCGGTTTCGCGCCGATTCCGAAATCAGCACGCTGACACCCGGCCGCCCGGCCACGGTCAGCGCGTTGTTCGACGAATATCTCGACGCGGCCCTGACCGTCGCCCGCGACACCGGCGGCGACGTCGATCCCACGATCGGCGCCGACCTCGAAAACCTCGGCTACGACCGCGATTTCACGCAGATCACCACCGGACCGGCGGTCGTCGCGCTGCGCGTCACCCCGCGCCCCGGCTGGTCGCAGGTGATCCGGTCCCCGCGCGCGGTGACGCTGCCCGCCGGCATGCGGCTCGACTTCGGCGCGACAGCGAAGGCCCTGGCCGCCGACCGGTGTGCGCGCACGGTCGCCGACGAGCTCGGCTGCGGTGTACTGGTGAGCCTGGGCGGCGACATCGCCACCGCCGGACCCGCACCCGGCAAGCACTGGCAGGTACTCGTCCAGGACGGTGCGACCCAGCCGGCCGCCCTCGTCCGGTTGCCCGCGGGCGCGGCGATCGCCACCTCGAGTACGGTGCGGCGCCGCTGGATTCGTGGCGGACGCCCGCTACACCACATTCTCGACCCCCGCACCGGATGTGCCGCGGAGCCGGTCTGGCGCACGGTGTCGGTGGCCGCCGAATCCTGCCTCGCGGCCAATGCCGCCGCCACCGCCGCCGTGGTGCGCGGCCGCGCGGCACTGCCGTGGCTGCGGTCCGCCGGGCTCCCGGCCCGGCTGGTCGACCGGGACGGGCGGGTGCTCACCCTCGGTAGCTGGCCCGACGAGCCGGAAGGAATTCGATGATAAGCAGCTCCGCGTTCGACCAGGCATTGTGGGCGTTCGGCCGGGGCAGCGGCATCACGGCACTGATCTTGCTGACCGTCGCGGCCGTCGCCGGAATCGCCGCCCGCTCGGGGCGGGCCGTCCTGCTCCCCCGCGCGGGGCTGGCCGAATTCCACCGCGGCGCGGCACTGGCGGCGACGGCGTTCGTCGCCCTGCATGTGCTGACCCTGTTCTTCGATCCGTACGCCCAGTTGCGGCTGCTGACCGTCGTGGTGCCGTTCACCGGCGGCTATCGGCCGCTGTGGGTGGGTTTCGGCACCCTGGCCGTCGACCTGCTGGCGGTGGTCGTGACCACCGCCCTGTTGCGACATCGCCTGGGCCCCCGCCTCTTTCGCCTGGTGCACTGGTCGGTCTACGCCCTGTGGCCGGTGGCTCTGATCCACACGCTCGGGGCGGGAAGTGACGTCGACCGGGTCTGGCTGCTCACCCTCGTCGGCGGGTGCATCCTCGCCGTGGCCACCGCCGGCGTCTGGCGGTTCAGCCGCGGTTTCACCGAATTCAGCACAGCCCCCGAGAGGAGCCGGCGATGACGACGACACTGACCGGAACCCCCACGACTCCACCCGCCCCGACGGGCACCGACCGGCTGCTGGCGGCCACCGGACCCGAGCTCTCCGCGCACGTGGCGCGATACGGCCCCGCACGCGCCGTCGGACGCGAGTTCATCGACGTGGTGTCGGCCGCGGGTCTCACCGGTCGCGGAGGCGCGGGCTTCCCGGTGGCGCGCAAGCTCGCCGCCGTGGCTGGTGGACGACGCGCGATCGTGGTCGCCAACGGCGCCGAAGGTGAACCCGACAGCGACAAGGATGCCGTATTGCTTTGGCGCGCACCGCATCTCGTACTCGACGGCCTGTCCGTGGCGGCCGCCGCCGTGGGGGCGCAGCGCTGCCACCTGTACGCCCCGCAACGGCTGCTCGACCCGATTCGTCACGCCCTCGCCGAGCGGCAGTCCACGGGCTACGACACGAGGCGGGTGGATCTCACGCCCGCCGCCGACACCTTCCTGGCCGGGGAGAAGAGCGCGGTCCTCGAGCGACTGGCCGGTCGCGCGCCGATCCCGCGAGACAAGCCGGTCAGCACCTCCCGCCCCGGGCTGAACGGCCGCCCGGCACTGGTGCAGAACGTGGAGACCCTCGCCCATCTGGCGCTGCTGGCCCGATTCGGGCCGTCGTGGTTCCGTGCCGCCGGAACCCCCGACGAACCCGGCACCATGCTGGTCACCCTGTCCGGAACCACCGCCGCCGGTGTCGTCGAGATTCCACTCGGCACCGCTCTCACCGAGGTGATCCAGCGGTTCGGACGCACCGATCCGGCCGAGGTCCAAGCGGTTCTGGTCGGCGGATACCACGGCGCCTGGCTGCCCGGCGCCGCCCTTACCGGCGCGGCGTTGTCCCGGACAGCGTTGCGGCACTGGCACGCGACACCCGGCGCCGGCGTCGTGCGTGTCCTCCGCCACGACGAGTGCGGGCTGCGGGTCACCGCCGATTTCACCGCTTACCTCGCCGCCCAGAGCGCCGGGCAGTGCGGTCCGTGCCGCAACGGCTTACCGCAGCTGGCCCGCACCGTCGGCGATCTTGCGGCGGGCGGGCCCGCCCGGCCGCAGGACATCGCCCGCATCGCCGATCTGGTCGACGGCCGCGGCGCCTGCCACCACCCCGACGGGACCGCGCGGCTGGCGCGTTCCGCCCTGACCGTCTTCGCCGGGGAAATCGACCGACACCGGCACGGTTCCTGCCGTGCCCGTTCCCAGGGAGCCGCCCGGTGACCGCACCCGACCGCCCCGCGTGGCGCCTGCACATCGACTGGACTCGCTGCGACGGCCGCGGCCTGTGCAGCGAATTGCTCCCCCATGCCATCGCTCGCGACGACTGGGGCTTTCCGCTCACCCGCGACCACCGGGACCCGGTCCTCGACGGCGAGTCGGCCGCCGCCGCCCGGGATGCGGTGAGCCTGTGCCCGCGCCTGGCGCTGTCGCTGCGGCGGATCCGAGGACACGGGGTTGAAGGCGACCATCCAGGGTAAGGGCTCGATATGGAGCTACTGGTGATCGTCGGCTTGGTCGTCCTGGTCGCCGCGGTGCTGCTGTACCGCACGATCCACAATCACCGGTCGGGCCGGACGGAGCCGCCGGACAAAGAAGGCAACCTGCGGTGACGAGGCGGAACACGCGCAACGACAGGAGGCTGGTCCGGTGACATCTCTGTGGCTCGATCGAGCGCCCGTCTCGGTCCCGGTGACCCCGGAACCCGACGGGGAGTACGACTGCGTCGTCGTCGGCGCCGGGCTCACCGGCCTGGTGACCGCCCTGCTCTTCGCCCGCGCCGGGCGCACGGTCGCGGTGCTCGAGGGCCGCACGATCGGCGCGGTCACGACCGGCAACACCACCGGCAAGCTCAGCATGCTGCAGGGCACGCACCTCTCGGCGATCACCGCGAAGCATTCGGCGAGCACGGTGCGCAAATACGTCGACGCGAACCTGGAGGGCCAGCAATGGCTCCTGCGGTTCTGCGCCGAGAACGACATCGCCACCCAGCACGCGGACGCGGTCACCTACGCCGGCACCGAGGACGCAACCGACTTGGTGCGCAAGGAATTTCGTGCCTGCGAACAGGCCGGACTCGACGTCGCGTGGTCCGAGGAGACCGCGCTGCCGTTCCACACCCACGGCGCCGTGGGTATGGCGGAGCAGGCGCAGTTCGACCCGATGGACGTCCTCGAGGGGCTGACCCTGCAGGCCTGCCGCCACGGTGCGACGATCTTCGAACGCACCCGCGTCCACGCCGTCCACGGCGACACGGTGTCGACCGACCGCGGCGATATCCGCGCGAAGACCGTCGTATTGGCCACCGGCACACCGATTCTCGACCGCGGCGGATACTTCGCGCGGCTCGAACCCCACCGCTCCTACGCCGCCGCGTTCCGGGTGCCCGGCGAATTCCCTCACGAGATGTACCTGTCCGCCGACCAGCCCACCCGGTCACTGCGGTACGCCCCGCACGGCGGCGAGGATCTGCTGCTCGTCGGCGGCAGCGGGCATGTGGTGGGCCGAACCCGATCGGCGATGGCCCACGTCGCCGACATGTACAACTGGACGCGCACGCACTTCCCCGATGCCGAGCTGACCCATCGCTGGTCGGCCCAGGACTATTCGGCCATCGACCAACTGCCCTACGTCGGGCCGCTGCTTCCGGGCAGCGATCACATTCTCGTCGCCACCGGCTACGCGAAATGGGGGATGACCAACGCGGTGGCGGCGGGTCTCGCGCTGGCCGGCATCGCACTGGGCGGCCATCAGCCGTGGGCGCAGGCGTATCGCACCTGGCGCGGCAGCGAAGTGACCGGTCTGGCGAAGGCCGCGTCGATGAATATCCAAGTCGCACGGCATCTGACGACCGGCTGGCTGAGCGCGGCGTTCGGTGGCGGTGGCACCCCCGCCGAGGGCGAGGGCCGGGTGGAGCGTCGCGGCATCCGCCCCGTCGGGGTCTGCACCGTCGACGGCACCACCTCGACCGTGTCGCCGATCTGCCCACACCTGTACGGCATCCTGAACTGGAACGACGCCGAGCGTTCGTGGGATTGCCCGCTGCACGGCTCGCGCTTCACCCACGACGGAAAACTGTTGGAGGGGCCGGCGACTCGCGATCTGGAACAGCTGTGACCGGCCGGTGACGGCGGCAGTCTCCGACGCCCGCTAAGGCGTCACGATCGCGAAGTCGGGGTCGGGCGCGTCCAGGTAGCCGACCAGTTCGATCAGCTTCGACACATCGCCGTCGACGGTGACCGCGCCGTCGGCGATCAGCTGCTGCATATCCTTCGCGCCGAGCAGCGCCGCGTGCAGATCGCCGTCGGACAGGGTGAACGTGACGTCCGGAGCGGGCATACCGGCGCTCACGTCGTAGTGGACGAGGACGCCGTTGCGCAGTTGGGTGCGATGCACGAGATCCAGGTCGGAAATCGTCCAGTCGATGGTGATATCGGCCGACCAGGCCTTGGGACCGTCGATCCGGAGCGCGATGGCGTCGAAGAGCTGTTCCACCGTGAGCGCCGCGGCGATATCGGGCGCGTCGGCGACCGTGGGCGTGCCGACCGATCCATTGCGCAACTCGTAGGCGCCCATCAGGAAGAAGTTGCGCCAGGTGCCGTTCTCCGAACCGTAGCCGAGTTGTTCGAAGGTGTCGGCCTGCAGCGCCCGTGCCTCGCGATTGCCGGGGTCGGCGAATATCACGTAGTTGAGAACCTGTGCCACCCACCGGAAATCGCCGGCGGCGAACGAGTCGCGCGCCTTCTTCAGCACCTGCTCGGCGCCGCCCATGAAGTCGACGTGCCGCTTCGCCGATTCGCTGGGCGGATGCTCCCACAGGGTGGCCGGGTTCCCTTCGAACCAGCCCATGTAGCGCTGATAGATCGCCTTCACATTGTGGCTGACCGAACCGTAATAGCCGTGCGTGTGCCAGGCCGCGGCGAGGGCCGGTGGCAGTTCGATGGTCTCGGCGATTTCGATGCCGACGGCGCCCTTGTTCAGCGCGCGCACCGTCTGGTCGTGCAGATACCCGTACAGATCGCGTTGCAGCGCGAGGAATTCCGTGAGATTTTCGGTTCCCCAGGTGGGCCAGTGGTGCGAGGCGAACAGCACATCCGCCTGTGCGGCATAACGATTGATCGATTCGGTCAGATATTTCGACCACACATGCGGGTCGCGCACCAGGGCGCCGCGAAGTGTCAGCAGATTGTGCAGGGTGTGCGTCGCGTTCTCCGCCATACACAGTGCGCGCCGGTCGGGAAAATAGAAATTCATCTCCGACGGCGCCTCGGTGCCCGGAGTCATCTGGAATTCGATGCGCACACCGTCGACGATCTCCGTCTGCCCGGTGTGGGTGATGTCGGTCGTGGGCGTGATGAGGGTCGGGGTTCCGGTCGAGGTCGTCGGCCCCAATCCGGCGCCGACCGCGCCCTGCGGCCCCCGCCCCAGGGCGGCGCCGTACATGTAGGCGGCGCGGCGGGCCATGGCGGTGCCGGCGTAGACGTTCTCCTCGACGGCATGTTCGACGAATCCGGCGGGCGCGAGAATCGGGCAGCGGCCCGCCGCGACATCCTCCGGCGTGGTCACACCTTTCACGCCGCCGAAATGGTCGATATGTGAATGCGAATAGATCACCCCGGTCACCGGCCGGTCACCGCGGTGGGTGCGATACAGCGCGAGTCCCGCCGCAGCGGTTTCCCGGGAGATCAGCGGATCGATCACGATCACGCCGGTATCGCCCTCGACCACGGTCATATTCGACAGATCGAGCCCGCGAATCTGATAAATCCCCTCGGTCACCTCGAACAACCCTTGGATGGCACACAATTTCGACTGCCGCCACAGGCTGGGATGCACGGTGGGCGGGCATTCCCCGTCGAGGAAGGCGTAACCGTCGCTGTCCCACACCACATCGCCGGCCGCATTCTCGACCACGCCGGGTTCCAGCGCCGCGATGAATCCACGTCGCGCGTCCGCGAAATCCTGATCGTCCCCGAAGGGCAGGGCCCGGGTCGCCTCCTCGTTCTGTGTCCGCACGCTCCCGGAAACGTCGCCCTGGCCGGTCATAGCACGCACCCCAATCTGCACGAAGGCTGGTTGTGTCGACTCGCCCGCGACATTCCCAGCTCGGTGGGGTGACGACCTCACCCGAGACGGGTGAAGTGGGCACGGCTCGCCCGACGGATCATCGGTTGGACGGCATTCGGCGCTGCCGGTCGGCGATGCCCGTGTCACCGATGAGCGAGCCACAGGAGGAGACCATGGATCGGGCCGCTAAACCTTCCCTGCTGTCGCGCATCTCGCCGCGGCAGTGGGTGGCGATCGTGCTGGCGATTCTGGCCGTCATCTTCGTCGCGCAGAATCATCATCGCGTCGACATCAACATCCTCACCGTGACCATCAGTTCGCCACTGTGGCTGGTGCTGTTGATCATGTTCGTCGTCGGCTGGATCGTGGGCCTGTTCACCCACCGCGGCCGGCGCTGACCGGTCACAGTCCGCCGATTCCCTTTCCCAGGACGACGGCGCCCATCACCAGCAGCACGATCGCCATCACGACGTGATTGTTCGCCTGCAACCACCGCCGGGCGCGATCGAGCGGTTCCCGCAGCCGTTCGGCGGCCACCAGATATCCGATCACCACCACCAGCACACTGGCGGCCGCGATCACCGTGAACACCAGCACGGCGATCACCTCCTGCCCGCCACCGATCCCACTGGTGCCGATGGCCACCCCGGCCGAGACGCACAGCAGCAGATTCTTCGGATTCACTGCCGAGAGCAGCGCCCCCAGGCCGACCGCGCCCACCGCGCTCAACGTGTCGATCGCGCGCATCCACCCGGGTACACCGGTGTCGGAGCGCGACCGCCACTGCATCGCGGCCAATCCCAGCAGCACGACGCCCAGCACGATCTTCACCCACGCGGTCACCGTCGACGAATGCTTGTCCTGCGAATCCGACAGCGTTCCGGACAGCACCACGAAAATCGTTGTGACGCCGACAATTCCGAGCACCCAGCCGATCGCGAAGCCGGTTCCCGCGCGGGCGGCGTTCGCCGAGAGGATGATCAGGATGGCGGCCACGATCGGTATCGGTGAGATCGCGACACCGACCGCCAGGGGCAGCAGATCACCGAGGACAGCACCCATGTCCGCATCACATCTGCGGGCGCCAGGTGGCGACGGCCCAGATGACCACGACGTCGAGGGCGATCACGATCAGCGACCACCAGGGATACCACGGCAACCAGAGGAAATTCGCGATGATCGACAGCGCCGCGATGCCGATCGCCGCACCGCGACCCCACGCGGTTCCGGCCATCAGACCCAGCGCGCACAGCACGAGCACGATCCCGAGTCCGATGTGGACCCAGCCCCACGTGGTCAGGTCGACCTTGTAGACGTAATCGGGCCCGGCCACGAACAGGGTGTCGTCGGCCACAGCCGAAATCCCCTGCAGGATCGACAGAATGCCGACCGTGACGAGCAGGACCGCGGCGCCGATCGAGGTCCCGGCGGCGAAACCCTGCCGCACGGGGTGGCTGTTGGCCGGCGCGCGGTGCTGCGACGGGGTTGTCATCTCCGACTCCTTCCGAGCGGGGGTTCCCGACGACTCTGCCGCAGGTGAGGCCGGCCCACCTCACCCGAATCGGATGAGGTGACCGCCATGCCGGTATCAGTGCCCGGTGGCGACGGCGCCGCCGCCGTCGTGCTTGTCCCGTCCGGCGAGATGGTCGATACCGAGTTTCTCGGCGAACAGATGGCGTTGCACGATCCAGCCCGCCGCCGAGAGCGCGATCCAGGCCAGCGCCGAGAAGATCTGCTCCCACGTGGAATCTGGCGCCCGCAGGAACGACAGGTGATCGTTCATACGACCGACGCCGCTCAGCACCATGCTCGCGCCGCCGATCGAGGTCAGCCAGAGCAGTGCCCGGGCCCGGAAGCGGTCGGCGAGGAAGCCGCCGGCGACTGCGACCGCCAGGATCACGATCATGCTGAGCGCCCAGTTCTTGTCTCCCGGTTGCAGCACCGATGCCAGCTTGGCGCCGACCATCGCGCCGGTCAGCCCGCCGATGACATACGACGCGAAACGGAAGATCAGCGACGTCACCACCCACGCGGAGAGCGCGCCGATCAATCCGGCCAGGAGCAACCACAGGAACGACGGGTTGAACAGATCCGCGATCAGCCACCCGATGCCGAAACCGATCGCCAGGATGCCCAGGTGGACCGATCTGATTCCGTAGAAGCAGAGCAGAGCCCCGATGAGCGCAACCACAATGCCGTTCATCAGAACCCCTTTCGACCGTGAACCGCATTTCCGAGGGTGCCGCACCTGCCACAGTAATCGCGCAGCTACCCGGGAGAGTAGGGAATGTGCGCCGAAGTTTCCTCACCCGTATCGGGCGATTCCCGGCGTCATCCCTACGCCTCATCCAACCGGCCGAATTTCCCGTCCCGCACCGCCGCGGAGGATCCCGCCCGGGTGAACACGACCTGGCGCACCGTGGCGTGCGGTTACAACAGGCGCTCCCGGCCGTAGGTCGCGAATTCGGCCTCCCATGCCTGCTTGTCCGCCGCCGTCATGGGTTCGTATTCGGGTTCGCCGCGTCCGATCCAGCGATAGACGGCCTCCTCGGTGCGCCACGCCTGCTCCTGGAGTTGGCGTTTGAGCACCTTGTTGGAGCCGGTGACCGGCAGATTCGCCGACACCCGAAGCAGTCGCGGCGTACCCTTCGTACCGAGATCCCGCTGCGCGGTGAGGAATTCGGCGAATTCGCGCACATCGAACGAGTCCGGGTCGGCGACCTCCACGGCGGCCATCACCTGGTCACCGGATCGCGGGTCGGGGACGCCGAACGCGGCCGCGGCGATGACCGCATGGTGGCGGCGCAGGACCTGTTCGATCATCAGGGCGGAGGTGTTCTCCCCGTCGACGCGAATCCAATCTCCCTTGCGCCCTGCGAAATACAGGAAACCTTCGGTATCGATGTAGCCGAGGTCTCCGGTCCAGTACCAGCCGTAGCGAATGCGTTCGGCATCGGCGGCGTCGTTCTTGTAGTAGCCCTCGAAGGCCAGCGCGCCGGCCTTGTCGATCATCTCGCCGATCGCCTCGTCGGGATTGCGGACGCGGCCGAACTCGTCGAGTTCGGCGCGCGCACATTCGCGCAGGGTATCCGGATTCACCACCGCGACGCCGGCGTGCGCGGGACGGCCGAGGGCCGCGGGTGGGGCGTTCGGATCCAGCGCCGCCAGGGTCGCGCCCTCGCTGGAACCGTAACCCTCGAACAATTCGGCGCCGAAGCGACGCCGGAATTCCGCCTGATCGGCCACCGACGCCTCGGTGCCGAAACCGCGCACCAGGTCGTTGTCACCGTCGCGCGGTGTTTCGGGTGTGGCGAGCAGATATCCCAGCGCCTTGCCGACATAGGTGAAGAAGGTCGCGCCGAAATAGCGGATGTCCGGAAGAAATTGGGAGGCAGAGAATTTCGGTGTCAGGCAAACCGTCGCGCCGACCGTCAGTGCCGGCGCCCACAACGCCATGATGGCATTGCCGTGGAACAGCGGCATACAGCAGTAGTCGACATCGTCGCGCACATGACCGTATTTGTCCCGCGCCGCGTACGCGACCATCGCCAGGCGGCGCTGACTGCATTTCACCGCTTTCGAGGTTCCGGTGGTGCCGGAGGTGAACAGCAACAGCATCAGCGCGTCCGGGCCGCCGCCGGCGGCCGCCGGTTCGACCCGATGGGATTCGACGAGCGCGGCATAGCCGGGGGCGTCGACCAGCAGGTACCGGTCGTCGGGAAGGTCGAGATCCAGGTCGCGCAGGCGCGCCATCCCGGCCGCGTCGGTGACGATCAGCTGGCAGTCGACATATCGGATGTCCGCCGCCAGCTGAGCGTCACCGCGAGTGGGATTCAGGCCGGCGACCGTGGCACCCGCCAAGGCCGCCGCCCCCAGCCAGAAGACGAAGTCGGGAACATTGTCCAGCAGGACCCCGATATGGAAGGGCCCCTCGCGGCGCAGCGAGTGCGCCAGATCCGCACGGGCGGCCGATTCCCGGACCACCGCGTCCCAGGTCCAATCCCGATCACGGGCGCGCATTCCGAGCCGCTCGTCACCGAGCCGGTCGAGCAGCAGGGTCGCGACATCCGCCCGGCGCACATCCGCGGTTGCAGGGGATAGTTCGGTCATTTCCGTATCGCCTTCCATCAGCCGAGTCTGGCCGTTCTCACGCCTTCGAGTGCACGAGTTCGACGTATTCGCCGGGCAATTCGTCGACACTCAATTTGCGGATCTCCACCGGTCCGGAGTGATAGGAGTCCTCACCGACGATCCGGCCCTCCGCGTCGACGGGCCACAACAGCAATTGCCGGAATACGACCAGATAGTCGGCCGCGGTGTCGTCGACGGGAATGCCGATCTGTGCGGCATATGCGCCCGGATAGATCTGTTTCAGGAAGCCCTCGGTCACCACACAGTGATCGTCGACGACCAATCGGTCGAGGGCGTATTCGAGGATATTGCTGCGGCTCGCGACGAAATCCGAATAGTAGGTGTGCACGCCGTCCCATCCCTTCGGCCCGACATCCTGTCCGCCGTTCCAGAAGTGGTAGGCCGGTTCGGGCACCAGCGTCCGCATGAGGCCGTCCAGATCCGGCTTCGCCTCGGCCTTCATATGTTCGATGACGATCTCGAGCACCTGCCGGTGCCGTGCGTTCGTGGTGATGGCGAGCCGCTCTTCCAGCGGGGCCCAGGTGCGGTTCGGATCGATGACTGCCATGTCGAAACTCCTTCTGTCGCTGCCGATCATGACCGAGTCGAGTGATCCGGATCACCCGCCGCGTGTCGCCGGAAGGGCCGGATTCATCCGACACCCGTCGGATCGGCGCGCCCGGCTGCTCCCGGATCCGCGGCGAGTTCGGCCGAGGACAGCGCGATGCGCCGCACCATCAGTGCGAGCGTGGCCATGAAGCGGTCGAGCGCCTCGTCGACATCCCAGCCCATCACCGCCTCGACCTGCGCGATGCGCGCGGCCACGGTGCTGTGATGCAGATGCAGTTCCGCGGCGGTGCGCCGCAGCGATCCGAAGACGCAGAACGCCTCGAGCGTGTCGACGGCGAGCGCACCGGCCTCCGTGGCGGCGAATTCGTTGACCCGCAACACATCCGAGGTGCGCAGCAGTCGCTGCACGGGCAGCTCGCCGAGCAGGGCCAGCGATCCGAGTCGTTCGTAGGCGACCACCCGGCGCCCGTGCCAGGTCGAGGAGGCGAAACGCAACGCGCGCAGCGCCTGCTCCCACGACGTGGCGGCCGCGTAGGCCGGCAGCCGCTCCCCCATCCCCACCCATGGCCCGCCCGCACCCCGGCGCGATGCCGGAAATTCCTGTACTACAGCGGAATTCAGCACATCCGACAGCTCCCGGCAGGTTTCCCGGTCCTGGATCAGCACGGCGGTGGTCGCGCCGGTCACGGCCGAACGCACCACTCGGCCCCGGGCCGCGATGATCCGGACCGCTTCCGCCGCACCGGGTCCCGACACGGCGAGCACCCGCATCGGCTGCGCCGGATCGATCCCGAGCAGGCGCATGGCCCGCACCCGATCCTCGCGGCGTTGCTTCTCCGACAGCACGACCTCGAGCAGCGCGGGGTCGTCCAGACCCGTCGGCCCCGCCGCCGAACCGCGCACCGCCACCACCCGCAGACAGTGCCGCAGCCGATCCACCAGGACGCCATCGAGGGCATGCGCGGCGCCGGTCCGCTCCAGCCATACGCCCGGCTCGCCGGTCGTCTCCGCCGGCGGCATCACCGTCGGCAACGGACGACCCGCCGCGTCGTAGCGGATCACCGTGCCGGACGGCCAGCTCGCGGCCACCGGGCATTCGGCCAGCAATGCCGCGGCGCGGACCACCGTATCCGCGTTGGTGTCGGATTCGTCGAAACCGTCGAAATATCGGATCAGCCGCAACACGGCGTCCGGGTCCGCACCGAGTTCGCGCAGTCGCGGCGCCTCGGCACCCGGCTCGTCCATTCGCCCACCTCCACTCCGGCGAGATATCCGCTCAGAATGGCAAGAGTGTGACCACTCTCCGGACGAATCCGGCGAATACTCCCGCTGGGTGGGCGGTCGGGCGATGGTGCCGCGTGCATACACTCACCACGTCCGCGAGCCGATCGACCGATGGGAGTCCTGTGCCGTTCCCCCTGCGAAGCCGTGCGGCTGACGATCGCCGGATTCGGGATGCGGAGGTGGGGCGCGTGAAGGCGGCGTGGGGGCGGATCACGCTCGAATCGCTCGCCGTGGTCGCGACCCTGGTGGGCGCCGGCGGTGTGGCGCTGCACTTCAATCGGACCGAGTCACGGTGGCTGGTTCTGGCAACGGCGGGCGCGCCGTATCTGATGTGTGCCGCCGTTGTCGGGGTGGCGCTGTTCGCTGCCGCGAAGCGATGGGCCGGGGTCGCGGTGGCCATTGCCGTTGTGGGCGTGGCGATCTGGACGCAGGCGCCGCTGTATGTCGGCCGCTCCCCCGGCGATCACGGCACACCGGTGACGGTGATGCAGGCCAATCTGCTCTTCGACGGCGCCGATCCGCACGCGCTGATCGAGCAGGTGCGCGAGCACAAGGTCGGCATTCTGACCGTCGAGGAACTGACTCCGGCCGCGGTGCACGCCCTCGAGGACGTGGGCCTGGACCGGTTGCTGCCGCATCGATATCTGTCGCCCGGGCGCACCGCCACCGGTACCGGAATCTGGAGCGCCTATCCCCTCTCGGACACTGTCGAATACGACGGATTCGTCCTGAACCAGCTCTGCGCGACCGCCACCGTCCCGGGGGTCGGACCGGTCGGCGTCTATGCCTTCCACCCGGTGCCCCCGATCTCCGGAACACACCTGTGGGCCGACGAATTATCCCGGCTACGAGCCATTCTCGACCGTTCGCCCGCGGATCGGCCGGTGATCGTAGGTGGCGATTTCAACGCGACCTTCGACCATGCCCAATTCCGCGCGATGCTCTCGGGCCGGTTCCACGACGCGGCCGAACAGGAGGGCGCCGGCCACCTCGTCACCTATCCCACCGACAAGCGCTGGCCACCGCTGGTCGGCATCGACCACATCCTGGTCGCCGACGGCCACGCGGACACCGTCTACACGGTCCGCCTGCCCGGCGCCGATCACAAGGCGCTGATCGCGCAACTGCGCCTCACCCACCCGCAATAGCCCCGTGGTAGTCCGGATCGATTGTCGGTACCCGGCGCTATCGTCGGCCCATGCACCCCGCCACCGCGGTCGTCGCGGACATCGTCGCAGCGATCACCCCGCTGGACACCCTCGAGCAGGAGCACATCCGGGAGACATTGTCCTGGCTCGCCGGCACCGACGACATCTTCCGCCGGGAACCTCCGGCCACGCCGCCACAGCACCTGGTGTCGTATGTGGTGGTCGTCGATCCGGATGCCCGCGTCGTACTGCTGGGCGCCCACCGCAAGTCCGGACTACACCTGCCCATGGGCGGTCACGTCGACCCGGGGGAAGACCCTCTGCACACCGCCCGACGAGAAGCCGCCGAAGAGCTCGGAGCGGATGCCGATTTCACCGTCGTCGGCGAAAGCCCCCTGTTCCTCACCAGCACCCGAACCGTCGGAACTCACCCCCACCGCGACGTCTCCCTCTGGTACGTGATCCGCGGCCACCGCGACCACCCCTTCACCCTCGACCCACGAGAATTCGCCGCCGGCCGCTGGTGGGAGATCGATTCCGACGCCCTCCCCGAATCCGACCCGCACATGAGCCGATTCCTCACCAAACTGCGCACCGCGCTGACCTCGTAGCGTCGCGGCGCCCCTGGACGCTGAGGCCGACCCCCGAGTCGTCGACCGGAAACGATCAGGGTTTGTGTTCCTCGAGGTGGGTCCAGAAGCCGGGGGCGTAATACGTGTACTTCGTCGCGGTGTACACCGCCAGCACTCCCCCCTCGAGGAACTTGAAATTGTCCTCCGGGTCGGGGAAAGACTGTTCATGGTCCGGCCCACTCGCTGTCGTGTATACGCGGAAAGGCATGACATCCACGGTATCCCTCGTCGGCGAGGAGCGGAAAGCGAGCTGACCGCCGTTTACACCAACGACTTTCCGAGTGCCTGTCGCCGCCGCATATCGTCGATATACCCGTCGAACGGGTAGCTGCGCCAGTGTTCGGGCAGGCGCTTCAGCACCGTTCCGATCGTTCGCATCACGATCTCGAAGGTGCGCTGCCGGCGCGGGCCCCATCCGAGGCCCAGTGCGTCGCGGAACTGCTGGGAGAGGAATCCGGTGGTGAAGAAGCGATTGACCCGGGCGAAGGCGATTCGCTGGGCGCGGCTGTACGGCCCCAGGCCGATGACCTGGTCCAGCAGATAGCGGCGAACCTCGTCGTCGAACGAGATCTCGCCCAACTTGGCGTTCCAGTACTCGTCGAACGCTGCCCGATCCGCCGGCCACAGCCGCTCCGGCATCTGCAACGTCGTGCCGAAACGCGCGGACTCACGATAGAACTCGTCAGCTAAGTTATCGTCAATTCTGCCATAGAAGAGCCTGGTCGAATCCTCCACGCCGCGATAGATGCAGGCGGCCACCCAGAGTTGAAGTTGCGGATCGAAGGCGTTGTAGCGGACCGGGCTGCCGGGGCGCGACCGCACCTGTCGATGCGAGGTGTCGACGGCGGCACGGTAGGCGACGCGGTCCTCCTCGGTCCCGAGCATCGCCACCGCCAGATAGGTCAGCGTCGTGCGGCCACGCTTACGCGGATGCCGTGCGTATTGACCGCTTTCCACGGTACTTTCGACGACTCCGCGACCGACGGGCGGCAGACCGAGCTGCATCACGACATTCGCCGGGCCGCCCAGCAATGCCGCGGGGCCGGCCATGTACTGCCGCCGGCGGGCGAGTCCAGCGTCCGGCGCGGGGGCCGCGGCAACGGTTCGGGCGGCTCGATTCATGCGTATCACTCCGAGGGTCAATGAGGTGTTCGACGTCTCATCTTCTCACCACTTGGGTGTCGGCAGCAATGCTTCACCGAACGGCACACCACCGAATATGTGAATATGTATTCTGACAGTGATCCGGCGAAGCGATACGGAAGGGCTCGCCGGCCGAGGTGGATCGAGGTCTGTGTGGTGCTGTCGAGTTCTGCGGGCGAGCTGGTCCGGTCCGTCGGTGACGCGTTCGCCGCGGCATCGGTGTTGCGTCGGCGCGGCATGTTCGACCCGTGGCATCCGCTCGATATCGTCCGGACCGCGCGCGACGCGGGAGTCTACGGCCCGTTCGTCACGGTGCTCGCCCACGCCGCGCGCCGCACTCCGACCGCGCCGGCGCTGGTCGACGAACGCGGCACCCTCACCTTCGACGAGCTCGACCGCGAATCCAACGCACTCACCCGCGGGCTCGCCGCCCATGGTTTCGGGCCGGGATCCGTCCTCGCCGTGTTGTGCCGCGATCACCGCGGCATGGTTCTGAGCCTGCTGGCCGCGGGCAAGCTGGGTGCCCGCGTGGTGCTGCTCAATACCGGATCCGCCGGCCCGCAGCTCGCCGAGGTCGCCGCTCGCGAGAAGGTCGACGCGCTGCTGCTGGACAGCGAATTCGCCGACCGTGCCCGCGCCGTCCCCGCCGACATCCCCCGGCTGCTCACCTGGGACGACGACGGCACCGCCGGGATCACCACCATCTACGCGCAGGCCGAGCCGCACTCCACCGACCCCGTGGCGCCGCCCCCGCGCCCCGGCGGACTCGTGATTCTCACCAGCGGCACCACCGGAACTCCGAAAGGCGCTCCGCGAGACAAGGTTTCCCCACTGCAGTCGGCGCAGTTCCTCGACCGGATCCCGCTGCCGCGCGAGAAGACGATGGTGATGGCCGCCCCGATCTTCCACGGCACCGGACTGTCCCAGTGCACGCTGGGCTGGGCGCTGGGCAATCGAATCGTCTTCCGGCAGCGCAAATTCGATCCGGCTCGCACGCTCGCCGCGGTGGCGCAATACCGCGCCGCGACCCTCGTGCTGGTGCCGACGATGTTGCAGCGCATCGTCGATCTCGACGAATCGGTGTTGCGGCAGTACGACACGTCGTCGCTGGAGGTGATCTTCGCCGCCGGCTCGTCCATCTCACCGGATCTGAGCCGCCGCACCGCGGACGTTTTCGGCGAGGTGCTCTACAACCTGTACGCCTCCACCGAGGTCGCGGTGGCGGCGGTGGCGACTCCGCAGGACATGCGCGAGGCGCCGGGTACGGTCGGCCGTCCCACGGTCGGATGCCGGGTCGCGATCTACGACTCCGACCGCAATCCGGTGACCAGCCCCGGCGTGGTGGGCACGATCTTCGTCTCCAGTGGCCTCAGCTTCACCGGATACACCGACGGGCAGCACAAGGAGATCGTGGACGGGTTGTTGTGTAGCGGCGACGTCGGGCATTTCGACGCCGACGGCCGGTTGTTCGTCGACGGCCGCGACGACGACATGATCGTCTCCGGCGGTGAGAACGTCTACCCGCTGGAGGTCGAGAACCTCCTGGTGAACCGGGCCGACGTCGCGGAGGCCGCGGTGGTCGGGGTGGACGACCGCGATTTCGGAAAGCGGCTGCGCGCCTTCGTGGTTCGCACCGCTGGGGCTGCTGTCGACGCCGAGGAGATCCGCGACTACGTCAAAGCGAATCTCGCTCGCCACAAGGTTCCGCGCGATGTCGTCTTCGTCGACGAACTGCCGCGCAACGCGACCGGGAAGTTGCTGCGGCGGCAGCTGGAAACCGAACGCGTCGCGCCCGCAGACTAGTTCGCGTCGCGGAACCGATCCGCCATCGGATACCAGCCGGGGGCCGCCGACGCGAGTTCCCCGGCGACACCGAGCAATTGCGCGGCCACCAACTCGAGCCGCGGCTGCGGCCGGGAGAGGGTCGTGACCAGCCCCACCGGCACGGCGGTACTCAACTCGCGCAACCGGGTGAAGCCGTCGGGATCCCGGTTCGCCGCGCAGTACAGCAGGGCGCTGCCCCATCGCTGACAGAATTCGGCACTGTCCCAGAGGTTTTCGGCCGAGCCGACATCGATGACCACGGTGGGCGGCCCGTCGATCACCCAGCCTCTGCGGGTCACCCGGCCGACCACCGCCACCGATTGCTGCTCACAGACGCGGTCGATCACACTTCCGAGCGGCCCGTCCGCACCGACGATCGCCACCGCGCCACGATCGGCCGTTTCCCGCATACCCACCTCACTTGCCTATCAGATCCACCAGTTGCCGGCGCAGCCAGGACAGGGCCGTCTCACCGCCCGGCCCGATGATGTAGAACGGATAGCTCTGGTGGACACCGGAATTCACGAACTCCGCGATCTGGGCCTTGCGCTCGTCCACGGCGCTCGCGTCGAGCTGACCGGCCA
This sequence comes from Nocardia aobensis NBRC 100429, assembly GCF_000308375.1. Lineage (GTDB taxonomy): Bacteria > Actinomycetota > Actinomycetes > Mycobacteriales > Mycobacteriaceae > Nocardia > Nocardia aobensis. The sequence continues at coordinate 19,470 of NZ_BAFQ01000296.1, read as the reverse complement.
GTAACCCGAGACCTCCCGCGGCCAGCGCCGAATCGAGAAGCTCGGTCGCGTCCCGGGAGTACCGGTCGAACAGCGCCGGATCGGGGTTCGAGATCTCCACGAAGAATCCCGCGATGCGGCCCGCGAAGTCTCCGTCGGGCATCGCGCAGTACAGGTCTCCGGCGGCACAGAACGTGTAGGTGCGCGCAGCGAGCAGGCCGAACCCGCCGGGGCGCGGTCCGCCCGCGCCGGCACCGGCGACCGGCGGGCCGATCAGCGTGTCGGTGGGTGCGCGGCGGGGATCGGATACCAAGCCCACCAACGCGATTCGGTCGGGCGCCACTACACCGTGGCCGGTGCCGATCTCGGCCGCGAGGTCACCCGCGGCGTCGGCGCCCTGGCTGTAGCCGAGGATCGCGATGCGGGTCGTGGCGCACGACTGTGCCACCGCGGCGACCGCGGCGCGGGCCTTGTCGACGGCTTCGCGCTTGGAGCGGCCGTACACCTCGCCCTCCCACGGGAACGCCGTCGCGGTGTAGGCGACATAGCCGACACCGACGTCGCCCGGGAGTGCGTCCACACTCGCCGCGAGCATCCCTGTGCGCGGGTCGTCGTCGGAGGTTTCCCAGGTGCCGGGTACGGCGAGCACATACAGGCCGGGACAGGCGGGCATCGCATGCGCGGGCGGGCTCCCGCCGAGCTGCGCCAGGCCGTACGTCACCGCCACCAGACCGGCGGCCGCGAGGGATTTCCAGCGTGTATACGGAGACACGGTGACACCTCCGAATCACTCGGCAGCTTTGCCGCGACATCCGCGCGAGCGGTGTCGTAGTTGAGAGAATGATAGATAACTTATCACTCTCGCTGGCCGGTTGTCGCCGGATTGGCGCGAATTGGCCGGCATCGAGATCCGAACATCCGAAACTGGAAAGGTCTCCACGACAGTGGAATTGGAGGTGAATCGCCGATGGCGGCATAGACCGCCGCCCTGGCCTATGCGCAGTTCGTGGGCACACCCTGCGCGACATGTGACGGCGGGTAAGAACTGTTAGTAACTTGACGGTCCGTCCGACGCACGTGCCGGTTTCCGCCGGGACCACCACCGAGCAGGCGTGCCGGCGATTCGACAGCCGCCGAACGGGTACGCGCACGGCATGAACCACCCCGAGCACACCGACGCGCACACGGACGCCGAACAGGACGATCAGGAAACCCAGGGCAAGCGCACAGTCGACGCGCCACCGGAGACCTCCGGCAAACTCGCCGGACCCGGGCCCGCCCGCGACCAGAAAGAAGACCCCGACACCTGACCGGTGCCGGCGCGAAACCCGGTGATGGTCAGCCGTTTCGACGGTGCGCCGGCGCGGCGAGCGGTCGCCGAAGGACGGGTCCGCCCCGCATTCCCGGTGATGCGCGAACGGCGATATCCGTCCGGGAACGCGGGGCGCCGCGATCAGCTGTACTCGTAGAATCCACGACCGGTCTTGCGGCCCAGGCGGCCCGCGTCGACCATGCGACGCAGCAGCGCCGGGGGCGCGTAGTGCGGCTCGGCGAATTCGCCGTACAGCGATTCGGCGGCGGCGAGAGCGACGTCGAGGCCGACGGTGTCGAGCAGGGTGAGCGGGCCCATCGGGTAACCGCAGCCGCCCTTCATCGCGGCGTCGATGTCCTCGGCGCTGGCGTAGCCCGACTCCAGCATCCGCACCGCCTGGCACAGATACGGGATCAGCAGCGCGTTGACGATGAATCCGGAGCGGTCACCGGCCTGCACGGTCGTCTTGTGCAGGGTGTTCTTCGCGTAGTCGGTCACGGCGGCGGCGGTCTCCGGCGAGGTGACCAGCGTCGAGATCACCTCCACCAGGGGCATCACCGGCACCGGGTTGAAGAAGTGCAGGCCGACGACCTGCTCGGGGCGCTGCGTGGCACCGGCCACCTTGATCACCGGGATCGAGGAGGTGTTGGTGGCGAGGATGCCGGTCGGCTTCACGATCTTGTCCAGCTTGCCGAAGATCTCATACTTCAGCGATTCGATTTCCGGCGCGGCCTCGATGACCAGGTCGCGGTCGGCGAACTCCTCGATGTCGAGGGTCACCCGCACCCGGGCGAGCACGGCGTCGGCCTCGTCCTGGGTGATCTTGCCCTTCGTCACGCCCCGCGAGATCGACGATTCGATCCGCTTGTGCGCCGCCTCGGCGAACTCCGGCGTCGTCTCCAGTACGAGAACCTCGCTCCCAGCCTTCGCGCATACCTCGGCGATTCCCGCACCCATGGTTCCGCCACCGATCACACCGATCAGCTTCACAGTCGTCTCTCCCACCATCTCGGTTCCGAACACTTGCGCGCCCATTATCGCTGTTCGGGTAGTTGGAACAGGTTGCGGGCAAACTCCGGTCCCCGCCGGCCGCGTCCTCACCGGCCGCGCCGCACTGCCGAGCGATCGGCGATTCCGCTGCTCGACCGGCTCGTGGCGGACCGATGCCGATCCAGCACGACGACACCCACCGCGGCGGCGGTGAAGGCGGCGCTGCACCACAACGCGGTGGCCGGGTGACCGCTGAGGTCGACCACCGGACCGGCGGCGACCGGGCCGAACACGGCGCCGATATTCAACGCGGTGGTCGCCAACGCGCCGGCGATGCGGGGAGCAGCCGGTGTCGCGGTCCGCACGATCGTCGCGATCAGCGTCGAACCGACGCCGAACGCGACCGCACCCGCCACCACCGACATGACCACCACCCCGATCAGCGCGTGCGCGGCCACCGCGGCGACCAGCCAGACTCCCCCGAGCAGAGCCGTTCCGACGAGGACGATCCGCCGCGGATGGCGGTCGCTGTAGCGACCGATGACCGTCACGCCGAGAAACGAGCCGGCACCGAAGAGGGCCAGCACCACGGGAACCCACCCATTTCCGGCGACGGCGGCGGTGATGGTGCCCAGATAGGTGAATGCGGCGAAGGTCGCGGCGTTGACCAGGATTGCGGCCACGACGGCGATCCGGACCGGCCACTGCTTCAGCACCGACCATTCGCGCCGCATCGACGGAGCGGGCCCACTCGGCACATCGCCCTCCCGTACCTGGCGGCCGAGCATCACCCACACCGGCACGAGCGCCACCGCGCCGAGGACAGCGACAGCCCAGAACGCCGAACGCCAGCCCCAGAGCTGTCCCAGCACCGTACCCGCGGGCACCCCGGCGATGCAGGCCACCGTCACCCCGGAGACCACGACGGCGGTCGCGCGGCCGATCATCGCCGGACCGACCAGCCGCGGAAGCGCGGCCAGCGCCACCGCGAGAAACCCGGCATCGGCGATCGCCGCGACACCCCGCGTCGCCAGCAACGGCCCGAAACCGGTTGCGGTAGCGCCGATCACGTGTGCGACACAGAACAACCCGAGAAACGCCGTGGCCGAATACCGGACCGGCACACGGCCCGCCGCCATCGCCATCGTCGGGGCTCCCACCACCATTCCGGCCGCGAACAGCGAGGTCAGCAAACCGGCGGCGCCGAGCGAGACGCCGAGATCGTCGGCGATCTGCCGCAGCAGTCCCGACACCATGAACTCCGATGTGCCCTGCGCGAAAACCGCGACAGCCAGCACGACAACCACAAGGGGCATGAGAAAGTACTCCAGGAGACAGGGCGCCGCCTACGGCGCCCAGGGAACGAAACCGGCATCATCCGGCGCTGCGAGATACGCCAACCGCACCGGTCGCTCAGCGATCGGCGGGAATCCACTCACAACGCCGCCCGGCCCACAGGCCGAGCGGCTACCGTTCGGATGCCTCCGGAGAACTCACCCCATCACCCTAACAACACGTATCGGCGGGGACGACCGCGCCACCGAAAGCCGAAGTGCCCTGGCCACACTCGGCCTAATCCAGCCGGGTCGCACGGTCGCGCAACAACGCTTGTTCGGCGGCATTGGCGGTGAGATCGGCGGCGCGCAGATAGGCGGCGCGAGCGTCGGCCGGGCGGTCCAGCTGCGCGAGAAAGTGGGCGCGGACGGCGTGCAGCAGGTGATAGGAATCGAGCGTGCCGGTCGCGGCCACCGCGTCGGCGAGGTCCAGTCCCGCGGCGGGGCCGTGCACCATCGCCACCGCGACGGCGCGATTCACCTCGACGACCGGCGACGGAAAGCGTTCGGCGAGAACGGCATACAGGCCGGCGATGCGTCGCCAATCGGTATCGTCCGAGGTGGCGGCCATGGCATGCGCGGCGGCGATGGCCCCCTGCAGGGCGTAGCGACCGGGTGGGACACCGCGACGCACGGCCAGATTGTGCGCCCGGCCGAGGGCGGCGAAGCCGCGGCGGATGGACAGCTGATCCCAGCGGCTCCGGTCCTGATCGGGAAGCAGCACGAGCTGTTTCGTCGCGTCACTGCGCGCGCCGGTGCGGGAGCCCTGCAATTCCAGCAGGGCCGCGAGGCCGAACGCTTCCGGTTCCAGCGGCATCAGCCCGGTGAGGATCCGCGCCAACCGCAATGCGTCGTCGCACAGTTCGGCGCGCACCCAGTTCTCGCCGGAGGTGGCCGCATACCCCTCGTTGAAGATCAGATAGACGACCTCCAGCACGGACTCCAGTCGCTCGGCCAGCTGCGGACCCGACGGAACCTCGTAGGGCACCTTCTTCTCGGCGATGGTCCGTTTGGCGCGCACGATCCGCTGGGCCACCGTGGTTTCCGGCACGAGATAGGCGCGGGCGATCTCGTCGGTCGTGAGTCCGCCGACCATGCGCAACGTCAATGCCACCCGAGCGGGCTGCGACAGCACCGGATGGCAGGCGGTGAACACCATGCGCAGCAGGTCGTCCTCGATATCGTCCGTATCCGGTTGCGCGCCGGTGTGTTCGGTGAGCAGGTCGTGCCCGAGCATCGGCAGTTTCCGGGCGAAGGTGGCGTCACGCCGGATCCGATCGATGGCACGGTGTTTCGCGGTGAGCATCAGCCAGCCACCCGGATTCGGCGGAATCCCGTCGCGCGGCCACTGTTCCAGGGCGGCCAGGTGCGCGTCCTGTGCGAACTCCTCGGCGGTGGCGATATCACCGACCAGCCGGGTGAGTCCGGCCACCAGTTTCGGCCATTCGATGCGCCACGCCGCCTCCACGGCGCGAGCCGCCGGTGAGCGGCCGTCGGCACCTGCGTGCGGACGGCCACTCACCTCGGGTAACGACATAGCGTCAAGCCTGGTCGTCGAGCTGGCGAATCTCCAGTTCCACATCCCATTCCGGCCCGTGCACCCGCAGAAACCGCGAACCCCATTCCATGGCCTCGTCCTGCGAGCGGGTCTGCAGCAGGCAGTATCCGCCGATGACCTCCTTGGACTCGCTGAACGGGCCGTCGAGCACGGTCTGCTTCCCGCCGGTCTGGCGAACTCGGACGCCTTCGTCGACCGGTCGCAGGCCGGCGGTGTCGAGCAGCACGCCGGCCTTGGTCATCTCCTCGAGCAGCTTGCCCATATCCTCGGCCATGGCGGGATCGGGCCCGTGCACCGGCGCGGCCGCGGGGTCGAGCCGGATCAGCATCAGATAACGCATATCGGCATCCTTCCTCATCGCACCTGGTAGCGGAGATACACCGCGCCCGAACCGAATGCCTTCGACTCCAGCAGGTCGAGATCCAGTTTCGCCTTGTCGTGGAACACCGGGGTGCCCGAACCGAGCGTGACCGGATGGACGACGATGCGGAACTCGTCGACCAGCCCCATATCGATGAACGAATGCACCAGCTTCGGACTGGCGTAGATCGCGAGCACGCCGCCGTCCTGGCGCTTCAGCGCCTCGATCTGCGCGGCGACGTCGCTGCTGATCAGCCGGGTGTTGTTCCACTCGGCCGACTCCAGCGTGGTGGAGCAGACGATCTTGTCCACGGCGTTGACCCATTCGGCGTGCCGGCGCTCGCCCGGGGAACTCTCGGCGTTCGGCTGCTGCGACCAGTACCCGAACATCCCCAGGTAGGTTTCGCGGCCGTAGATCGCGGTGTCGAAGTCGGCCTGGATGTGCTCGGCGTAGGCCTGCAATTCGTCGTCGTAGGCGCGGAACGTGAACTCGAATCCCAGATTTTCGCCGGACGAGGCATAACCGTCCAGGGTCATGTGCTCGAAAGCCACCAGTGTGCGCATGGTTGTGTCCTTCCAGGGGTGGGCTGCCTCTCAGCCCCTCACCTACCCCTCGAACGAGGCACCCCCGGAATCGACATCACCGCAAAACTATTTTTCTGGTCAGGAGAACGCCTACGGCCCCGCGACCGGGCTCAGGCAGCTGGCGGGCGGGTCGACGAAGATGCAGAGGGCCGGGGCGCGGGTGGGGCGGTAGTCGCCGGGGACGCCACCGGCGGCGACGATCTGCGTGTAGGTGCCGACGGCGTCGGTGGGCCGGCGGGTGAGCGACGGATCGGTGCGGACGTCGACGGTGTACAGGCCGAAACGCGGTGTGTAACTACCCCATTCGTAGTTGTCCGTGAGGCTCCAGTAGTTGTAGCCCATCACGTTCATCCCGTCGGCCTTGGCGCGTTGCAGCCAGTAGACGGTGTCGCGGAGGTGGTCGCTGCGGGTGTAGCCGTCACCGCGGGGCAGGCCGTTCTCGGTGGGCATGCCGTTCTCGACGATATACAGCGGCTTACCGGGGAACCGGCGCGCATAGTGCTGCAGCGCATAGTAGATGCCCTCGGTGCGCAGCGGCATGTCCCAGATGCGCGGGCCGGGCAGATTCGGCAGCGACGAACCGGTGGCCCGTCCGATCGCACTGTACAGCGACTGCGCCGGGTCGAATCCGAAGTAGTAGTCGACGCCCACGTAGTCGAGCCGGGCGCCGATCCGGTCCACCAACTCACCGTTGACCTGATCCTCCGCACCCGCGACGTATCCGACGTTGGCGGTGACCTGAGCTCCGGGCTGCTTCTGATGGATGTAGTCGTAGCTGGCGTTGTGCACGTCGACCACCCCGGTCAGCATGGCGTTGGCTTCGGCGCCCGCCTCGCGAACCTCGTTCTGGATGTAGGCGACAGGTTCGTTCACGGTGACCCACAACGGGTTCCGCGAGGCATAGCGATCCACGACGGCACGCATGTTTGCCAGCCAATCGCCCACCATGCCCGGATTGCGCCAGCCGCCCCGGTCGGCCTCCCAGCCCGGATACACCCAGTGGTCGAGGGTGATCATCGGCCGCATCCCGGCGCGCACGATGCTGTCGACCACCGAATCGTAGAAGCGGAACGCGTTGTCGTCCCACTTCCCGGGCTCGGGTTGCAGCCGCGCCCACTCGATCCCGACCCGGAACACCCGCATTCCCATATCGGCGGCCAGCCGGATGTCGGAGTCGTAGCGATCGGCGAAGTCGACCGAATTCTGCAGTGGTTCGTACCCGGGGTTGCGCGCGATGTAACGAGTCCAATTGCTGTCGGGCGAACGGCCTTCGGACTGGAAGCCCGAACTCGCCACACCCCAGAGAAATCCGGAGTCCAGCGATGCGAGCGCTGCCGCCCGCATCGGTGGGCCGGCCAGGGCCGGAGTGCCGCTCAGCAACACCGACGCAACAGCGACGAACACGGCCGAGACATTGCGCAGAAACCGGGATCGCATCAAGCCAGGGTAACGAATGGACCCGGTCCGCGCTGGTGATCGGTCACCACTACGTCACCGTCGCAATGGGATCCGGCGCGCCACCAGCGACCCGCGAGCATCGCAGCCTCTTGCGCGGCGCAGCGCACCGGGCGACGCACAGCCGCCCGGCTCCGCGCTGGTCAGATCGTTTTCTCGTGCAGCCTCTTCGCGACCCACGCGTCGATCTCGCGGAGAGCGGCGGCGACCATACCGGTCGGGCGGAAGGTGAAGGCGTGGGCGGATTCGGGATAGACGCGGACGTCGACATCGTTCCCGGCGGCGGCGAGCCGGGCGGCCAGCGCCAGATTGTCTTCGAGGAGGATGTCGCGTTGCCCCACCACCAGCAGTGCCGGCGGTAGGTCGCCGAGGTTGCCGTAGAGGGGAGATATGTCGGGATCGGTGCGGTCCGCGACGTGACCGGCGTAGGCCTCGATGAAGTAGTCGTCGGCGTACAGCCGGCCGCCGGGAGAACGCCCGCTCAGGTCGTAGGCGCCGTACTGCAGGACGGCACCGGCGAACCGATCGGCCAGTCCTCGATCTCGCAGACGCAGCAGGGTGGTCACGGCCAGGGTGGCTCCCGCCGACGCCCCACCCACCACGAATGCCGATGTGCCGAACAACGATTCCGCACGCTTCACCAACCACAGCGCCGCGGTTTCGCAATCGTCGGGCGCGGCGGGCCAGGGATGTTCGGGCGCCAGTCGATAGTCGACGCTCACCACCGCCACTGCGAGAGTGTCGGCCAGCACCGCATTGCGCGCATCACCACCGGCCGCCGAGCCGATATAGAAGCCACCCGCGTGGATATCGAGATAGACACCCCGCACTGCGGTCTCCTGGGGAACGGTGACCCGCACCGGAACTCGACGACCGCCGACTTCGGCTATCTGCTGGGCGGCCCGGGAACCCGACGGCGGCCGGGACGCGTCCTGCCTCGCCCGGACCCGCTGCAATTCCTCGAAATCACGGGGACCCGCAACGGGTTTCGAGGCGGCATCGAACCGCCGGCTCTCCTCGACGTGCGCATCGAATCTCGCATCGATCAGCCGCTTCAGCCCGATTTCCATGATCCTCCTGATTACGCCGCATGCCCTGCGGCACCGAAATGGCGGCTGCGCTCGGCACGTCAGCGCCGGACAACCCCCCGTTGTTCACTCGGATGCAACCAGTTGCGGTGACCTGTATCAAACAACCGGATACGCCGGTACGCACAACCATTGGTTGAACACCCAGGGTGACGGCGACTTCTCGCGGCACATTCCCGCTGTGCCGGCACACACCGGTGAACCTGCGGGCACTCCGCGCCGCCGGCGATCACCGCCGTGGGCGGGCGCGGCGCCCCGTCCGGCAGACTGGGCGGATGGCACATTCCGCCGCGTACCACCCCACCCCGGCGGATCTGGCCGCCGCGAAGGACCGGACCATTCCCGATCTGGTGGCACCCGATCTGCGGGTGCTGTTCTGCGGTATCAATCCGGGCCTGTGGTCGGGCGCGACCGGCCACCATTTCGCGCGGCCCGGAAACCGCTTCTGGCCCGCGCTGTTCCGGTCCGGCTTCACGCCCCGGCTGTTCCGTCCCGATGAGCAGCAGGAACTGCTCGCCCTCGGGATCGGCATCACCAACGTCGCCGCGCGAACGACGGCGAAGGCCGACGAGCTGACCGCGGTGGAATTGCGCGACGGCGGCCGGGCGCTCGCCGAGCGAGTCCGGCACTACCGGCCCCGGGCCCTGGCCGTCCTCGGTCTGGGCGCCTACCGCACCGCCTTCGGCCGGCCGAAAACCACCGTCGGACGCCAGGCCGAAACCCTCGGCACCACCGAAATCTGGGTGCTGCCCAACCCGAGCGGCCTCAACGCCCACTACACCCTCGACGCCCTGGCCGCCGAATTCCGCACCCTGCGCGAAGCGACGGAACCCGACTGACGGCCGACGAACACCGCCGTCATCCGATCCGAACGACCCGTGCCCATTCGGGCGGCCTCTCAGAAGACGAAGCCACGCAAAGCCAGGAACCGCAGACCGCCGACCGTGCCCGTGACGGCGAGGACGGCGCTCGCCTGCACGAGGTCGCCGAGGCCGGGCGCCCAGAAACGGAGGCCGGCCAGCGCGGCCGTACTGATCACCACACCGAGGAGCGCGAGGCCGCCGCCTTCCCATTGCGCGGTGAACCAGCCGATGCGGCCAGCCGCTCGGAAGGTGAGGCGGCGGTGCAGTTCGTTCGCGATCGCCGTACTGACCAGCGAACCCGCGATATTCGCGACGAGCGGTCCGACCCCACTCATGACCACGAACAGCAGGGCATAGGCGATATTGCTTGCGCCGCCGACCAGCGCGAAACGGATCAACTGGGCGAAGGCGTGATCACTGCGCACATACCGCCGACCACGGTCGAGCCACTGTGAGCGCAGCATCGGCGGGAGTCCGATTCCGAGAGCCGAATCGAAACGACTGACGAACGTCGTGTCCCACACGGCATTCCGGGCTCCGACCGTGGCGAGTGCTCCGCTGTTCATGGGAGAACTGTCTTCCACGCCGCTGTCACCGGACTGACGCAGCGCTGACACGGGACTTACACGAGCTCCGGCGCGGGTAGCTCGGGTTTCCGCACCACTGGAAGAGACTTGCGCGGGAACGCTATTAGAGTCCCCGCATGGGGAGGCAAGCGCGTATCGCGCGACTTCGTCAGGTGAGCGGACTGGCGGCGCCCGTCGTTCTGACCTCGGCGACGACGCTGGTGCTGGGCGTGACCGATACCGCGTTGCTGGGTCACCACTCGATCGAAGCGCTCGGCGTCGCCGCACTGGTTGTGCCGGTATGGATCTGCTGTACCGCGCTGGTGGTGCCGTGGGGATCGGCCACCCAGATACTCGTCGCGCGCCGGCACGGCGGTGAGGACATCGACGCGGTCCGGGCGGTGGTATCGACGGGGCTTTCGGGCGCCGCCGCGGTCGGAGTGACGGTCGCGGTGGCCGCGGCGGCGGCCGCACCCGTGATCGTGGCGGTGACCGCGCCGGTGGGCGCGGATCGGCGTGAACCGACGGTCATGTTGTGGATTCTGTTGTGCGGGTTGCCGTTCACGGCCGTCACGGCCCATCTGCGTGGTGTACTCGCCGGCATCGGTGATACGAGATCCGGAGCCCGGGTCGCGGTGGCGGTGGCTTTGCTGAACGTGATGGTGTCGTGGATTCTGATCTTCGGTGCGGGGCGGGGGCCGGCGGGGTCCGCGATCGGTTCGACCGCCGCCGTCGCGGCCGGCACGGTGGCGCTGATTCCACGTGTCCGCCGGGCCATCGGGCCGGTAACCTTCCGTGCTCGCGCGGATCGCACGGTGTGGCACGCGGTGACAGTGCTCGCGGTGCCGGACGTCGTATTCGGAGTCGTCGGCTACGGGAGCGACGCCGTGATCACGGCAGTGGTGGCGCGAGCGGGGACGGTGAGCCTGGCCGCGCACCGGGTGATGAGCCTGGCGGTATCGCTGGTGTGGATGCTCGTGTTCGGAATCGGTGTGGCGGTGGCGGTTCTGGCGGGCCAGTGCCTCGGCGCCGGCGACGATCGCGGGCGGCGCGCTGTCGTGCGGGCCGGCGCGGTGCTGATGATCGGCACCTCGGGTGCGGTCGCGGTGCTGCTCACCGCGCTGTCACCGGTGTTGTTCCGGCTCGTCACCGGTGATGCCGCGGTGGGCGCGACCGGGCGCGGGCTGGTGTGGTCGTTGCCGGTGCTGGCGCCCGTCATGTCGATCGGCATGGTCTACGCGGCCCAGCTGCGCGCGGCCGGGAACACGAAAGCGGTCATGTCCGCGTCCGTGTTCTCGGTCGTCTGCGTCACCCTGCCCGCGGTGTGGATCGCAGCCGCGGTACTGCACTGGGGGCTGCCGGGTGTCTATCTCGGCGTCGTGGCGGGCTGGACCGCACGCGCCGCGACCACCCGCCGACGATGGCGGGCAGAGGTCGCCGCTACCCCAGCTTGAACACATTGGCCTTTCCGGAGACCACGGTGTCCTGAGGATCCACCAACGCCACCCGGACCTGCACGGTCTGGCCCTGCTGCAACTGTGCGGGCGACCCATCCGGGCCGGTCAGCTCGACAACAGTGCTCTGCGTTTGCCCATTGCAGGTGACCTGCGATTGCGTACCCATCGCGGACGGGGCGTCGGCGTTGGGATCGCCCACCATGACCTTGACCGCGGACGTGCCGGAATTGGCATCGCAGGTGTAGTCGACCCCGACATTGGCCGGCCCCACCCCTTTGATGTCGATGGTGTTGGCGGCGAGCGCTGGAGCGGCCGTCGACACGGCGGCCAGCCCCATCCCTGCCAGGGCGGTGACGAAAAGTGCTGAGCTTCGGTAGTTCCGGCCGGTCATCATCGATCTCGTCCTCCTGGCTCGTAGTACGAACGGTGATACCGAATACGGTGGAACGCCGGGTGTCGTATCGCGGGTCGGTGGACGCGCCGACACCGTTATCGAGCAATGGTGTGGATACCCAAAAGCGCAGGTTCAAACTCGCGGACTGATCGTCGCGGTGCCCGACGCCGCGCTCGGCAGAGGCGTGCTCGGACCGTGTGAGGAATCGGCGATCCGATCATCGCCGACCCCTACGGCTCACGCCTGGGCGCGGTATCCGGGTGTGGACCCCGGCCGGTTCGCCGGGCGGGGTCCTCTCGCGTCGGCCTGGGCGAGCGCGGGTTTCCACCCCAGCTCGGGAGCGATCAACTCCACCGTGTCGTGCAGGATCTGCTCGTAGTCGGCGCGATGGAACTCGTAGGGCAGCTCCAGACGCAGTTCGGCGGTCTGCGCGAGGACCGGATCGGCGCGCAGCTGTTCGAGAATCTGCTCGGCGGTGCCGACGACATCCGGGGCGAACAGGACCCGCCGCGCACCCTGCGGGCCGAGGGTGCGTTCGTGGCGGCCGGCGGCATAAGCCCGGTACCGCTCCCGGGTCGCGCGGTCGGCGCTGTCGAACGGGACGATCACCCGGCCGATCGCGACGCGCGCCGGGCGCGACGGATCGACGCGTTCGCGATAGTCGTCGATGAGCCCCAGCTGAGCGGTCACGAAATCGTCACTGCGGTCGCCGAATACGATATTTCCGCTGAGCAGATTCAGCCCGTTCTCCGCCGCCCAGCGCACCGAGCGGGTACTCCCACCTCCGTACCAGACGCGGTCGGCCAGGCCGGGGCTGTGCGGCTGGAGCCGTGGGCGCTGGGTGTTGCCCGGCGAGTGGATGACGGTGTCGGCGTCGCCCAGGTAGTGGCCGCGCAGGTTGTCCATCAGCCGGGCCACCCGGCCGTAGGACAGGTCGAAGCTGCGCCAGTCGCCGTCGAAGACCAGATCACCGATCAGGTCGGCGTGCGGTGGCGTCCCCGCGCTGAAACCCGGCTGCAAACGCCCCTCGGACAGCACGTCGGCCAGCGACAAGTCCTCGGCCAGCCGGAACGGGCTCTCGTACCCGATCGGAATCACCGCCGCGCCCAGCTCCACTCGGCTCGTCCGCTGGGCAGCCGCGGCCAGGAAGACCGCTGCCGAACCGACTCCGTGCTCGAGATGCCGCTGCCGGATCCACGCGCCGTCGAACCCGAGTCGCTCGCCGTATTCGAACAGTTGCAGCGTGTCCTCGAGGCCGGTGTACGGATCGTCGTCGAGGTAGTTGCCCGGGGTGAGAAACGCCAGCGAACTGATCCGCGGCGAGCTCATTCCTGACGCTCGTAGGGGATCTTCTCCCCCGCCTCGACCGCGATCGGCAGCCGGTTCTCCGCCGGTGGCAGCGGGCAGGTCGCCAGATCGGTGTACGCGCACGGCAGGTTCACCGCACGGTTGAAGTCGAGCACCACCGTTCCGTCGGCCTCCGGCGCCGGCACCTGCAGCACCCGATTCGCCGCGTAGGTGGTGACTCCGGACGTCGCGTCGGTGAACAACACCGACAGATCTCCGGCACTCTTTCCGGGAAAAGCGGTGAGGCGCAACGGTTTACCGTCGACCTCGAATTCGATCTGCCCCGGCGCGTCGTAGACGTGCTCGAGTCCTTCCACCGCAGCGCCGACCGTCGTCGGCCGTGGCTCCTCGAAGGCCACATAGCGTCCTGTGACCGCCCACTTCGGGTCCGGCACGAACGCCGGAGTGCCGCGAAAAGCGGTGCGCAGCGGGGTGTTCGGGTGCCGAGGGCGCACGATGTCGTGGCCGCCTCGCTTGGCGACCTCGATCACCGCGTCTCCCCAGACCGCGTTCACGCCACCGCGTTCGGGGATGACGCCGAATCCGTAGCGGCCGCGCACCGGCTCGCCGTCGACGACCAACTCTTCGTCCTCGTCGAGCACGACCACCACGCCGTCGGCCCCGGTCGACCAGGCGCCGGGGGCATCGTCGAAGCGCTGCGGGTTCTCGGTGAGCCAGTGCAGACTCGTGATGGCGAGAAAGCCGTGCCGGTCGGACAGGTGCGCCTCCTGCCGCCGATGCCATTCCTGCCACTCGGTGGTGAAAGTGTCCGCGTCGGTGGGCGACGGTGCCGATATTGCCATGGTTTCGATGTAAGCGGATGCCTCGGCCCGCGCACAGGCTTCCGCTCAGCCCGAACACAATTCGAGTGTGGGGCGGCGACGGGCGGGGGATGATGATGTGCGCAGCCGGTAGCCGGTTACGAGCGTGGGGCGCAGTTGGGATCGGGTGAACTTTTCGTGCAAACCTCGGCGAGATTGCGCGAAAACCGCAAAGAACGGCCAGGTTTGCACGAAAAGTACAGCCTCCCCGCCGGCCAACTCGCCACTCACCGGCCGCGACTACCGACCACTTTCAGCCACCGGCCGTGTGCGGTCGTGGGCACCGTGCCGCGCACAGCCGCGTCACACCGGTCCTCTAGGCAACCGGAACAGTGTCGTCGTGCCGGGTCCGCAGTTGCGCCGGCCGGTACTTGCCGTCGGAGAACCAGTGGTGCGAGCCGGGTTTGCGGGCCTCGGTCGCCAGATGCTTTATCCCCGCCTCGCACGCGAATTCCTTGAGCTTCTTGCCCGCGAACCCGGCGAAGTACAGCCGCATGGCGGTTTCGTCCTTGTGACCGAGCTGATAGATCCCGGCGTCCCGGCCGAAGCTGAGGCACATGGCGGGGAAAGCGAGGTCGATCGCCGAGGGCTGTTCCCCTGCGATGCGGTGCAGGACGGTGTCGGCGGCGTGCGCACCCAGGCAGTACGCCGTGTAGGCGCTCATGCGGAACGGCAGATCCGAGGGTGCCGACGAATCACCCGCCGCGACAATGCGTTCGTCGTCGACGCTGGTCAGTGTCTCGTCGGTGAGCAGCCGCCCGGCGGTATCGACGCTCAATCCGCTGCGACCGGCCAGGTCCGGTACGCCGAAGCCCGCCGCCCAGATCGTCACGGCACTGGCCAGGGTCCGGCCGTCGCCGAGTACCACAGCGTCTCGCCCGATCGCGGTGACGGTCGCATCGGAACCTTCGACGACCTGCACTCCGAGTTTCGCGAGGTACTTGTGCGCCGTGCGCCGCGCCTTGGGATGCAGGTACGGCCCGAGAACGCTGCCGCACACCAGGGTGACCGCGCGCCCTTGTCCGGCCAGCTCGGCGGCGGTCTCGATCCCGGTCGGCCCGCCTCCGATCACCGTCACCGCGGCCGACGAGGGCGTATCGAAGAGGACCGAACGCAGTCGCTGCGCCGCCTCCAAAGTCGCTATCGGATAGGCGAATTCGGCCGCCCCGGGTACCTGCGGTGCGGGGATGCCGCTACCCACCGCGTAGATCAGATAGTCGTAGCCGATGCTGTCACCGCCGGCCAGCTGCACCGTGCGCCCCGCCGCGTCGATCCGCGTCACGCTGTCGACGACCAGCCGCACCTTCTCGGCCAGGACATCCGGGTAGTCGACGACCGCCTCGTGCGTCGCGCCCACCAGTTGGTGCAGCCGCAGCCGCGGAACGAAGACCTGGCGGGGGTTGATCACCGTCACCCGCACATCGTCACGCTGCGTCAGGCGGTTGGCCGCCATCACCCCGGCGTATCCGCCACCGATCACGAGGACTTCGTTGTTCTTCATCGTCTTCCTCCGTTTGCTGAGGGGGTCGGGCATAAGACGCCGCATCCCCCGCGGCTGTGACAGCGCGTGAGGTGGATCACGTCGCATTCACCCGACTATCAGCGATCCTGCTTGGGACCGGAGGATCGACTCGGCGGCGCGGTCACTCGCCGCACGGGTGCTGCGGAGGGTTTCTCGGCCCCGGCAACGTCGCTGGACGCACCGTTCGAGGTGCTCGGCCCCGATGCGGCATCCGCGCGCGGCGCCACTTCGCAGGCGTTCGGCGCCGGGACACCGGACAACCGTTCGCCCAGCCACTGCGTCGATCCGAGAAAGCCGTCGAAGTAGCCGAGGATATGTTCCCCGCCCACGATGCTCTTCGTGGCCGGAACTCCCAGAGCGCACTGTTCGGCATAGAACGCCTCGGCCTTCGCGACAGGCATCCAGGGATCGTGCACGCCGTTGTAGACATAGATCGGCATGCCGGCCTTCCTGCCCTTCAGGCTCAATCGCCGGAACATCATGTCGGCGAATTCGGTGTGCAGCGGGTCGGCCATATTCGCCACGGCCGCATAGGGTACGAACACTCCGATGTCCGCCATGGTCGAACTGCACACATCCTTGAGCGGGGAAATGGCCGCCCACTGCGCCAGATGATTCATGCGGCTCAGGATTTCGGGATGTTCGCGGGCCAGCGCGAGCGTCACGGTCAGCATCAGTCCCGAGGCGTAGGTGCCGTCGAAGGTCTTCGCGAAGGATTCGTAGTCGATGGGCAGGCCGCCCATCGCGGCCCCGGCCAGGTGGGGGGTCAGTTCCGGGGCGTATTCGTGTGCGAGCATCGCGGCGGCGTAACTGGCGATGGCACCGCCGGAATAGCCGGTCATCGCGAAACGGCTCTCGCCGAAGTCGTCCGGCATCAGGTGGCGTACCGCACGCACGGTGTCGAGCATGATGTGGCCGGCCACGGTCGGCTCGGCATAGGCCATCAAGGGGCCCTCGTGGTCCGGAATCACCACCGCGTAGTTCCGGCTCGCCGCCCACATCGTCGATGACGGGACGAAATCGTTGCCGGTGCCGCCGGTCGTGATGTCGAATCCGTGGGAGAACACGTAGCCGGGAGTGCAGCGCCGGTTGAGCGCGTTGATCGGCGGCGCGTTCAGCAGCACCGGTCGGCTCCCCGGTCCGGTCCACCGGCCGAAGGGCAACAGCAGCGTCGCGGTCCCGTAGGAGGGCGCACCGGCGGAGTTCGTGGTCCGGAATTTCACCTGTACCGCCCGCTGAACCGGCGTGAGCACCGTCAGGAAGACCATCGGCACCCCCGGCCAGCTGACATCCCGCGATTCGATGACATCACCGGGTGCGTAATGCGCGAGATCCGCCGGTGCCTCGTCGAAGAACGGATCCCCGGTCGGACTGGATTGAATCGCCTTCCACAGCGCCTGCGGATCAGACGCCCCGCCGGGATCGGCAGCAGCAGACCCGATCCCGGGCAGTACCGACGTCGGCGCGGGAATGGTGTCGTCGAGCCATTTCTGAAACGCCGAAGGCCCCGGATCCTTGTGGGCGGCTGGAGGATTCGGCTCGGAGGCCGTAGCGCCCGGATCAGCCGCCGCCGGCGCAGCGGGGCTGGACGCCGACGGCGCAGGCCGATCGGAGGTCGACGGCGCAGCCGGACCGGCCCCGGACGGCGCAGGAGAATCAGCGGCCGACGGCGAAGCAGGACTCGACCCGGGCTGCACGGGCCCGGGGGCCGTTGGCGGCGCGGCCGGAACGGCTCCGGACGGAAGAGCGGGATCAGCAGACGACGCCGACGCAGGACCGGCCCCGGACTGCACAGACCGATCGATAGCTGGCGGCGCGGGCGGCACGGCCCCGGACGGCGCAGCAGAATCAGCGGCCGACGGCGCAGCAGGACTCGTCGCGGACTGCGCGGGCCGGTCGGAGGTTGGCGGCGCGGCCGGGTCCGACGCGGAAGGCGCGGCACTATCGGGGGCGGGCGGCTCGGCTGGACCGGGCGCTGAGGGAACAGCCCGCTCAGGGGTGGACGGCTCGCCCGGGCTCGATGCCGGCGGAGCTGCCGGGCCGGTAGTGGACGGTGCCGGGGTAGGCGACGGCGGGTCGGCGAGCGCGGCGACCGGCCCCAACGCCACTGCGCACCCGATCGCCGACGCAACCGCGACGCTCCGCAGACATTTCACGACAACACACCCGCCCTGTCAGAGTTGTACTCGAACCGAAGGTCGTGCAGAAGTGGAACAGTCCCGGCAAATCCGGCACACAGGGGCGCACGTCGGCAGCGGCCGACACCGCACCGACTTCCGAAAGATACTCCTGGTCCAGCAAACTTCGGGGGATCTGCGACCGCACACCACCTCGTGTCTCGAGCGGCGTGTACCCGGCACCAGCCTCTGCTGCGGCAACCTCGCCGCCGGAACCGCCTCCCGCGGCATTCCGCCGATGCCGGTGTTCGAGAAGTAGCGACGTCGGTTCGTGCCCGGCGAATCGCGAGTTGATACGACTGGAGCCCGCACGATCAACCGGAGGCCGAGACTGTTGTGGTGAGAGTCGGTCGCCGGAACCATGGCTGCAGCGAGGCCACCGATCTCACCGCATCGGCACCCGATCACGGTAGGCAGACAGCTTCGGCAAAGCTGGGCCCTACCATCGATCGATCGGAGTCCTCCTGGTGACCTGCGGCGCTACCGAAACCGGCCGACTCTCACCCGACTTCTATCGCCTGTGGCAGGCCTCGACCGTCAGTCAGCTGGGCAGCGCCTTGGGCGCGGGTGCTCTCCCACTGATCGCCATCCTCGTCGTGCACGCCTCCGCCCTACAGGTCTCGCTGATGGCGGCGATCGCCGGATTGGCCAGTGCGGCAATCGCCTTGCCGATGGGATCGTTTATCGAGTTCCATCGCAAACGACCCATCATGATGCACGCCGACCTCGTCTCGTTCGCGGCCCTAGCCAGTGTTCCTCTGGCCGCGTGCTTCGGTGCATTGACCTACGGGCAACTCTGCGTCGTACTCACGCTGCAAACCCTCTGCGACATGGTGTTCAACGCCGCCAGTGGGGCCTATGTCAAGGCCATCGTCGCCGAGCCGCACCGCGTGCGAGCCAACAGCCGGTTCGAATCGACCTTCTGGACCGCAGCCACCATCGGCGCTCCGATCGGCGGCATTCTCCTCACGGTATTCGGCGCAACGATCACCGTGGCGCTCGACGCGGTCAGTTATCTGCTGTCCGCGTTCGGGATCCGGAGTATCGCAACCATCGAACCGATACCGGCGCACGCGCCCACAGACCACCAGTGGCGCCGTGAGATCCACAGCGGATGGACTTACATCTTCGATCACCCCGTACTGCGCCGACTGTTCTGGAACGGCATGCTCTTCGGCGGAGCGGTCACCCTCACCACCCCGTTGCTCGCCCTGCTCATGCTGCGCGAACTGCACTTCGCACCGTGGCAGTACGGACTCGCCCTGGGGCTGCCCTGCCTCGGCGGCCTTCTCGGATCCTTGTGCAGCCCAAGACTTGTGGCGCGATTCGGTCAGCGCGCAGTCCTCCTCGGCTCCGGTACGTTGCGCACCTGCTGGATGGGACTGCTCCTGATCGCAGGCCCCAGCGCACTGGGCCTCCTCGTCATCCTGACCGCCGAAACTCTCCTGTTGCTCTGCGCCGGAGTGTTCAACCCGGTGTTCGCCACCTACCGAATGAACTGCACCGCCGACGATCACATGAGTCGCGTCCGTACCGCGTGGTCGATCAGTTCGAAGAGCGTCCAGCCCGCGTTCATCGCCCTGGGCGGTCTGATAGCAGGCGCGACGAGCCCACGGGTGGCGATCGGGTGCGCGGCCGCCGTCCTTTTCGCCGGCTCGGCCC
>NZ_BAFQ01000297.1 GCF_000308375.1 Nocardia aobensis NBRC 100429 | reverse complement strand
ATGCTGGAGAACGGGTTCGGCGGTGATGTCCGGGTCGCCACGCGCGAGAGATCTTGCAGGCGACAGTGCTTCGCGGACTACGGCTTCGACCACGTTCGGCCACTGGGTCGGATGGATGTGACCGCGCGCTTGGCGTTCGGCTTCCGCGCGAATGTGGTGGCGCTGCCACACCGAACGTTGCCCGGAAACGACGTCAACCACCTGGTCGGCGGTGCGAGAAATCCATGCCTCATCGATCGTCGGACGAGCACCTGTAGGCCGGTTGAGCACCGAATTGACGGTCGTCTCGACCAGATTCGGCCCGCCGAGCAGTGTTGCTGCGTCGTGGTGCCAGTGGTGGCGTTGCTGGGCGTAGGAGCGGGAGAAGTGTTTGGCGGGGCGGGTCTCGAGGGTGGCGCGCTCGGCCAGGGCGAACAGTTCTTTCGGTGTCGGTTCACGCCCGAGCTGCTGCTGAAACGACACCGTGAGCGTATCGAGCCGGTCGGTGATCGCGGTGTCGCGGCGTGACCAGTGGCGGATCAACTCGAGTGGGATGCCGGTGATTTCGCGGATGGGCCGCTTGTTCGGTGTGGGTGCGGGTCGCTCGGTGAAGCCAATGCCGAGGCTGGTTTCGAGGTGGTGTTCGAGGCGGGTGTTGTAGATCTCGCTGACCACGACGAGATTGCGGTAGAAGTGGGTGGCATCCAGGGTCCGCCATTTGCCGTCGAGGGTGCGTACCCGGTTGGCGATGAGTATGTGGGTATGCAGATCGGGGTCCCCCGCGCGTGATTCGCGGTGGGTGAAGCGCGCGGCCACGATGCCTTCGACATCGACTTGCCGCACGCCGCCCGTGCCCAAACGGGTGTAGGTGGCGTTGTTTTCCAGCCACGCGATGGCGTCGTCGACTGCGGCATTGTGGGCGGCCTGGATAGCGTCGGCGATCGGTTTGGGGGCGATGGCCCACAGCGCGGAGACGCTTTTGACGGGGGAGAAGGTGATGTCGAACCCGGCGACCGCTGCCGATTGAGGCCGCGAGATGCGGGCGACGAACCCGGAGAGTTCTCGATCGTCGAGCGGTGCGCGGTCGTAGTTCTCCACGAACATCGCTGTCGCGACCTCGGTCCGGATCTGGGCGCGGGTGTCTTCGTCGATGGCGGCGTTGGCGTCGAGACCTCGGGAGAGGTTGTGTTCCTTGTATGCGTGGGCGCAGCGGGTGCGGAAGGTGTTGTCGCCGTGGCGGGCAGGGAAGGCTTTGCCGAGTTGGCTGGCTTGCTTGGCGGCATACACAGCGTGTTTGGGTTTGGCACCCTTGGCGATCGCGTCCGTCACGGTCTCGTATTCGATGGCAGTCGCGTTGGGGTGTCGGCCGAGGCCGAACAGGCACCGCATCTGGTCCTCGGTGACCTGTTCGCCGGGTGAGATGCCGAGGGCGGCAAGGCCGGTGCCGTGCCAGGTGCCGGGTGCTTCGCCGCGGGTGGAGTAGTAGTCGGCCAGGCTGGATGTGCCGAGGTCGGTGGCATCGGCGGCGGCTACCTGGCGTTGGTAGTACAGGTAGCTGGTGCCGGCGAGGATTTTGTGCAGCGTCGCTGTCACGTATCCATCAGACACTTAACGGTATTCGGGTCGCGAGGGCTGGAAGGGACTGAGTTTGTATCAATTCTCGCCGTTCCGCCACGTCGTAAGGAAATTCTCAGCCGGAGTGCAGGAGGTCTGCGTGTGGTGTGTGGATATGGGGTGAGGGGTTATGGGGAAAGGGGAGTTGGGGGTTGTGGGGGTTATGTGTATGAGTGGAATGTGGGTGTGAATGTGTGTGGGGTGGTGGTGAGTGGGTGATGGGAAGAGGAATGGTGGGAGTTGCGGGGCGATTGCCACGGGCTCTAGCGGTGTACATCGGAAGAAGTGGCTGATTCCAGAATCTCGACAATCGCCACAAGAACAGCCGCACTGCCCACCGCGGTGGCTACGACGAGCGGGGCGTTCGTGGTGCAGCACCAAAGTACGGGCGAGTTGTGCGCCGCCGAGCGGGTCAACCCCATTGTTGCGGCCCGTCGCTGCGTGCCTGGTGTCCATCGGCCCAGGGCCCAGGCTGCGGTGGCGGCTGCCGCGGTCGCGGCGCCGCAGCGCAGGACGCTCCGATCACGTCCGGTCGAGGGAGGGCGCTGGTGCAGATAGCATCGCCACCCGAGAGTCTGTGCGGAGGGATCCGCGTGGCGGGGAGACGGCGATGGCGAGGGTCAGAAACATATCGGTGAGCGGGTTGACCAGCAGCAGCCGGCGGGTTGTCACGTCGACCCCTACGACGTTATCGGCGAGTGTTTCCACTGCTCTCGGGGCTATCCACGACGGCGCCCTGTCGGCGTAGTTCACTGCTCACATCGCCATGGAGGCTGCCTCGGCGACTGCTTTGTCCTGCTCTCCGGTGCCGCCGCTGACGCCGACGGCCCCGACGACCTGGCCGTTGCGCCGCAGCGGCACACCGCCGGCGAAGATCATGATGCGCCCACCGTTGGAGGTGTGTATCCCGTAGAACTGCTCGCCCGGACCCGCATCGGCCGCGAGGTCCTCGGTCGAGATATCCAGCGCTCGGGCGGTGAATGCCTTGTTGATCGAGATGTCGATGCTGGCGATCCATGCACCGTCCATCCGCACATGGGCTACGAGGTTGCCGCCGGCATCGACCACCGCAATATTCGACGGCGACTCGATTTCGGCGGCTTTGGCCTGCCCGGCGGCAATCACCCGCTGCGCATCATCGAGGCACACTGAGGTCTGATTGATTGTCATGACGCACCTGTCCCGGTCTTCGCGAACTGCTCGACGACGGCCTGACAGACCGCGGATAGGTCGTCGGGCGACCTGCGCGGGATCAGGCTGTCGTAGATCACGATTTCCTCGACGACGTCGGCCCCGGCGTTGCGCAGGTCGGCCCGCAGACTCGGGCATGGGGTGAGCGTTTCGCCTGCCCCGATCGACTTTCGGGAACCGACGAAGTCGCGCAGGAACGACACCGCCGCTTCGGCGATTCGCAGCTTGTCCGGGTTCGCCGTGCCACCCCGCAGCGGCAAGGCATCGTAGACATCGACCGCGGCATCGGATACGGCGTCGCGGAGTCGGTCGAGTTCGACTCTTTCGATCCCGTCGGCAGCCGGTCTCGCGATCTGCTTGCCCTGCAGTGCATTTGCCATCGTGGCGCTCCTCTCGGTCCGGGCCGCCTCACGGATGCATGACGACCTTGGTCCATCCGTCGTCGCGGGCATCGAAATGCTGGTAGCCGGACTCGGCCTCAGCCAGCGGGAGTTCATGAGAGACGATCCACGACGGTTTGGCCCGGCCTTCATGGATCAGGTCACGAAGCTGGCGGTTGTAGTGCTTGACGTTGGCCTGCCCGGTTCCGGCCTTTTGACCCTTGAACCAGAACTTGCCCATGTCGAAGGCGATCCTGCCCTTCTTCTCCAGCTTGTCGGGCGCGTTCGGGTCTTGCGGCAAGAAGATGCCCACCACGCCGATGTGCCCGGTGAACCGCACCGAATCGACCAGCCGGTTCATGGTCATCGCCGAATCCTCATGTCCCTGCGGGTCATGGGCCTGATAGCCGACGCACTCACAACCCTTGTCGGCACCGCGCCCGTTGGTCTGCTCCAGCACCTGCTCGACCGGGTCGCCCTTCGAGTCGTCGATCGGTATGACGCCGATCTGCTCGGCCAGGCGCAACCGGTCTGGATGCCGGTCCACTATCATCACCTTGCTCGCGCCCTGGATCATCGCCGAATATGCAGCCATCAAACCCACCGGGCCGGCCCCGTAGACCACCATCGAATCGCCAGGCTGCATATCGGCCAGACGGGTGCAGTGCCAACCGGTCGGGAAAATGTCCGACAGCATCACATAGTCGTTTTCTTTGTCCTGAGCATCCTCAGGCAGCCGCAGACAGTTGAAGTCGCCGAACGGCACCCGCAAATACTCGGCCTGTCCGCCCCAGAACGGTCCCATCCCGGCGAAACCATAAGCGGCGCCCGCCATCTTCGGATCCGGATGCACCGTCAGGCAGAACGCGGTCAACCCTTCCTCGCAGTTTCGGCAGAAACCGCAACCGATGTTGAACGGCAGGCACACCCGGTCCCCGGTGGTGACCTTTACCACCGCATTGCCCACCTCGGCGACGATCCCCAGGTTCTCGTGACCGAGGACCATCCCGGGTTCCAGATCGGTGCGGCCCTCGTACATGTGTAGATCCGACCCACAAATGTTGGTGCTGGTGATCTTTACCAGCACATCGGTCGGCTGCTCAATCCTCGCATCGGGCACATCCTTGACATGAACCTGACGCGGCCCGTCGTACACAAGCGCTTTCATCTCGATACTCCCTTGACATGCGGCGTTTCCGGTTGACGCCCAGCGGCCACAGGCGGTTACGTGTGAGCGACCGACCGAACGAACCGTTCTGCTGGGGCAGCCGACGCGACAGCGCACGCAACGGAAGAACACACCAAAACCAAGGCACACCACCATGTTTCGCGTCATCGACAACAAGCAGTGCGTGCATTCCAGGCGTCGCATTCTCTCCACCCTGGAGTCTCCTCTTTCGACTCCGCGATCGCTAGGGGTTGACATCGGTCCCATTGATTTTGTGCGCTCGGCTCCTTCTCTTCACCGGTCGATGGTGTGATGCTGGATCATGTCCACCACCTCGAACAGGAGACCCGACATGGCCACCAAGGCGCTGCTGGTCCGACTCGAAGCCAAACCAGGCAAGGAAAACGCGGTCGTGGAATTCCTCCGATCGGCGCTGCCACTCGTCGAACAGGAGTCCGGCACGAAGCCCTGGCTCGCGGTACAGTTCGGCCCCTCGACGTTCGGTATCATCGACGCATTCCCAGACCAGGCCGCCCGCGAAACACATCTCGATGGGCCGGTCGGCAAGGCCCTCGGCGAACGCGCCGACGAACTCTTCGCTGCGCCGCCCGAAATCAGCAACCTCGACGTGCTCGCCAACAAGCTCTGATCTACCGCCTGGAAACAGCCCGCCCGCAAGCTCGACAGAACCCGCGTCACCCGCCCGACGCGAACTTCGGCACGCGAGTCCGGCACGCGAGTCCGCCGAACCTGTCGGATTCTTGGTGCGCAACGACGAGGTGGCGTTGGCCATGCAGCAGGATGACGATGCCTCGTCGGTGGAGTCCTCGCGCTGGTGGCTGCTGTTCCTGGCGCGAGCGAGCACACAGCCCGTGACTCCCGGTGCTCCCGTGGCTACACTGTGTGGCGTAGTTGGCTTCCCACTTTCGACCTGCTGGGGCCTTGTCACACCGCTCAGCAGTCCCGATCTTTCGTATCGGAGTTCTACTCGTGGAAGCACCGGAGTAGTGGCTGATGCCCGGAGTGCGCGCACCGGTCGCCTCGAGCGGGTTCCGGCACTTCTATGCTCCAGCCGGGGTGTGGACGCCACCGCCTCCCGTTCTGTCGACGCCTACAGGCGGATGTAGAACTTTCAGCGGTTGAGCCGTCCGTGAGTTCAAGCGGTTGACCGACCGGCCGGACACCGAGCTGGTTCGCGCCAGCTCGGTGAACAGCGAATCATCGACGCCGAGGGGCGTGATGTCAGAGTCCAATCGTGGAACCTCGACGATACGTCCGAACCAACCTGCCCGCCCGGCAATGGCAACGTTCGACAACTACGCCGACGCTGAAAGCGCCGGCGACTACCTCTCCGACCAGTATTTCGCGGTCGACAACCTGGCCATCGTCGGACGCGACATCGAGCTGGTCGAACAGGTCGTCGGCCGATCGAACTACGGAAGGGCCGCTCTGCGAGGTGCCGCCGCGGGCGGGCTGACCGGCGCCCTGTTCGGCTGGATCTCGTGAATACCCGATTGGGTCCAGCTCCTGATCGCAGGCCTCATGCTCACCTGCTATGGGCTGGTGCGCGGCGCTGTTGTCGGCGCCCTGCTCGGTCTACTCATGTACGCGCTGCAGGGCGGCCGGCGCGACTTCACCTCAATCCAGTCATCACAACCACTCACTACGAAGTTCTCGCCGACGTCGAGGTCGCGGACGAAGTCGTTCGCCTGCTCACCGGCCGGACCGATCGAAAGGAATGAGCCATGGCGACCGCTGTAGGTATAGACCTGGGCACCACGAACTCGGTCATCGCAAGCTGGCAAGGCGGTGAGCCGGTCGTGATTTCCAATACCGAGGGAGCGCGAACGACGCCGTCGGTGGTGGCGTTCACCGAGAGTGGGGAGCGCCTGGTGGGTCAGCTCGCCCGACGACAGGCGATCTTGAATCCGAAGGGCACCATATATTCGGCGAAACGCTTCATCGGACGTCATTACGACGAGGTCTCCGAAGAGGCCAAGGCGGTCAGTTTCGACGTTGTACCGGGGGACAACGGTGAAGCTCGATTCGACGTGCGGGGCAGGAAGTACGCGCCGGAGGAGATCAGTGCCCTCGTGCTGCGCAAGCTCGTCGACGACGCGAGCAAGTTCCTCGGTGAGAAGGTCAAGGAAGCGGTCATCACCGTTCCGGCCTACTTCAACGACGCGCAGCGCAACGCCACCAAGGACGCCGGCCGGATCGCGGGCCTCGACGTTTTGCGGATCATCAACGAGCCGACCGCTGCGGCTCTGGCGTACGGCATGGACAAGCAGACCCACGAGACCGTATTGGTCTTCGACCTCGGTGGCGGCACTTTCGATGTGAGCCTGCTCGACGTCGGCGACGGGGTGGTCGAGGTTCGTGCGACGGCGGGCGACTCCCATCTCGGCGGCGACGACTTCGACCGACGTCTGGTGGACTACCTCGCCGACGAATTCCAACGGGCGGAGAACATCGATCTGCGCAAGGATCCGCAGGCGTTACAGCGTCTCTTCGAGGCGGCAGAAAAGGCCAAGGTCGAGTTGTCCTCGGTGACACAGGCTCAGGTCAACCTGCCCTTCGTCACCGCTGACGCGAACGGTCCCAAGCATCTCACCACCACGGTCATGCGATCGAAGTTCGAGGATCTGACGGCGGATCTGGTGGAACGCTGCCTCGGCCCGGTGAAGCAGGCGATGAGTGATGCCAAGGTCACCGCCAACGACATCGACGAGGTGATTCTGGTCGGCGGGTCGACACGTATTCCGGCGGTGCAGGCGCTGGTTCGCCGGCTCACCGGCGGCAAGGACCCCAACATGAGCGTCAACCCGGACGAGGTCGTGGCGCTCGGCGCCGCGGTTCAGGCGGGCGTGCTCAAGGGCGAGGTCTCCGATGTGCTGTTGCTCGATGTCACCCCGCTGTCTCTCGGTGTCGAGACCCAGGGCGGGGTGATGACCAAGATCATCGAGCGCAACACGACGATCCCGGTCCGGCGCAGTGAGGTGTTCGCCACCGCGGAAGACAATCAGTCGGCGGTGGATGTCGTGGTTCTGCAGGGCGAACGCGAACGGGCCGCCGACAACCGGGTGCTCGGTCGGTTCCGGCTGGAAGACATCCGCCCCGCGCCTCGTGGCGAGGCCCAGGTCGAAGTGACGTTCGATATCGACGCCAACGGCATCCTCAACGTCACCGCTCGCGACAAGGACACCGGTAAGGAGCAGGGCATCACGATCAGCGAGCAGGGCAACCTGGACCAGAGTGAGGTCGAGCGCATGCTCGCGGAGGCCGAACGGAACCGGGCCGAGGACGAGGCGCTGCGAAAGGCGGTCGATGCGCGCAACGCGCTCGATTCGGTTGCCTATCAAGTGGAACGGCGACTGGCCGAACTCGGCGACAGTGCCCCTCCGCACGAGAAGGCGCGTGCCGAGATGCTGATCGCCGACGCCCGAAAAGCCGTGCAAGACAATGCTTCGCCCGCGGAGGTGGAGCCACTCACCTCGGAGCTGCAGCAGCTGCTCTACGGGCTCGCGTCGGCGCAGACCGGCGGCGGCGACGGACACCAGGCAGCAGGCGGCGGAGGTGCGTCGTCGTCGGATGACGACGACGTGATCGACGCCGAATTCGATCGAAGCTGAGGCACACGATGGAAAGGTCTGCAGATCATTCGACGAATGAGTCGGCGACCGAGTCGGCTACCGACGAGGATCAGGCCGAGACGGCTCCTGACCGCACCGACACGGGGGCCGAGCTGGCTCAACTCGAGGACCGCTGGCGCAGGGCCCTGGCGGATCTGGACAACCTGCGCAAGCGGTTTGCCAAGGATCTGGAGCGCGCACGGGCCGCGGAGGTGGCGAGGGTTTCCGCCGCGTGGCTCCCGGTGCTGGACAACTTGGAGCTCGCCCTGGCCCATGCGGGCAGCGATCCCCAGGCCGTCGTCGAGGGCGTGAAGGCGATCCGGGACCAGGCGGTACAAGTGCTGGCGCAGTTCGGCTTCGAGCGCCACGACGAGGTCGGTGTGCCGTTCTCCCCGGAGCTCCACGAAGTGGTCAGCGTGGTGGCCCAACCCGACCTTCCCTCCGGGACCGTGATCGAGGTCGTGCGCCCCGGCTATGGGGAGGACGGCCGGCAGTTGCGTCCCGCCTCCGTGGTTGTCAGCCGGCCCGAGGGGTGAGCAGCGATGGCGCGTGACTACTACGAAGTGCTCGGTGTCCCACGAGGTGCCGGCACCGACGAAATCCAGCAGGCCTACCGCAAGCTGGCGCGCAAGTATCACCCCGACGTGAACAAGGACCCCACCGCGGAGGACAAGTTCAAGGAGGCCAACGAGGCCTATTCGGTGTTGTCCGATCCGGACACCCGGAAACGCTACGACCGATTCGGTGAGGACTTCCGGCGTATTCCCGAGGATTACGACGAACGGGTCCGGGCGAGCGCCGGCGGGTACGGCGGCACAGGCAGAAGGGTGCGCTTCGGTCACGGTTTCGGCGGCGAGGGCGCCGTCGGTTTCGAGGACCTCTTCGGTCAGATGTTCGGCGGCGCCGGCGGGTACGGACCGATTCCCGGCGCCGATCAGGAAGCGGAACTGGAACTGACCCTGGAAGAGGCGTATCGGGGCGGTAAACGCAGTCTCCGATTGGATGGGCGGCAGTTCGACGTCGACATCCCCGCCGGTGTCCTGGACGGCCAAAGGATCCGGCTGGCCGGGCAAGGCGGCCGGAGCAACGGTGACGCACCGCCCGGGGATCTGTACCTCGTGGTGCGGATCAAACCGCATCCCCGGTTCCGGGTAGAGGGCCGCGACATCTACGTCGACCTGCCCGTATCGCCATGGGAGGCGGTGCTCGGGTCGACCGTTGTCGTCCCCACCCCGGGCGGTGAGGCGAAGGTCAAAGTGGCACCGGGCTCCTCGACGGGCCGGAAGTTGCGCCTGCGCGGAGAAGGGATGCCCAATCCGCGTGGCGCCAAGGGCAATCTCTACGCCGAAATCAAGGTGATGGTGCCGTCGAAACCGACAGCGCGCGAACGCGAACTGTTCGAACAACTGGCCGCCGAATCGAACTTCGATCCGAGGAAAAAGACATGAGCACACCGACCCCGGTCACCCGGTACGTATTGGTTTGCCGTCCCGGATTGTCGCCGGTCGCCTTCGCAGAACGCACCGGGCTGCACCCGGATCTGGCACGAAGGCTGGTGGCTCTCGGCCTGCTCGATGCCCACCGCGACGCCTCCGGCGAGATGTCGTTCGAACCATCCGAAGTGGCTAACGCCGCCCGCATCCAACGGCTGCGGACCGGCCTGGGCCTGAACTACTCGGCGATCGGGCTTGTGCTCGATCTGCTGGATCGAATCGAGAAACTCGAAGCAGCTTCCCGCGCAAGGAGGACACCCCATGGACACCGGCAGCCTGACTGAAAGGTCACGAGAAGCCCTGCAGGAAGCCCAGAACATCGCGACCAGAATGGGGCACACCGAGGTCGACGGAGAGCACCTGCTGCTCGCGTTGGTCGATCAGCCGGAAGGGCTGGTACCCCGACTGCTCGAGCAGACCGGTGCGGACGTCGATGCCCTGCGATCCGATCTGCAAGGTGAAGTGCAGCGTAGGCCGAAGGTCAGCGGCCCCGGCGCGACGCCCGGTCAGGTGATGATCACCCAGCGCTTGGCCAAGCTGCTCGACGCCGCGGAACGGGAGGCGAAGCGCCTCAAGGATTCCTATGTGTCGGTGGAGCATCTCGTGATGGCCCTCTCCGAGGAGGGGTCGGCCAGTGCGGCGGGACGGATCCTCGCGCGTCACGGGGTCACACGGGAGGCCTTCCTCACCGCCTTGACCACAGTGCGCGGGAATCAGCGCGTCACCTCGGCCACCCCGGAGGGGGCGTATGAGGCTCTGGAGAAGTACGGACGCGATCTCGTCTCCGAGGGGCGGGCAGGCAAACTCGATCCGGTCATCGGCCGAGATGCCGAGATCCGCAGAGTCACGCAGATTTTGAGCCGGAAGACGAAGAACAATCCGGTGCTGATCGGCGACCCCGGCGTCGGTAAGACGGCGATCGTGGAGGGGCTCGCCCAGCGGATCGTCCGCGGCGACGTGCCCGAGGGCCTGCGCGACAAGACGATCTTCTCGCTCGACATGGGTTCCCTGGTGGCCGGCGCGAAGTACCGCGGCGAGTTCGAGGAGCGACTGCAGGCGGTGCTGTCGGAGGTGAAGGCGGCCGAGGGGCGCATCCTGTTGTTCGTCGACGAGTTACATACCGTGGTGGGGGCGGGATCGGGCGGCGAAGGGTCTCTCGACGCCGGCAACATGCTCAAGCCGATGCTCGCCCGCGGCGAACTGCACATGATCGGCGCCACCACTCTCGAGGAATATCGCAAACACATCGAATCCGATGCGGCACTGGAGCGTCGATTCCAGACCGTTCTCGTCGACGAGCCCAGCATCGAGGACGCGATCTCGATTCTGCGCGGACTTCGGGAACGCCTCGAAGTGTTTCACGGCGTGAAGATTCAGGACGGCGCCCTGGTTGCCGCCGTGACCCTCTCGCACCGGTACATCACCGACCGCTTCCTTCCGGACAAGGCGATCGATCTGGTCGATGAGGCATGCGCTCGGCTACGGACCGAAATCGACTCGATGCCCGCCGAACTCGACGAGCTCACCCGGAAGGTCACCCGGCTGGAGATCGAAGAGGCCGCGCTGTCCAAGGAAACGGACGCGGCCAGCAAGGCGCGCCTCGAAGAGCTCCGTAAGGAGCTGGCCGACCTGCGGGCCGAGGCCGACGCCCGGCACGCTCAATGGGAGGCGGAGCGGCAGGCGATCCGGCGGGTGCAGGAGCTGCGGGGAGAGCTGGAACGGTTGCGCCATGAGGCCGAAGAGGCGGAGCGCAACTACGACCTCAATCGTGCTGCTGAGTTGCGATACGGCGAGATCACCGAGCTGGAACGCAGGCTCACGGCGGCGGAAGAGCAACTGGCCGCCCGGCAGGGGCGGAATCCGTTGCTCCGGGAGGTGGTCACCGAAGACGAGATCGCGGAGATCGTGGCCGCGTGGACGGGTATCCCGGTTGCCCGGTTGCAGGAAGGCGAGCGGGAGAAGCTGCTGAAGCTCGACGAGATTCTGCACGAGAGGGTCGTCGGTCAGGAGGAGGCGGTGCAACTGGTCGCGGACGCGGTGATCCGGGCGAGGTCCGGTATCCGTGACCCGCGCCGGCCGATCGGTTCGTTCATCTTCCTGGGCCCGACGGGCGTGGGCAAGACCGAGCTCGCGAAGACGCTGGCCAGTGCCCTCTTCGACAGCGAAGACAACATGGTGCGCCTGGACATGAGCGAGTATCAGGAGCGGCACACGGTGAGCAGGCTCATCGGTGCGCCCCCCGGGTACGTCGGGTACGACGAGGGCGGCCAGCTCACCGAGGCGGTGCGCCGCAAGCCGTACTCCGTCGTGCTCTTCGACGAGATCGAGAAGGCCCACGCCGACGTCTTCAATACCCTGCTGCAGGTGCTCGATGACGGCCGGATCACCGACTCTCAAGGGCGGCAGGTCGATTTCCGGAACACGGTGATCATCATGACCTCCAACATCGGATCCCAGTATCTCCTCGGGGGAGTCACAGCCGACGGCGAGATCACACCGGATGCGCGGGAGCGGGTGCTGGCGGAGCTGCGCGGGCACTTCCGCCCCGAGTTCCTCAACCGGGTCGACGACATCGTGTTGTTCACCCCGCTCACGCTGCCCCAGATCGAGCACATCGTGGAGCTACAACTCACCGAGCTCCGAAACAGGTTGTCGGAGCGGCAGATACACCTGGATATCACGCCGGAGGCGCGGCGGCTCATCGCCGAACACGGTTTCGACCCGGTCTACGGCGCGCGGCCGCTGCGGCGGTACATCGCCCACGAGGTCGAAACCAGGATCGGCCGTGCGCTGTTGCGCGGCGAGATCGAACCGGGGGGCACCATCCGTGTCACGGTGGCCGGCGGCGAACTCGCCGTCGCGTATGCCGAACCTGCCGTCGCGGCGGCCTGAGAGGAGGTGTCGTCATGAGAACCGACAACGTGAAGTGCCCGAACTGCGGCAAGGTCAACAAGGTAGCGGCGGCCGGGGAAGGAAAACCGCGATGCGGGAACTGCCATGAGCCGCTGCCCTGGATCGCCTCGGCAGGGGACGACGACTTCGCGGAGGTCGCCGAGAGATCCTCGGTCCCCGTTCTCGTCGACCTCTGGGCCACGTGGTGTGGCCCGTGCCGCACGGTCAGTCCGGCGCTCGAGCAGCTCGCCAGGGAACGCGCGGGTCGAATCAAACTGGTGAAGGTCGACGTGGATGCTGCGCCCAGGACGGCCGAACGATTCACCGTCCGCGCGGTACCGACTCTGCTGGTGATGGACCGAGGCGAGGTGCTGGCTCGTCAGGCGGGCGCCGCTCCGATACCACAACTGCGCACATGGCTCGATCATGCGCTCTCGGCACATGCGGGCAAGGAGGCGACGTCATGACTTCTGTCCCTGTCGACCCACACGTGACCGCGATCCGGCCCGTGGCACCCCGGACTCCGCAGGGCTGCGAGGAATGTCTTCGCCTCGGCACCCCGTGGGTACATCTGAGGCTGTGTCTGACGTGCGGACATGTCGGTTGCTGCGACTCCTCGCCGGGCAGGCATGCGAGCGCGCACGCTCATACTGTCGGCCATCCGATCGTCCGGTCGATGGAGCCGGGTGAAGATTGGCGGTGGTGTTATGTCGACCAGAACTTCGTCTGAGGACGGCGCTCCCGTGCGCGAGATTCCGGCTGTCGACGCCGAGACTCCGGACGAGCTGGGAGCCTACCCGCGCCTGACCGACGAGCAGGTCGCGACGCTCGAGGTCGGTGGCGCGCGTCGATCGGTTGGCGCCGGTGAGGTGCTGGTCCGCGAGGGCGAGCCCAGCAACGACTTCTTCGTCATCCTCTCGGGCAAGGTGGCGATCATCGATGAGGGCGACGGGGACGGCGCACGCCGGATACTGCGCGTGCACGGTCCTGGCCGATTTCTGGGCGAGCTCGGGCTGCTGGAAGGCCAGGTGGCGTTCTTCACCGCCGAGACGATCGAGGACGGCCAGATACTCGTCGTCCCGGCCGAGCGGGTGCGCGAGCTGGTCTCCCACGACCCCGTCCTCAGCGATCTGATCCTGCGCGCCTACCTGGTGCGGCGGCATCTGCTGATCGGGCTCGGTTCGGGGTTCCGGATCATCGGCTCCTGTTATTCACCGGATACGTTGCGGCTTCGTGAGTTCGCCATGCGAAACCGGTTGCCCCACAGGTGGATCGATCTGGAGCGCGACGAACGGGCGGAGCAGCTGCTGCGCAGCCTGGACGTCTCCCCCGAGGACACTCCCGTGGTGATCTGGCACGGCGAGAAGGTGCTGCGCAATCCGACGAATGCGGAACTCGCCCGCATCGTCGGGCTTCCGGTCCCGGATGCGGCCCAGGACGTAAGCGACCTCATCGTGGTGGGTGCGGGACCGGCCGGTCTGGCCGCGTCCGTGTACGGCGCTTCGGACGGGTTGAACACGGTGACACTCGAGTCGTTCGCCGCGGGTGGCCAGGCGAGCACCTCCTCCCGGATCGAGAACTACCTGGGCTTCCCGGCAGGGATTTCCGGCGCCGAATTGGCGGAGCGGGCCGTGATCCAGGCCGGCAAGTTCGGTGCCCGCATCCTGGTGTCGGCGGAGGTGACCGGTTTGGAGTCCGAGGGCGGGGACCACGTGCTTCGGCTGGCGGACGGCGGCACGGTTCGCGGCCGGGCCGTCGTGCTGGCCACCGGGGCGCGATATCGCAAGTTGTCGGTTCCGGGAATCGAGGTACTGGAGGGGACGAGCGTGTACTACGCCGCAACTCATCAGGAAGCGCGGATGTGCGGCACCGACCCGGTGGCCATCGTCGGCGGCGGAAACTCCGCCGGGCAGGCCACCGTCTTTCTCGCGGACCGTGTTTCCCACGTGGACCTGCTCATCCGCGGCGGTGACCTCGGAAAGAGCATGTCCCGCTACCTCGTCGACCAGATCGAGCGCCATCCGCGCGTGACCGTTCACCGCAATACCGAGATTCGCGAGGTCCACGGTGAGAAGTACCTCGACGAGATCGTGGTCGAGAACAATCACACGGGCGCGCGCGACACCCTTCGGGTGCGCGCGCTGTTCGTCTTCATCGGGGCGGTGCCGCACACCGGGTGGCTGGCCGACACGATCGCACTCGACGACCACGGCTTCGTCCGCACGGGCATGGACGCGGTCCGCGCCCGTGCGGACGGCAACCAGTGGATCGGCGACCGGCCGTCGAGGACGCTCGAAACGAGCCTGCCCGGCCTGTTCGCTGTCGGCGACGTCCGCAGCGATTCCGTGAAACGGGTCGCCTCCGCTGTCGGTGAGGGAGCGATGGCGGTTCGCCAAATCCATGAATACTTCGACAGGAGCTGACGACATGCCAGTGATGGGTACCGTGAAATTCCAGCAACTCTTCCGGGCAGCGGCCGGCCTGCAAGTCGACCGGAACGACCTCAAGCGCTATACGGATTTCATCGACGACAAGATCTACGATCTGATCCTCATCGGCAAGGCCTCGGCCAAGGCGAACCTGAGGGACGTGATCGAACCGTGGGACCTGCCGATCACCAAGGGGCTGCAGGAGAGCATCCACCGGTTCGAAAAACTCGACCAGGAAATCGAACTACAGGCTCTGCTCGATCAACTGACGGCCCGGCCGCCATTGGACATGGCCCTCTCCGAGGCGACCGAGCAGCGATTGCCGCTGATCGCCGGAGGTTTGAGCGTGGCGCTGGCGCACACCTTCGTTACGATCGAGCCGGACCGTAAGAACCCCCGCACCGCCGAATGGAACGTCGCCTTCGACATCTTCCATCTCCTGCTCTGACCACTCCCCGCCCGGCGGAGCCGAGTAGACCGCCGCCGCCCCTGCGACGCCATTTGCGTTGTGGAATAGTTTGCGCCGCAATGTATTCAGCTTGCAACGCCCGCCGGGCAAGACCGGTTTATCCTCGCCAGCTCTCGGTCCCACCTCGAACCCGCCACCCTCGGCCTGACGCGGCTCGCGGCGACGCCGATCGGCGATCTCGGGGCCGGTCGACTACTCGGCCAGGTGAAGACAGGTGGCGATGCGCTGGTGGACAGACCATGCGCGACGCGGTCAGGACTGCTTCGTCGCGTTCGGGCTCAACCGATTCGCCAGTGGAAGGGTCGTCAGTCCGTGTGGTCGAATCGCCGGCGTTGCCGAGCCCCGTAGGCCGCAGCCTTCACGGCCTCGTCGTCCTCCATACCCGACCCCAGCGCACCGCCCAGGGTGGCCACGGCGGCGACCAGCCAGGCCATCAGCAGCAGCGTCGCCAATCCCGCAGGCCCGCCGGTGTTTTCGGTAACCATCTGCGGCGGTATCGTCCACCAGGCGGTCAGCATCAGCAGGATGAACAGCGCGGCGTGAAAGACAACGACGCCGATCGTCAGGGTGATGACGGTCGATGCGTTGTACAGCGCCGCGCGCTCTCGTTCGCTTCTCGAGTGCGGGCGTTCCCATAGATTGTGTTCGATGATGAGCCAGGCGATCAGCGCCACGCTCGCGAGGGCCGTTGCCGCGCTCAATCGCCACGGGCCCATCGTGGCCGACAGCCGCCACATCGTCCCATAGGCGAGGCTGACAGCCCCGGTGGCGAAGGCCGCCATCATCACCTTCGACATGCCGGTCACCAATCGCCATGGTCGATTGGCATAGACCATGCCCGCGAGCAGCCGCAGGCGCGACAGGACCGACGGGGCGAGGTAGTGGACGATATCGCCGTCCTGCACCCGATTCAGCCGCTCGGTTGCAGCTTTCTGTGGGCTCGACCGGCTCGTCATCTCGGCCACGACGGCTCGCGCCAAGCCCCGCACCCGGCGCTGAATGAACGCACCACCCAGACCCGGGATGGAGATCACGGCGAACCGGTCCGGCACACTGATGTCGGCCAGTACCGGCGTCGTTCCCTGACGGCGAGGCAGATCGGTGAGGTAGATGACGACGTCCTCGGTCTGGCCACTCGGGTCGATGGTGTCGACGACCTCCGAGAACTCGGTGTGCTCGTCGATGGGGTAGGCGTGACATCGCACCGACACATCCCGAGTCTCGGGCGCGGCCCCGTCGGTCCGCTCATTCGAGAGCGATTCGGACAGATGCTCGGCGATCGCCGCCGGCGCTCCGGGATCGGCGATCAGCAGAATTGACGACTGTTCCCGTGCCATAGGCCCGGCCTACCCTCGCCCCCGGCCGGCCAAACGTCTCCGGTTTTCACGCGCCCGCGAAACCTTCGCGGCAACGAACGGATCGCGATCGACGCGTAGGCCGCGGAGAGGGCTTCAGACAACGACGATCACGCGGCTGGCCATTCATGTTGCAGCGCAAAACAACTCGCGGCACCCGACCGGCGAATCACGAAGTTCACGCGACGGAAACCGACGGCCGCGAGGCACGAGAAAGTCAACTGGATCTCCCACTACCCGAACGCAACGACTGGCGCCTTGCCGCCGGCTACGCACCCCTACACGGAAACCTCGCTCAACGGGCGCTATTGCACATCCTGCGATCCTTGCAGGCGTTGCTGGACTCCCACGACCCGTTTCCGGCGCCGTAATCGACCGCGGCTGGAATGTGCGACTCACCAATCATGCTGCGCGCAGCCTGGTTCGGGTATTCTCGAATACGTGCGCGGTGCGCCGACCAACATCTTCCGCACTTGGAGCTTGCCGCAATTGTCGGCGAACCTGCTGGGGAGTTTCGGTACGCCGATGGGTCTCACCCATTCCGATCTGTCGGTCGAGCTGTTCTTCCCGACCAACGAGAAGACCCGAAACACGCGCTCCGCCGCCACGCTCGCACCGACGCGGAAGTGTCGAATTACCGGTGGATCTGACCCCGTAGGGGTCAGTTTCCGGTTGGGTGATCCGGCCTTCGAATGCGATGGCGAACGCGTTGAGCGCGGGCTTCCATCACATCACCCATCGTGCCTTACCAACACCGGTCGGGTCGGGGGCACCAACGTAGGGCAATGGTTGACGGAGCGCGCCTGACGAGTTCAGCGATTGCTGAAGGTTCGCTATCGGGTTGAATTGGGTGGCTTTTCGGGTGTGTCGACACTCGGTGTCGGCTCATGTGCGGTTGTTGCGGTGTCCACCGGCGGGGCGCATCGGGGTTCCGCGTTTGTGGAGTCCGTCTTTGATCGTGCTGGCGGGTGTTCCGCTGAGTCGGCTGCAGGAGGCGAGGGAGTTGCCGGCGAGGTAAAGGTTTTCGAGGTGGTCGATGTCGGCGTCAGTGAGAGGTTGGTGACGGCGGGTTACCCCTTCTCTAATGAGCAGGTTCAGGACGGCGGTTTTGGAGATGTCGTATCGGGCGGCAAGTTCGAGCGTTGTTGCGCCGTCTCGGTAGGCCTGGACGAGTTCGTCGACGGTGCGGCGGGGGAGTCGGTGTTGGATGTTCCGGGCCGGCTTGGGCCGCATCGGGCTGGGTGATTTCCGCTGCCGTCTCCTCGGTTCGACGCTGTCGGATTGGATTCCGGCTGTGAGGTTTTCGAGTTTGCGCAGGTCATCCCGTTTCGCGTAACGCCCAGCCAGGTCCACAATTCTTGTATCACCTGGTCAGAGCCTTTTCTTAGTCCTGACCGTTCACGGTCTGCGAGTTGGTTTGGAGCCTCTGTAGCGCTCTGTTCTGCGGAAATCTCGTGGTCTTCCTGTTTTGAACTCAGCTGGGTCCTGTGACTGGTGGGACTGTTGGTTCAGGAGATACTTCTGTGACGTTGGACGATGGTTGCGATGGCTGGGGCGTGGCTCCATCGATCACAATCCTCGTCATCAACCACTCAGTTCCCCGGTGCTGTGCGCAATGACGTTTCTTGCAGCGGGTTCAGTCGGTAGCAGATCAGGCTCGAGTGCGTGGCTGGGTCCCGTGTGTCGAGCCGAGCTTCACCGCTCGAACGCAATGGCCGGAACAGCATGAGTCATCCTGAAATGCAGGACAATGATTGCGTATTTCAGGACTGCTTCCTAATCTTGCGGCGGTGTTGTCCGCGTCACTCGAATCGGGGATCCATGCAGAATTCACATCACGACGTGGTGATAGTCGGGGCCGGTCCGGTCGGTTTGGCGACCGCGCGCATGCTCGGGTTGATGGGCCACGATGTTGTTGTGGTCGAGCGGTGGCCGGAGCCGTACCCGCTCCCGCGTGCTGTGCACTTCGACGACGAGATCGGCCGGGTCTTCCAATCCATGGAACTCGCCGACGAGGTGAAGGCGATCATCGAACCGGTACCCGACTTCTACGAATGGCGAAACGCCGCGGGTGAGGCGTTGGTGCGAATCGACTGGTCGGGGACGGGGCCCAACGGGTGGCCGACGGCGAATTTCTTCTCACAGCCGCAGTTGGAGCGGGTACTGGCCGAGGCGGTGGCCTCCATGCCGAATGTCGGTCTGGTGCGCGGCGCCGACGTTATCGATATCGAGGAGCGAGCCGACGATGTCGTCGTGTCGGCCGGTGACACCGGCGTTGTGAGGCCGGGCCACCTCGCGCCTACCACCCAGGTCACGCGTCGATTCACGGCTCGGTACGTCATCGGGTGCGATGGGGCGAACAGCTTCGTGCGTCGCCGGATGGGCGCCCGGATGGATGATCGAGGGTCCTTCTTCGACTGGTTCATCATCGACACCATCCCGTCCGACGATCTCACCTGGTCGCCGATGAACTGGCAGCTCTGTGATCCGGCGCGGCCGACCACCATCGTCTCGGGCGGTCCCGGGCGCCGGCGGTGGGAATTCATGCGATTGCCCGGTGAAGACCCGGAGGAACTCGGCACCACGGAGAATGCCTGGAAGTTGTTGCGGGCCTGGGGGCGAACCCCGGACAACACCCGTCTGGAACGGCACGCGATGTATACGTTCGGGGCTCGCTGGGCCGACACCTGGCGCCGCGGACGGCTGATCATCGCAGGCGACGCCGCCCACCAGATGCCACCCTTCGCGGGACAGGGCATGTGTTCGGGACTGCGGGACAGCGCGAACCTGGCATGGAAACTCGACCGGGTGTTGCGCGGTGTCTCCGGCCCCGCCCTGCTGGACACCTATACCAGCGAGCGAAGTGTGCACCTGCAACACGCGATCGCGATGTCGGTCGAGTTGGGCAAGGTGATCTGTGTGCTCGATCCGGACCAGGCCGCGCTGCGCGATCAGCGAATGATCGCTGGCGGCGCTGATCCTGCCGAGGTGCTGCCGGTGACGGCCCGCCCGGTACTCGGTGAGGGGATCGTGAGAACCGGTTGTGTGCTGGGAGGCACTCTCGTCCCGCAATTCGCCGTCGAGGTGCAGCGTTCGCCGCGCCTGCTCGACGATGCGACCGGGAATCGAGCCGTGCTCCTTCTTCTGTCGGACAGCGGGGCCGAGCAGATACTGGACGCAGAAACGCGGAGGACACTTCCGGCGATCGAAGCCGCCGCGAAGTCGATATCGGCTGCGGGCGACCCAGATCTGCGCGACTTCACCGGTGAGTGGACACGGTGGTTCGACACCAATTCGATTGCCGCCGTGCTGATCCGACCCGACCACTACATCTACGGCGCAGTCGGGGACATCGGTGGTATCGCCGGCCTCGTCGAAGAGTACGCGGCTCGCCTACGGCACGACACCATGTCGGTCCCGGCGCCGGGCGCGGCCTGAGCGTCGATCACATCACATTCCGAGGAGAACCTACACCATGCGTATTGCCAATCTCGACGAACGTGCCGTCTTCGTCTTCGGTGCGGACGGGGCCGAGCAGGCGGCACCGGTCGCGGCGATCTCCGGCGGCCGATTCGGCCCGGACCTGCCTCAGCTCTATGCCTGCTGGGACACGTTCACGACGTGGGCGGCCGGTCTCGCGCCGGAGGCACTGCAGGAGCACGCTTTTCCGCTCGACCGGGCATTTCTCGGACCTCCCTCTCCGGCACCGCGCCAGGTGTTCGCGGTAGGGCTGAACTATCGCGCCCACGCCGCCGAATCCGGTTTCGAGGCGCCCGAGCATCTTCCGCCGGTGTTCACCAAATACGTATCGAGCTTCAGCGGGCCCGACACCGCCGTCGTGCTACCGGCCGGCGGCAATGCCGACTGGGAAGTCGAACTCGTCGTCGTCATCGGACGCACACTGCACGGCGTCGAGCCCGGCGACGTGTGGGAGTCGGTGGCCGGACTCACCGTCGGCCAGGATATTTCGGAGCGGGTGTCGCAATTGCGTGGCCCGGCCCCGCAGTTCGGTCTGGGCAAGTCGTTTCCAGGCTTCTCACCGCAGGGGCCGTGGCTGGTGACTCCTGATTCACTGGCCAACCCGGACGATCTCGAACTCGGTTGTGCCGTCGACGGAGAAGAGGTCCAGAAGGGCCGCACGCGAGATCTCATCTTCTCTGTGCCGCAGTTGATTTCCGGCCTCTCGCAGACCGTCACCCTCTATCCGGGCGACGTCGTTTTCACCGGAACTCCGGCCGGTGTGGGTGTGGGCCGAGATCCGCAGCGTTTCCTGAAGACGGGCGAGAGTCTGACCAGCTGGATCGAAGGAATCGGCACGCTGCACCAGACATTCGTCGAGGCAGAGTAGGGACACCCATGGCACTGCACGGGCTGGGGAAGGTCACCATCGGTGTGCCGAACCTGAATGAAACCGTCGGCTACTACACCGAATTCGGACTCGACCACCTCGGCGACGGCCGGTTCGCGACAAGCAATGGCGGAGAACAACTCGAACTGGTTCACGCGCCCCTGCGGCGATTGGTCGAGCTGTCGATCGCCGCCGACGACGAGGACGACATCGGTTCCATCGCCACCAAACTCGCGGCTCTCGGGGTGGCGGCCCGGACCGACCCGGGTTCCGTGCGCGCCACCGAACCTGTCACCGGAACGACCGTTCGGGTCGCGGTACGGCCGCGGATCGTCGTCGAGCCACCGGTGGAGCCCACCCCGTACAACGCACCCGGTCGTATCGACCGCTGGGGCAGAGCGCCGTTCATCGCTCGTGCGGGCCGGGTGCGCCCGCGCAAACTCGGGCATTGTGTCATCGGCACCACGGACCTCACCACCACGATGCGGTTCTTCATCGACGGTCTCGGCTTCAAGGTCAGTGACTACATGGGCGACAAGGCCGCGTTTCTGCGGTGCTCGGTCGAACACCACAACGTGCTGCTGATGGCGGCGCCGGTCGCGTTCATGCACCACACGAGCTGGCAGGTCGACGACATCGACGATGTCGGCCGTGGTGCCTTCGCCATGCTGGAAGACCATCCGGAGCGTCACATCTGGGGCCTCGGCCGGCACTACGCGGGAGCGAACTTCTTCTGGTACCTCAAGGATCCGGCGGGGAACTTCTCCGAGTACTACTCCGACATGGACACCTGCCCCGAAGACGAGCTGTGGAGCCCGCAGGTGCTCGAGGGGTTGCAAGGTCTGTATGCGTGGGGTCCGCCACCGCCACCGTCGTTTCTGCACCCCGAGGACCTGGCCGCGTTGATGACCGGCGCGCACTCCACGAAGGGGTGACGTTGCGATGAGCGGGGCGTGCTGACCGT
This sequence comes from Nocardia aobensis NBRC 100429, assembly GCF_000308375.1. Taxonomy (GTDB): domain Bacteria; phylum Actinomycetota; class Actinomycetes; order Mycobacteriales; family Mycobacteriaceae; genus Nocardia; species Nocardia aobensis. The sequence goes on along the minus strand of NZ_BAFQ01000297.1, from coordinate 91,828 downwards.
TCCGAGGTGTTCGGTGCGACTCACTAGACTTGGACGGCCCGCAAGGGGTGTCCGGTTGTTGATCTGTCGCCAGACGTGAATGTTTCGACCGTCGCAGGGAGTGGTTCGATGGCACGAGAAGGCGCCACAAGTGCGTACCGAGAGCGCAATTCGACCGCTGACCGTGCGCTCGACATCCTGTTGTTGTTCTCCGCCGACAAGCCGGTGTGGAGCGCGGGCGATATCGCGGCCGGGTTGGGTGTCGCACGTTCGACGGGCTATCGCTATCTGCAGAGCCTTGTCGCCAACGGCTTCATCGAAGAGACCGTCGGTGGATTCCGTCTGGGGCCACGGATCTTCGAGCTCGCTCGCCTTGCGCGTGCCGGTATCGGCCTGTCGGAGGTCGCGCTGCCGGTGATGCGGACGCTCGCCGAGGAGGTCGGCGAGACCGTGTTGCTGACGCGGCGGTCGGGCAGGTCGGTGGTGTGTCTGGATCTGGTGGAGGCTGCCCACGCGGTGCGTCTGACCTACGACCGCGGTCAGGTCCTGCCGATCAACGCCGGTGCCGCTGCGGAGGTCCTTCTCGCTTGGGCGGACCCAGCGGAAGTCGTGCGGGTTCTGGGGCGGGAGCCACTGGAACGCTTCACTGCGAAGACTCTCACCGATCCGGACGAATTGCGTGCTCGGCTCGTGCGTATCCGCAAGCGTGGCGTCGCGGTCTCGCAAGGAGAACTCGACGAGCACATTCTGGGTGTGGCTGCTCCGATTCGTGACGGCTCGGGTGCGGTCTGTGCCGCGATCAGTGTCGCCGCCCTGGCCGCGAGAGTTCCTCGTTCACGTTTGCGCGAGGTGGAAAACGCGGTGCGCGACGCGGCGCACGCCATCTCCGCGCAATTGGAACTGCGTAGTGCGTGAGGGAGAGGGCAGTGTCGCTGCCCTCTCCTTCACCGAAGATCTTTCACCGAAGATCGGCCGGCGATACCGATCGGGTTCGTTCGCCTCGGTGCCGGTGTGGCGTCATTCTTTGCATCAGGTCGTGGATGTGGGGGATGGCGTGGGGGTTGATTCGATGCATTCCCGAGCGGTCGTAGCCGATGTTGCCGGCAACGCCGACGAGCAGCCCGATGGCCAGTCCCACGGCGAGGGTCACCAGCGCCCGGGATAATCCGGCCGCGGCGTGGGCGTCGAAGTAGGTGATCGCGCGGGTGCCGTCGGCGATCGCGCGCATCGGCTCGAATCCGCCCAGCCATCGCCAGAACGGCGGCATCGCCTGCAGCGGAATCGCGCCGCCGGAGACCGGAATCGACCAGCCGATGAAGAAGATCATCCCCAGCACGATCCCGAGCGGGCCGAGCAGGGTCACGGCCGCCAGCGTGCCGATGCCGACCGCGGAAATCGCCAGCACCCCGAACAACCACAATGTTCCCGCGTGTGGCAGGTCCAGGTGGAGAACGGCGGCGCTCGCACCGAGAATCGCGGTCGATCCCGTGCACGCGACGACGACCATCACGGCAGCCTTGGCTGCGAAGGTCTGCGATCGATCGATCAACCTCGGGGCGGAGAATTTCCGCAGCGGACCGAATTCGGTTGCGGCGAAACCGAGTTCGGCGTCGATCATGCCGTTGATGACGTTGGCTCCGAGAAAACCGACCATCATCAGCAACAGGGCGTAGAAGAACGCTGTCATGCCGTTGCCGGTCCGCGCACCGAGCGGGACTGCGGCTTCTTCGGTGACCGTCACCGGGTCGGCCAGCAATTCCGCGTTGGCCGCCGGTATCGCTGCGGACGCGCGAGGCGCCGTATGGGCGGCCGCGGCGACGGATCCGGCTCGTGCCGCCGACTCTGCGATACGGGCGCCGAGTTCGGCGGCCATCGTGCCTGTTCCCGGGTTGGTCAGCACCGTGATCCGAGGTCGGTGGGGACTGGATGTCGGCAGCGACTCGAGCCCTGCGGAATAGTCCGGGGGCAACACGACCGCGGCGAACAGTTTGTTGTCGGCGAGGTCTGCTCGCACCGCGTCGAGGTTGTCGTATCGGTGCCACCGCACCGAGTCGGCGGGCTGCTGCGGCTGCTGTTCTATCCCGATCGATACCGCCGCGCCCAGGCCGTCTGGGCCGGTGTCCAGGTTGACCAGGCCGATCGGGGCTTCGTGCAGATCTGCGGACGGGTTGGCGACGCTGCCGGCGAACACCAGCGTGATCGCGAAGATGGCCGAGGTCAGCACTACGCCTGGAATCAGCCAGCTGCGTGGGTTGCGGAGGACGCCGAGCGCCGACATCGGCCTGCCGGGCGCCGCGGGATTCGATGAAATCACGAGAAAAACTCTAGCACTATAGGTATAGTTCTAGAGGTGTTTGCTTTCACGTTGCGGCCGCGACGAGAACTCCTTCGGTCAGTCCTCGGTGGTCAGAAGGCGTGCGAGCTCATAGAGGTCGGGGAGTGCCTGTTCGATTCGCGTCCGGGCGGCGGGGGTGAGTCGCCCGAGCGCTTCGGTCAGTCCTGCGCTGAGGCGAGTCGACAGTTCCCGGCTGGCCTCCTGCATCTTCGAGGTGGGAAACAGTTGCACCTGGCGAGCGTCGTCGGGGTGTCTGCGCCGCTCGAGAAATCCGTCCTTCATCAATGTGGTGACCAGCGTGCTCACGTTGTTGGCCTGCATGTGCAGTTGCTCGGCGAGTTCGCGGACCGAGATGCCGGGTGTGGCATCCACCAGGCGAAGCAATTCGACCTGGGCGGGTGGACGGGCGGTCTGGCCGGTGGGAGTTCCCTGGCGGTTGCGCAACGCGCGATGCATCGCCCAGATCGTGCGGGCTACGTCGTGGGGCAGGGATTCGGAGACTGTGGCGGCCATTCCCGCACTTTACCTCTAGAAGTAGAGCTATCGCGTGACGCTGAGCGGCCCGTGCGTCCGCGGGATCCGTCCCTCAAAGTCCTGCATTGCAGGAACTTACTTTCGATATTCAGGACGCGGCAATAGTGTGACGAGCGTCAATCGCGGGGACATTCGGAGAGGTGGATCAATGACGACGACACCGTCGCCGGTCACGGTCGAAGTCGCGATCTGTGGCGCGGGGCCCGTGGGCCTGACCGCTGCGGCGCTGCTGGCCGCGCGGGGCGTGGGTGTGGTGGTGTTGGAGCAGAACGACGCCACCAGCGACGAACCGAAAGCGATCAGCATCGACGACGAGTCCCTGCGGGTGTATCAGCAGGCGGGGATCGTCGACGCGATCCTGCCGATCGTGGTGCCCGGCACCGGAACTCGATACTACGACCGGCACGGAAAGCCGTTGTTCCATGCACGAGGAGCGCGTCCGTACCGGCTCGGATACCCGTTCAAGAACCCGTTCGCCCAGCCCGATCTGGAGCGCGCCCTGCTGAACGCGGTCGAGTCGCGGCCGGGCGTCGAACTTCGTTTCGGCACGAAAGTGACCGGCTTTCAACAGCTTTCGGACCGAGTGCGCATCCGGACGGAGTGCGGTGGCGAGGCGGACACCGTCGACGCGGCGTTCGTTCTGGGCTGCGACGGGGGGCGCTCGGCGACGCGCCTGCTGCAGGGCGTGGATATGACCGGACGCAGCTACGGCGATGTCTGGCTCGTGGTCGACACCGTCGATGACGACCACACCGAGCGATTCGCCATGCACCATGGTGATCCCGATCGCCCCCATGTGGTGGTGCCCGGCCTGAACGGTCGCTGCCGCTACGAGTTCCGCTTGTTCCCCGGCGAGGGCGAAGCCGGTGCGCCGCCGTCGTTCGAACTGATTCGGCAGCTGGTGTCACGGTATCGGGAGTTGGCTCCCCATCAGGTGGAGCGAGCGGTGAACTACCGGTTCAACGCCGTGGTCGCGGACGAATGGATGATCGGGCGATCGTTCCTCCTCGGCGACGCGGCCCACATGATGCCCCCCTTCGCCGGTCAGGGCCTGAACTCCGGTGTGCGCGACGCCGCGAACCTGACCTGGAAGATCGCCGACGTCTTGGCGGGGCGACTGGATTCGCGAATCCTGAGCAGCTACCACAGCGAGCGCGCGCCGCATGCGTGGGCGACCGTGCGGATGTCGGAGCGGTTGGGGCGTGTGGTGATGACGACCTCGCCGCATATCGCCGCCCGGCGGGACGAATTGGCGCGCTCGGCCATGGCGGCCCCGGCCGGCCGCGCCTTTCTGGAGGAGATGCGATACCGCCCGGCGCAGCATTACACGCACGGGATGGTCTTCGCGCCGGCGCCGGAAACCGCGGGCGCGGTAGGTGTTCCGATCGGACAGCCGCTGGCCTTCGATGTCCGCGACCACGCGGTCCGGCGCCTCGACGACGTGCTCGGAAACGGCTGGGCGCTGCTCGGCGTGGACGTCGGCGAACAGCACTGGGAGCCAACGGAATTGATCAGCGAGTTGCTGGCGGCGACCGAGGTGTCGGTAGTGACCGCCGACCGGCTCCCGCGCACCGCTCGACAGGTCCTCGTCGACGTCGACGGTGCCTTGATAGAGGAATTCCGCTCCTACACAGGGCAGTTCGTGCTGCTGCGTCCGGACCGTTTCGTAGCCGCAGCGTGGCACCCGGGCGACTCCGATCGCGTCGCCGCGCAGGTCCGATCGTGGACTCCGGATGTCGAGGGCGACCTCGCCTCGGCAGGCACACCCGTCGCGGCCGCGTCGCCGGTCGTGGCAACGAAGTGACAACACAGGAAGGGCACACGCTCATGGACAAGCCACAGCGCGTCGTATTACAGGAACGCGAAGCGGCCGGAACGCTGACCCGGACCGCGGTGTCCCACATCGGTTTTTCCGTTCCGGACGTCGGCGCGACCGCCGAATTCTACGGCCGGGTTCTCGGCCTGGTCGTCCACGACGAACTCCCCGATGGTGGACTGCGGCTGGGCTGGGGAACCGGCCATCACGTGATCGACCTGGTCGAGGGTGAACAAGGACTGCGGCACTACGGATTCGAGGTTCGCGACGCCGAGGGCGTCGAGGGCATCGCGGCGCGGCTGAGCGCCGCCGGATACGCCGTTGCCGACCTCGATCCCCGCTATCTGGACGCGGCCTCGGGCAGCGCGTACGGCATCGCGACCACCGACCCGCACGGCACCGAGGTGCACTTTCACACCGGCGTGCGACGTCAGGGCGAGAGCGCGGCCGACACCGGTCGCAGGCCGATCAAATACCAGCACATCACCCTGGCCACCGACGATGTGCCGACGATGGTCGCTTTCTTCGTCGACGTCGTCGGCTTCCGGATCTCCGATCAGCTCGCCGACGGCCGCTTCGCGTGGCTGCGCAGCGACCGTGATCATCACACCCTCGCGGTGGTGAACGTCGGGCGCGGCGGCGATATCGACCACTACTCGTTCGACCTCGCCGCCTGGGAGGACTTCAAGGCCTGGTGTGACCGCCTCACCGACGAGGACGTCGACGTCACCTGGGGCCCCGGGCGTCACGGACCGGGCAACAACCTGTTCGTGTTCTTCGACGACCCCGCCGGCAACCACATCGAACTGTCCGCGGAGATGGAGAAATTCCACGACGACCGCGTCACCTACGTGCCGCGCCGATGGAAGCCGATCCCCAACACCGTGAACCTGTGGGGCGGCCAGCTGGCGTCCTGGCGCAAGACCAGCGAAGGGAAATGAGCATGGCTTACGCCACGTATGAAGCCCATGACCGGCGCCGGGTCGGCGTCGTCGACGGCGATGCACTGATCCCGCTGGAGGGTCTGTCCGAAATCGGTTCGGCCACAACGCCTCAGGTGCTCGCCGATGCCCCTCGCCTCGTCGCCGACCGCACACCGATCGCGGATGTGCGCCTGCTCCCAGTGGTGCCGCGCCCCGCGAAGATCTTCTGTGTCGGCCTGAACTATCGCGAGCATGTCACCGAAACCAAAAGGGAACTACCGACGTATCCGGTCTTGTTCCCGAAGTTCGCGTCCAGCCTGGTCGGGGCGAACGACGACATCGTGGCACCGCCGGAGTCGCAGCAGATCGACTACGAGGGCGAGCTGGCGGTCGTGATCGGTCGCGCCGGCCGCCGCATCGCCGAGGCCGACGCCGCCGACCACATCCTCGGTTACACCGTGGCCAACGACATCACCATGCGCGATTTCCAGTACAAGACCCATCAGTGGATGCAGGGCAAGGCGTGGGACGCCTCCACCCCGCTCGGCCCGTACCTGGTCACACCCGAGGAAGTCGACGTGAGCCACGCCGGTATCCGAACCGTCGTCGGCGGTGTGACCGTCCAGGAATCGGATCTAGCGATGCTGATCTTCTCGATTCCCACACTGATCGCCACCATCTCGACGTTCACCGCCCTCGAACCGGGCGACCTCATCCTCACCGGCACCCCCGGCGGTGTCGGCTACCGGCGCGACCCCCAGCTGTTTCTCGGCGACGGAGACCAGGTCAGCGTCGAAATCGACGGCGTCGGCGTCCTGCGCAGCACGGTCCGCGCGGAAATCACCGCCTCGACGACAGGAGCCGGCCGATGACCACACACCGTCCCGAAGAGCCGCGGATCGGCCGCTCGCTGACCCTGCATTTCAAGGGCGACTGGGGCAGCGTCAACCTGCACCGAGTCTGCGGCTGGGTATGCCAGGAACTGACCGATCGATCCGGCCCGCACACCAGGATCGCGATCTGGAACGGCCGCGGCTTCTCCGACAACGTTCGTGCCGTGGGCCGCGGGGAGGTCGACGTCGCGATGACGACCCCGGCGGCATTCGCCGCGGCCGCGTTGTCCGGTCGCGGCGTGTACTCCGACGAGCACTACCCCGAACTGCGCGGTCTGGGAGTCGTTCCGCAACGCGACCGGCTGGTCGTAGGTGTGCACCGTTCGCTGGGGATCACCAGCTTCGCCGAATTGCGCGAACACAAGCCCGCCCTGTCCGTCGCGACATCGGTCAACGACGGAATCAACAGCGTCGGTGTCGCGGCGCACGAACTGTTGCACCGCGCGGGGGTCGATGTCGTCGGCTGGGGCGGCGAATTCCTCGAAGACGAGCGACCTTTCGACACGTTCGATCGCGTGCTCGCCGGTCAGGCCAATGCCGTTGTGCACGAGGCGATCATGCTGCCGCACTGGCAGGAATTCGGCCGGGACTATCACTTTCTGGAGGTCGAGCCGCAGGTGCTCGAGTCGCTGCACGCGGACTTCGGTTGGCCGTCGGCGCGGATCGACGACGATCACTTTCCCGGCCGCGAGGGCTTCGACACGCTGGACTTCTCCGACTTCCTCATGGTCACCCGCAGCGATCTGCCCGACGACGTCGCCTACGCCATCGCCTGGATCCTCGGCGAAACCCGCCACATCATCGAGGCGCAATACCGCCATCTGGCGCCGGAGAAGAGCCCGATCACCTACCCGCTGGACCCGGTCGCCATCGGCCGCAGCCCCATCCCGCTGCATCCCGGCGCCGCCGCCTACTACGACGCCCTGCCGCACGCCTGATTCCGGACCCGGTCGACTCACGAGACAAGGAGGTCTCCATGCACGTCATCGAGGACATCGCGACGATGACATCCGACCAGCTGCTGACCAGCGTCGAACGCGACGAACACCTGCTGCTGTCCGCGCCGAACCCCGGCAAGTTCCCGATGAAACTCTGGCGCGATCAGCCGCCGCTGACGGTGGTGCACTACCCGCAGGCCTACGAGGCGGTTCCGTTCGCGCCGCCGCGCGGCGTCTACGAGAACGACCGGATGCGGGTCGAGTGGCAGACCATGGACAATCGGCAGCCGTTCTATCACCGCAATTGCGATGTCGACGAGATCTCCTATCAGATCGCCGGCGAACGCACCCTCATGACCGAGCGCGGGGTCATCGAACACCGTCCGGGGGAGTTCTCGCGCATTCCGCGCGGCGTCGCGCACGACAACTACGGCCGGGCGGAAAGCCACCTGCTGTTCTATACCGCCGCCCCCGTGCGCGAACTCACTTCTGCGGTGCGCACTTCCGAACCTGTGTTCCCGCCTTTCGAGGGCTGGCAGCCCTCCGCCGTGAACGAGGCCGTCACCCAGTGCATGGGATCGGTCGGACACGACATCGCCGTGTTCGGCGCCGACGAACAGCTGATTCTCGATCGTGTGCACGCCACCGGCGAGCGCATGACGGTGCTGGCCGTCGGCGAACGGCCCGGCACCGAATGGCTGTACGCGGCAGACCAATTCCGCTTGGGCACGGCCGTACTGGACGCCGCGAACCACGAAGCTCCGCGGCGCTACCTGCGCACACTCGATGCCGACGAGATCCAGTACCAGATCAGCGGAACGCGCACCCTGGTCACTCAGCGGGGCATCGTCGATCTCGATCCCGGCGATTTCGTCCGTATCCCACTGGGCGTCGCGCACGCCGACATCGCCGAACACGGGTGCCGCTATGTGCGGATGCAGTCGCATCGCGAGTTGCCCCAGGTCGCCGACACCTCCCGCACCGCCGATCCGTACACCCCCGAACGGCTCGCCGCCGTCCACGCCTGACCCGAGGAGTTCGACGATGAACACCATGCTCGCCGCCCGAGCGCACCAGGGTTCCACCGAGATTGTGCTGGAACGGATTCCGATCCCGGAACCGGGTCCGCTCGACGTCGTGGTGAGGGTCGCCTCCGCCGGTCTCGCCCCGGGGATGATGTCCCTGCTGGCGATGGGAGCGTTCAAACACCTTCCCACCACGCTCGGGCACGAGGCCGCCGGCACGGTCGTCGCGTTCGGAGATCGCGTGAGCGGCATCGACATCGGCGCCCGAGTGCGCGTGCATCCGAACCTCAACTGCCGTGACTGTGTCTACTGCCGCACCGACCGCGACATGATGTGCGCGCAGCAGGCGATGGTCGGCCACGCGGCCTTCTCCAGTGTCCCCATGCCGCTCTACGCCGAATACCACGACGGCGGCCTGGCGGAATACATCCGCGTCCCGCACTGGCTGCTCGACCCGCTGCCCGACACCATCGGTTTCGATGTCGCCGCCAAGGTTCACGACCTGGCCAACGCCCTGCGAATCCTCAAGTCCGTCGACCTGACTCCCGCCGCGACCGTGGTGGTCACCGCAGCCACCGGAACCATGGGCACCGCGACGATCGGCCTGGCCAAACACCTGGGCATCGCCCGATTGCTGCTCGTCGGCCGCAGCCGCGAACGCCTCGACGCCGTGGCCGAACTCGCCGGGGGAGTCACCGTGGACAGTGTCGCGCTCGACGAACTGCCCGACGACTGGGCGAACACCGGCGCACTCTCCCAGCAATTGCGCCGGCTCGCACCCGACGGCGCCGACGCGGTCGTCGACTACATCCCCGACGGGCCGGCCACCGCCCAGGCCATGGCCGCCCTGAGGACCGGCGGCACCTTGGCACATATGGGCGGCAATCGCACCCCGCTGCCGATCCCGCCGATCGCCATGATGGTCAACTGCTGGCGCTTCGTCGGCACCCGCGCGTGTACCCGCAACGACGCGCTGCAGGTACTGAGTCTGCTCGCCGACGGCACGCTCTCGGCGGACCGGCTCATCACCCAGCGATTCCCGCTGGCCGAGGCCACCGCCGCGGTGCACGCGATGCAGCAGCGCAGCGAACCCACGTGGATGACCGTCGTCAATCCGTGACCAGGTGAATCACCCTCCGAAAGGTCTTGCCGATGCGCATAACTCACTTCGACCACGCCTGCGTGCTCGTGGAATTACCCCATGACAGCGCGACAGTCCGGGTGTTGTTCGACCCCGGAACCTATTCCCAGGGCTTCGAGGAACTCCGTGACCTCGATCTGATCCTGATCACCCACGCGCATCCCGACCACCTCGATCCCGCCCGGTCGGCCGCCCTGCTGGAGGCCAATCCGGACGCCGAGGTGGTGCTCAGCGCCGACGCCGCGGCCGCCCTCGGCGATGCGCGCCCGGCACCCACCCGCACGCACGTGGTCGCTCCCGGCGACACGGTGACGCTGCGCGGAATCGAGGTGACCGTGACCGGCGATGGCGGCCACGCCTGCATCCATCCCGATCTGCCCGGCACCGACAACAACGGCTACCTCGTCGGCGGGACCGTGCTGCATCCTGGCGACGCGCTCGACCCGCCGGGCGTGCCGGTCGATGTGCTCTTGGTTCCCGCGGCCGGGCCGTGGATGAAGGCGGCCGAAGCCGTCGACTACGTCCGCGCGGTCGCTCCGCGCGTGGCGATCCCCATCCACCAGGCCGGACTCGCGCCGATGCACCGGCAATTCCATCACGGCCTGCTGACCAACCTCTCGCCGGACGACACCACCGTCGTCGTCCTCGAACACGGACAACCCCGCGAACTGTAGGAAGAGACAAGCGATGCAGCAGGTGCGTTCTACCGTCGTCCAGGCCTCCGCGGCATTGGCCGCGGCCGGTCTGGGCGACATGGTGTGGGGCCACGCCTCGGTCCGCGACCCCGACGGCAACGGCGCGTGGATGAAGGCCTCGGGCTGGGGTTTCGAGGAGATCGACCGCGACCGGGTTGTGCTCGTTTCACCCGGCGGCGTCGTGCTCGACGGGGCCGGCAACCGCCACCTCGAATACGCCATCCACACCGAGATCATGGCCGCCCGCGAGGACGTCGGCGCCGTCGTGCACACCCACGCGCCGACTCTCGCGGCCTTCGCCTCGCTCGACCGGGAACTGCGGGCGATCTCCCATGACGCCGTGCCGTTCACCGCGCCGCAGCTCCCGAGATTCACCGAAACCGGCGCCCTCATCGCCACTCCCGAACTCGGTCGCGCACTGGCTCGCCGACTCGGCGACGCACACGCCGTCCTCATCCCGAACCATGGCGCGGTGACCGTCGGCCCGGACGCGGCGACCGCGGTCATGTATGCGGTGTTGCTCGAACGTGCTTGTCGCACACAGCTTCTCGCCGAAGCCGCGGGTGGACCCAGGATCTGGTCCGATGACGCCGAAATCGCATTCAAGCAGGAGCAGGTCTGGAACCCCGCGCAGTTGGCCGCGGGCTGGCGCTACCTGACCAGACATCTTCCGGACGGCGTCGATGAAACGAAGTAGTGAACAGGACACAGTGACCATGGTCGTGTCCTGAAACTCGAGGACCGAGACGTTCGTCTCCGGAGCTGGTAATTCCGCCTTCGCCGATCCGTTCCATTACCCGTACATGCTGGGAGAAATCTGTCGTGCCTATCGAGACCACTGCTGCTGTCGCGTATCCCGGAGCCCGCGACTTCGCTTGGGAGCCGGTCGTTCTCGACGACCCCGGCCCCGACGAGGTGCTGGTACGGATGGTCGCCACCGGCGTGTGCCATACCGATTTGTCCGTACTCGCGGGACGGTTACCCACACCGTTGCCCGCGGTGCTCGGGCACGAAGGCGCCGGTGTCGTCGAACGCGTCGGACCCGGTGTCACCACCTGCGCGATCGGTGACCGGGTCGTGCTCTCCTTCGATTCCTGTGGCAGCTGTGCACGCTGCCGCACCGGACGCCCGACCCGGTGCCCGGACTACTTCGCCCGCAACTTCGCCGCCGCCCGTCCCGACGGCACCCCGATAGTGCACCACCGCAACGGAATACCGATCGGCGGGCGATTCTTCGGGCAATCGTCGCTGGCGAAACACGCGATCGTCTCGGCGCACACGGTGGTTCCGGTGAACGCCGACAGCGACGACGAACTGGCCCGCTACGCACCGATCGGATGCGGCATCCAGACCGGAGCGGGTACGGTGCTCAATCTGCTGAAACCCGAACCGGGGCAACGGCTCGCCGTGCTGGGCGCCGGCGCGGTCGGACTCGCGGCGGTCATGGCCGCCCGCCTGAGTGGCGTGGCCGAAATCCATGTCGTCGACAAGGTGCCCGCGCGTTCGGCTCTGGCGCAGGAGTTGGGTGCCACTGTGCTCGCCGAGAGCGTCGACGAGCTGCGCGGTCTCGACTACATCATCGAAACGACGGGTGTACCAACACTTCTCGAAGCGGCCGTCGGCGCCGTCGGGCCGGGAGGAGTGGTCGCGGTGATCGGCGCACCGGCCGCGGGAACACGCATCGAGGTCGACGTCAACGGCCTCATCGACGGCCGCACACTGCTGGGCGTCACCGAGGGTGGCAGCGACCGCACCACCTTCATCCCCGCGCTGATCGACCTTCATCGCACCGGGCGGTTGCCGATCGACCGGCTGATGCGCTTCTACCCACCCGAACAGCTCTCCCGGGCAGTCGATGACGCCCGATCCGGCATCACCGTCAAACCCGTCATCCGATTCGAGGCATCATGACTCTTCCCCACGCCCGCAACCTCGTCGAAGGCAACTGGCGCGACGGCCACGCGGTCGGCACCAGCTACGACCCCGCCACCGGCGAACCATTGGGGACCTTCGCGGACGGCGGCGCGGTCACCGCGTGCGCGGCGATCGATGCCGCCCGGCGAGCCTTCGACCACACCGCCTGGGCTCACGACCGGCACGAGCGCTCCCGGGTTCTGCTGGCCCTGGCCGATGCCATGTCGGCGCGACGAGACGAACTGGTGCACTTGCTGTCTCGGGAGAACGGCAAGGTCCTGGCCGAGGCGGCGATGGAGGTCGACTCGACCATCCCGAAGCTGCGCTACAACGCTGCGCTCGCGCTCACCGACTGCGGCCGTGCCGCCGAGATCACCCCCGGCAGTTACTCGATGCTGCTGCCGCAGCCACTCGGCGTCGCCGCGGTGATCGTGCCGTGGAATTCGCCGATCATCCTGGCGGTTCGATCGTTCGCCCCCGCACTCGCGGCAGGCTGCACCGTCGCGATGAAGATGCCGGCGCAGACAGCGCTGACCAACGGGTTGCTCTACGAACTGCTCGCCGACTCCGTGCCCGCCGGAGTTGTCAACGCGTTCACCGAATCCGGGAACGACGGCGCACCGCTGCTGGTCGCCGACGAAAAGACCGACGTCATCAGTTATACGGGGTCGACGGCGGTCGGGGCGACGATCATGGCCGCCGCGGCCCCGCAGCTCAAACGCCTGTCACTCGAGCTCGGCGGCAAAACCCCGATGATCGTCTTCGACGACGCGGACCTCGACGCTGCCGTGCCGGTTCTCACCGCCGGCATCACCACCTTCGCCGGCCAATTCTGTATGGCCGGCAGCCGCATCCTGGTCCAGCGCGGACTCGCCGATGCACTGCGCGAGCGGCTCGCGACCTCGTTACGGGACGTCCGGGTCGGGCCGGGAACCGACACCGGAAGCGACATGGGGCCGATGATCGAGCGGGCCCAGGCCGAGCGGGTCGATCGCGTCGTCGCCGAGGCAGCCGGCTACTCCACTGTGCTGGTCCGGGGTGGTCTGGTCAACCCGGTCGGGACCGACGCGCTCCTGCGGCCCGCGCTGCTGGAAGTCGACGATCTGTCCACACCGATCGTCCAGGACGAAGTCTTCGGACCGGTCGCGACATTCGAGGTATTCGACACCGAAGACGACGCCGTGGAACGGGCCAATGCGACTCGATTCGGCCTGGCGGCTTCGGTATGGACTCGCGACGTCGACCGGCCGCTGCGCGTGGCGCGCCGGATCAATGCCGGCACGGTGTGGACCAACACGTGGGGGATGACCTTCGACCAGATGGAAGAAGGGGGATTCAAGCACAGCGGGCTCGGCCGCCTCAACGGGCATCGAGCGATCGAGGAGTTCCAGGAGTTGAAACACCTCGTCCACCCCGTCGGTTAGATGACACGACCCACAGCGATATGACGTCACCCCGATCGAACGAAAGGCTCGGTGCCTGAATGGCGACGATTGTGTCCAGCTCCGCAGACGAGGCCGTCGGAGATATTCCCGACGGGGCGTCGCTGGTGGTCGGCGGGTTCGGCCTGTGTGGCATCCCGAACGAATTGATCAGCGCCCTGTCGGCTCGACGTGTATCCGACCTCGAGGTCTTCTCGAACAACTGTGGCGTCGATGACTGGGGCCTGGGAATCCTGTTGTCGGGTGGAAGAATTCGACGGATCACCGCGTCATATGTCGGCGAGAACAAGGAGTTCGCGCGCCGATATCTGTCGGGAGAACTCGAACTGGAATTGACACCCCAGGGCACACTCGCGGAGCGGATGCGCGCCGGAGGTGCCGGAATCCCCGCCTTCTACACCCCTGCGGGCGTCGGTACTCCGGTGTCCGAGGGCGGACTGCCGTGGCGTTACAACGCCGACGGCTCGGTCGCTGTCGCCTCACCGCCCAAGGAGATTCGCGAGTTCGGCGGCCGGCCTTACGTGCTGGAAGAAGCGATCATGGCCGACTTCGCCCTCGTGCACGCCGAAATCGGTGACATCGAAGGCAATCTCGTGTTCAACAAGACCGCGATGAACTTCAACCCGCTCGCCGCGATGGCGGGGCGCATCACGATCGCGCAGGTCGAGAGGCTCGTGCAGCCGGGTGAACTCGACCCGGCGCAGATCCATCTGCCGGGCGTATTCGTCCAGCGCATCGTCCATACCGGTGTGCAGGACAAACGAATCGAGAAGAGGACCGTATCGGCATGAACGAGCAGGTGCGCAGCAGGTGGCCGAGCACAGATACGCAGTGTCCGACTCGTGCCGGGAAAGGTTCGAAATGAGTTGGACTCGTGAGCAGATGGCGGCCCGCGCAGCGGCCGAGTTGATCGACGGTGAATATGTGAATTTGGGGATCGGGTTGCCGACCTTGATCCCCAACCACCTTGCCGAAGGTGTGAAGGTTGTGCTCCATTCGGAGAACGGAATCCTCGGAACCGGTCCGTACCCCGCCGACACCGAGGTCGATCCCGACCTCATCAATGCGGGTAAGGAAACCGTGACGGTGAATCCGGGGGCGTCGTTCTTCGATTCGGCGTTGTCGTTCGGCATGATTCGCGGTGGACACATCGACACCGCGGTGCTGGGTGGTATGCAGGTCTCTCGAAACGGCGATCTGGCCAACTGGATGGTGCCGGGCAAGATGGTCAAAGGCATGGGCGGTGCCATGGATCTGGTGCACGGTGCCCGGCGCGTCATCGTGATCATGGAACACACCGACCGCGATGGCGGCGCCAAGATCGTCGAACACTGCACACTCCCGTTAACGGGTAAGGCTGTCGTGCAACGGATCATCACCGAACTCGGTGTGATCGATCTTTGCGACGGCTCGCTGGTGGTGCGCGAGCTCGCGCCCCAAGTCACCATCCGGGAGATCGCCGCCGCGACCGGTGCCGAACTGGTCGTCGATCCGCAGATACAGAGACATATCTGAGGCAGGTAATCCGTCCGCTGCCGAGATGACGCCTGGGAGCTCCTACGGGACATTGTGAATGCGTGGTGTGAGGGGGAGATATGTGGGTGAGTGATATGTGGTGAGTGGGGGAGAGGCTATATGGGTGATTGTGTGAGTAGCTGATTCGTGCGTGGTGATAGGTTCTCGACAAAGGTCGTGCTTCGCGTGGGTGGCGCGCACGGGCTATGGCACGTCGTGGTGTTCGTCAGCGCTGAGTGGCCGGGCGCACATGTGGCAGTCCCGTACGTCGAACTCGATGCGGAGGGGACGACCCGGACTTTGACTGCGGCACAGTGACGAGGCGTGACGAGCGTGGCCGTCGCCCAGTCGCGCCGCGGTACCGGGAGGAGGATGCTCACGGTTCCACCGTGTAGTCGCAGGTGGATTCGCCGCGGTCGAGGTGGTCGGCGATGATGATGCTGACGAAGTCGAGGAGCAGGCTCGGGTCGGTCGCGGTGGCGACCACCGGTAGGGCGAGTGCGAGAGTCATATCGGTAAATCGGCCGCGAGACCCGGCCGGATCATCGGCTGTGGCTCATGTCAGTGTCGCGGTCTTCCTGGCAGGTCTACTCGTACACGGGCTATGGCGAGCAGGAACGTCACCACGACACTGACTGGGATGCGCTGCGCGAGACCGCCGATCAGGTGAGATGGGTCGGCGCGCACAATCGATCTACGACCGCTTGATCATTCCCCCCGCCGCGCCACGATGAAAGGCACTTTGCCAACATCAGCGCGTTTCGCACACCGATATACGGCCAAGGGGCGACGACGACGTGTTCACCTTATGCCCAGCGCATCCGGGGCGACGTCGAACACTACAGAAGCGTTCTCAACCTGCTGAGGATCGGAACGACCACTTCTCCGATGTGGTGTCACGAGTTTCGTGGCGGCCGTCTGGTCGTTGAAGCGGAATACCAACTGTAGTTCGGTGATTGTGGTGGTCCACTTGTATCGCGTGAGTTCGGTGCGCGGATCTCGAAGTTCGGAGAAGTGGTGACTGTTCTCTGTCAGAATCCGGCTTCATCGAGATCCATCGCGGTCAGATCCGTGCCTGACACCACTGCCAGTTCGGCGGTGACGTGGGGAAGGACGGAGTGGGCGAAGAACGAGGCTACTGCGACCTTGCCGGCATAGAACGGGGTGTCCTGTCCGGTTTCGATTGCGGTGAGGGCGGTTTCGGCGGCGACGATGAGGCGCCATGCCACCAGCAGGTCGCCGACGGCGAGCAGGAATCGGACGGAGTTCAGGCCGATTCTGTAAAGCTCGCGTGGTTGTTCGGCGGCGTCCAGGAGATGGGTGGTGAGTTTGCCGATGATCTCTTGTACGTCCTCGAGGGCGTGGCTGAGCAGTATCTTCTCGTTCTTCAGCCGCCCGTGGTCGGAGTCGGATCCGACGGTGGCGTGGACCTGGCCGAGGACGTGCGTCAGGGCGATGCCGTTGTCGCGGGCAATCTTTCGGAAGAAGAAGTCCTGGGCCTGGATCGCGGTGGTGCCTTCGTAGAGGGAGTCGATCTTGGCGTCGCGAATGTACTGCTCGATCGGATAGTCCTGCAGAAATCCGGAACCACCGAAGATTTGCAGAGATTCGGTGAGGTACTGGTAGGCGCGTTCGGAGCCGACGCCTTTGACGATGGGCAAGAGGAGGTCGTTGACGCGGGCGGCGAGGTCGGCGTCGGCGCCGGAGATGTGGCGGGCGACGGCGGGATCCTGGTGGCCGGCGGCATAGAGGTAGATCGATCGCAATCCCTCGGCGTAGGCCTTCTGCATCATCAGAGAGCGGCGTACATCGGCGTGATGGATGATGGTTACCTTCGGTGCCGTCTTGTCCGTGGCTCGGGCCGCGTCGGTGCCTTGGACTCTGGTTTTCGCGTAGTCGAGCGCGTTGAGGTAGCCGGTCGACAGTGTCGCGATGGCTTTGGTGCCGACCATCATTCGTGCTTCTTCGATGATCTTGAACATCTGGGCGATGCCACTGTGGACCTCGCCGACCAGGTAGCCGACCGCGGGGATATCGTATCCGCCGAAGGTCACTTCACAGGTAGCCGACGCCTTGAGTCCCATTTTGTGCTCGACGTTGGTGACGAAGACGCCGTTGCGTGCGCCGGGTTCGCAGGTGTCGTGGTCGAAGTGGAATTTGGGGACGAGGAACAGGCTCAGTCCCTTGGTGCCGGGCGCGGCGCCCTGGGGCCGGGCCAGCACCAGATGCATGATGTTCTCGAAAAGGTCGTCGGAGTCGGCCGAGGTGATGAAGCGCTTGACGCCCTCGAGATGCCAGGAGCCGTCGGGCTGTTCGGTCGCTGTGGTGCGGCCCGCCCCGACATCGGAGCCGGCGTCGGGTTCGGTCAGCACCATCGTCGCGCCCCAGTTGCGCTCAACAGCTTTCGCTGCCCATCGCCGCTGTTGTTCGGTGCCGATGTCGGCGAGTACGTTCGCCGTCAAGGGACCACTCAGGTACATGTAGGCCGCGGGCTGGGCGCCGAGGACCTGTTCTCTGATCGCCCAGTTCAGCATCGACGGTGCGGGCACACCACCGACTGTCTCGCTTTGGGCGATCCGCCACCACTGCGCGTCCTGCCACGCCCGGACTGCCCGCTTGAACGGTTCCGGGATGCGTACCGAGTGCGACTCCCGGTCGAAAACCGGTGGGTTACGGTCGGTTTCGGCAAAAGGCTCTGCTACCGGCCCCTCGGCCAGACGGGCGGCCTCGGCCAGCATCGTCCGCACGGTCTCGCTGTCCAGTTCGCCGAAGGCCCCGGAATCCAGTACGGCGTCGAGGCCGTAGACCTCGAGCAGGTTGAACTCCAGATCGCGGACGTTGCTCTTGTAATGGCCCACCGGACCCTCACCTCTCGATCGGCCCGCCACGGTCGGGCGGGAGAAACACTTGCGGCGCAGTCGTGCTCTATCGCGCCGGAAATCGGCATGTGCATGGCGCACGACGTCTTCCGTGCGGCCATCGGCAATGTGCGGGAGGCCGTCCGTGCCGGCATGACCGAGCCCGGCGGACGCTGGCGGGCGTCGGCGAGGGCGGGCCTCCGTACACGAATGGCGCTTCCCTGATAAATTAACTGTCATGACGGTAAATCAAGTCGGGCGGCCGAGCAAGGCGAAGGAACGGATTCCGGAGATACTCGAAGCCGCATACGCCGTCGTCGTGCGGGACGGCCTGGCCGGTGTCACCTTTTCGAAGGTCGCCGAAGCCGCCGGTCTGCAACGCACGCTGGTGTTGCACTACTTCGGATCTCGCGACGAGTTGATCGGCGCGTTCATCGATCACGTCGTCGGTGCGATGGGTACCGAGATCGTGCGCCGTCATGCTGATCTACCGCTGCGGCAGCGTGTCACGGCGGCCTACGCTCCCGGCGCCTACCGCAGCCGCGACGACATGGTGGTGTGGGCCGAGTTGGTGGCCTTGAGCGCCAGGGATCCGGCGGTGCGCCGGCGCCTGCACGACCTGTGGACCGAGCGTTGGCTGCCCGAGTTGGAAGCTGCGTTGGCCGAACGCTATCCCGAAGTGTCCGGCGAGGATGTCTCGGCCGCGGCATACGCGCTGGTGTGCCTGTTCGAAGCGCACTGGGCGTTGGACATTCAGGACGTCGTCGACGAGCGCCGACAGCGCCACGTCGAACGTGCGGCGATGGTAATCCTCGACAGTCTCGGGGCGCCCGGCGGCTCCGGCCGAGACCGCGGTGAGCCGTGACGGCTACGGCACCGACCGCATACGACAAGACGAGTCCGATGGATGGCGCAGATGACATCGCCGGTATCGATCCGGCGGTGGTGGTGCGCTGGCTGGTCGATCTCGGCGTGGAACACGCGGCTCCGTTGCGGTGTCGCCGGATCGGCCTCGGGCAGTCGAATCTCACCTATCGGATCACCGATGCGGTAGGCCGGGCCTGGGTGCTGCGCCGGCCGCCACGCGGGCGCCCGGGAGCGTCGGCCCACGGTGTGGTGGGCGAGGCTCGGATCATCTCCGCGCTGACGGACACCGGTGTCGCCGTGCCTCGAATCATCGGCGTGACAACCCGTCACGGCGAACCGCTGGTGCTGATGGAATTCGTCGAAGGGCTGGTCGTGGACAGGATGAACGCGGCCGAGGCGCTGACGCATCGACAACGCCACGGTATCGCTCTATCGATGCCGCGAACTCTCGCCAAGATAGCGGCCGTCGATCTCACGCGGGTGGGCCTGCAGAATCTGGCGAGCAAGCAACCCTATGTTCATCACCAACTGGCATGGTGGTCCGCGCAATGGGAACGGTCCAAGAGGCGTGAGGTCCCGCTGTTGGACGCGCTCACGCGTCGGCTGGTCGCCGCTGCGCCCGAGCAACACGAGGCCGGCCTGGTGCACGGTGACTTCCACTTCCCCAACGTGATCTTCTCCAGAACCACCGGAGAAGTCGCGGCGGTAGTGGACTGGGAACTATCGGATGGGGGTGACCCGGTGGCGGATATGGGCGCCCTGCTCACCTACTGGCCCGAACCGGGAGAGACCATGGGCGGCGACTTCGAGCCGTCGACATTGGCGGGGTTTCCTACGCGAGCTGAGATCGCACGGGTGTATTTGGACGAGACCGGGCGCGACCCGGCCGTGTTGCAGTACTGGCATGCGTTCGGGTTGTGGAAGCTCGCGATCATCGGCGAAGGAGTGCTGGGCGGCGCGATCAACGACCCGTGGAACATGGCGGGCCAGGCGACGCGAACATTCGATCCCATCGATGTCCTCGTCGAGAAGGCCTGGAGTATAGCCGATTCGATAGGGGTCGACACGTATGCAGATTGTTGACTGCTGTCTGATCGCAGGCGGGTGGCGATGAACCGGTTCGACGCGGACATGCTGGAATTCGCTTGCGCCTGGGTACCGTACGGCGGCAACGACGAGGAAGCGTTCATCCGGTTCGGGCTGCGGCCGAAAGAGTTCCACGTCCGGTTGCTGCGGTTACTTCGCACCCCAGCCGCCCGCGTACTCGGTGGATCGACCCTCGGGGCGTTGCGCGAACAGTGCCGTGAACGGCTGGCGCGCTCCAGTGTCGAGACGTCGTGACAACGAAGCTCGGGCATCGTCGGCAGCATCGAACGGCGAGATAATCGC
The DNA here is from genome assembly GCF_000308375.1 of Nocardia aobensis NBRC 100429. Classification (GTDB taxonomy): domain Bacteria; phylum Actinomycetota; class Actinomycetes; order Mycobacteriales; family Mycobacteriaceae; genus Nocardia; species Nocardia aobensis. The sequence goes on along the minus strand of NZ_BAFQ01000297.1, from coordinate 71,564 downwards.
GATGTGACGAGTGCGTCGTGTGCGCGGGGGCTGATCGTTGTGCGCGGTCGAAATGATACGATTTCGAATTGTGTTCGAAAAACAGTCGGCATCGGTTCCGTCAGCGACACGTACAGCGCCGGTGCAGCGTCGCAGTGTCGAGCGTGTGCGGACCATTCTCGATGTCGCCGACGTTCTGTTCGGCGAAAATGGGTATGAAGCCACCACTTTGAAGGCGGTCAGTGAACGGTCCGGTATTCCGATCACGTCCATTTATCACTACTTCGTCGACCGCAATCAGTTGGAAATCGCGCTCTTGCAAAGGCATTTGACGCAGCTCGAGGAGCGGCTCGGCGCCGTCTGGAGTGGTAGGTCCGCGCCCCGCAGCCTGCGCAAGGCGATCGACGTCATGATCGACGGCTACCTGAGCTATTTCCGCGGGCACCCGGGTTTCGTCGAACTCTGGTTTTCCGGCCGCAATCCGGCGATCAGCGATCTGGCGCTGGCATTCGACAGAAAACAGGCGGAGCAACTTCGAGGTCTGGTATTCGAGAAGAAATGGCTGCGGGCGGATACGCCACCGCTCGCTCTGGACCTCGTTTTCGAGGCGGGTAACCGCTTGTTCGATGTCGCGTTCCGGCAGTCCCGAACCGGCGACGACGCTGTTGTGAAAGAGGCGCGGCGTTTTATCGACGCGTATCTCGAAACGTACGTGTAATCGTAGAAGAGCGTGGCGCAGACTTCGTCGACCGCACGCTCGGCCGCGCGGATCGCGCCTTCGAGGTAGCCCTCGAATTCCGGTGCTGCTTCGGTGCCCGTCCAGTGGATATTGCGCACCTGCTTGGGGGTGGCGTTGGTGTAGTTGGTCATCACCCCTGGTGCGCGGGTGCTGACGCATCCGGTGATTCAGGTTCATCGCTCCAGCTCTGCTCGAGGAATCGGATGCGTTGCCCGGCTTCGAGTCCGAAGAGGGTGGTCAGTTCGGCCAGGAATGCGGCGCGGCGTGCGGAAGGGTCGTCGAGGATGTCGTCGCTCCAGGTGAAGCCGGGCCCAGCCCCCTCGCTATTCGTTCGAGCCGCAGCTGTGTCTGCGCGAAGTTCATGGGCGCAATGGCGGGACTGTGCCGGTGTGGGTGCGGCGCTTGGCGTTGCGCAGGTAGATCGTCTTGCCCGCCGTGTAGGTAGGGAAGGTCGACAGGCCGAGTTCATCGATCAGCGAGAACGTCCGCGTATGCAGAGCGCCGATCCGCTGCCCGCCGCCTTCGGTGATCACCCCGTCGGCGACATCGAGAGTGAGCGTGCGACCTCCGACACGGTCGCCGGCCTCGAGCACCCGCACCGAGAGCCCTCGTCGGCTCAACCGTAACGCTGCCGTGAGTCCGGAGAGCCCGGTACCCACGACGCTACGTCTACGTCTCGGCGATTGCCTGCCATGACCTTCTCCGTTCCGGGCTGTCATCCATCGCCGGGCTGCTGAGGTTATGCGAGGCCAAAAACCGAATCAAATTCGATTTTAGTTACCGATTCTAGCCTCGCCAACGGATGTAGCTGCGGGCGCCTTGGTCGCGAACGGGCGAACGATAGAAACAATAATTTACCTGTTAGTAACGGAATTTGAGGTTGTCCACACCGGGTTGCCCAAGGCTCGCCAGGTGGCGGATATCGCGAGTATGGAGGCGTTGACAACCTCATCCGATCGCCATAAAGTCGAATTGAATTCGAAATTGAAGTGTCGTCGGCGGTCGCTGACACGCCGACAGAACCCATATGCGTCGCCATGAGCAGGCGTGAGCAAGAGGATGGAGAGGGCCATGGCCCACAACAGCAACACGAGACGGGTCGTGTTCATCGGCGCCGCGGGCGAGATGTGCCGGTTGGCGATCGAACGCTTCGCCGTCGCGGGCGGCGACTGGCAGCTCGCGCTCTATGACCTGCGGGCCGAGCTGCTCGAGCCACTGCTGGAAAAGCTGCCGGCAGGGACGGCTACCGCCGCGCGGCTGGACCTGTACGACCCGCGGGGGCTTCGTGCCGCCATCGACGGGGCCGCGCTGGTCGTGCTCGGGGCCGGACCGTACAACCGCACCGCGGGTCCCGTGCTGGAAGCGTGTCTCGAGGCGAAGGTGCCGTATCTCGATTTCGATGACGACATCGAGAGCACCGTGCACGCCCTGTCGCTGCACGAACGGGCCGAAGCAGCCGGGGTGCCGATGTACATCGGCTGCGGTTTGTCACCGGGCATGACCAACGTCCTGGCCGCCGACGCGGCCGCCGAACTCGACGTCGTCGAAAACATCGACCTGTATTGGGTCATCGGCGACGAGCGCGGAGCCATCGGCCGCGCGGTCCTCGACCATATGCTGCGAGTCGCGGCCGGTCCGTGCCTGACATGGGAAAACGGCGGACCCGCGATGCATCAGTCCTGGGTGCAGACCCGCTGGACCGAATTGGGCGCCGGACTGGGGCTGACCCTGATGCACGAGACCGCCCACCCGGAGCCGGTGACACTGCCACGAAAGTACCCGGATGCCAAGAATATTCGTTGTTTCGGCGGACTGGATCCAGCTCCCTACAACGGGCTCGTTCGCGGTCTGGGTCTGGCCGTGCAGAAGGGCAAGATCTCGATGGAAGACGCGATCGACTTCGCGGAGGCGGTGCTGACAGGCGGGTTCGGCAGCGTAGCCGGCTGGCGCCACGCCTTATCGGGAGTGGGGAATCTCGTGCGCACCGGAGAGGCGACGCGCACCGAACTGGTCAAGTTCCTCGCCCTGGCGGCAGTCAACCACACCTTCCCTCACAAGTCCGCCGTGAAGGTCGAGGTCACCGGCCTCCGCAACGGCCTGCCCCACGTGGTCAGCCGCCGCACCCCGGTGAGCGGCCCCGGCACCTACCTGTTCACCGATATGGCCGCAGCGACCGGAACCTGCTGTGCCGCATTCATGGTCGTGGCACTCGACGCCGAACCCGGAACCCGCGCAGGAGTTTTCACGCCCGAAGACTGGGCCGCCCCGGAGGACTTCTACAAAGCCCTGGAACGCGTCGGCACGCCGCGCAACGAGATCCTCGACGTCACGCACTGACAGTCGGGTATCGCGGATATCGGCTCTCGCCGTAGCCGGCGGTGAGGTCGACGCAGCGAGTCCGGTGCGGCTAAGAAAAGACCTCACCTCGAGGACATCGACCATCGGCATCGGCTCAACGCTGTCCGACTCACCCGGTCGCCGACGACGTTTTCGCATTCAGCGCGACAAAGCTGGTGTCGCCTGGCTGGACCTTCTTCTGGTCAGGCCTCGCGTGCTTCCTTGGCCTCGCGCGCGCCGCGCTTGATGTCAACGTTTTCGTTCGCTCAGCTCGGCGGTGCGTCGCGCTGCGATTCAGGTTGCGCTGTGGCTGCTGGCCCATGCCGCGATCTGGGCGCGGGAGGTGAAGCCGAGTTTGGTCAGAATATGTTCCACGTGTCCTTCGGCGGTGCGTTGTGAGATCACCAGTCGAGCGGCGATCGCCTTGTTGGTCAGACCTTCGGCGACGAGGTCTGCGACCTGGCGCTCGCGCCTGGTCAATGGTGCCGGTGGCGTTGCCGATGGGGTAGTCGACGAGTTCTCGTTCAGGGCGAAGGCCACCGCGGTGTGAAGGTTCATCGCGGTGCCTTCCTGGCGGGCGGCCTCGAATGCTCGGGCGCCCAGCGCTGTTCGGGCGGCTCGCTCGGCCTGTTCGCGATGGATCTGCAAGTCCGAGAGTATGAAGGCGGAGATTCCGGCGGCGTGTCCCAATGTGTCGGCGGCGCCCATCAGAACCGTCGCGCGGCGGTAATGGTGCTGCTGTGCTGCTGTCCAGGCCAGGGTTTCCGAGCACACCGCCGCGACGAGGGGGTCGTTCACCTGGCGCGCGGCCTGGATTCCGGCTTGGAGCATGTGTGTGGCCGCGCCGATATCGCCTTGTCGCCATAGGGCAAAACCCGCGGCCAACATCGCCCATGATCGGAGCATCACTTCGCCGGCTGAATCGGTGACAGCCAGTGCCTGCTCGAGCGGCGGAAGTGCGCGATCGCTGTCGCCCCGAAGGGCATAACTCCACCCGAGGGAGATCTGGGCATCGAGCTGCAAGCCGGGCTCACCGAGTGTGGTGTACAGGGCGACCGCTTCGGTCAGAAGGTCGCTCGCACGCCGGAGCTCGACGTCGCCGCCGGCAAGACAGATATTGGCTTCTGCATGGGAGACCAGCGCCTTGGCCAGCGGATCCGCTGTATCGTCGGCTAGATTCGCGAGTTCCCGTAGCTTTACCGAAGCAGTCTGCATGTCTTCCTGTAGCCCGGCCATCGAGCTGGCGACGAACAACGCCTTGGCCCGGTGTATGGGCGAGGATCGAATGGGCTGGGCGAGTTCGCGTTCCAGCCAGCGGCGGCCTTCGCTGAGCCGGCCACCCAATGCCCAGAACAGATAGAGCGTGCTCGCAATGTGCGCAGCGCCCTCGTTCGGCTCGGAAAGGGTGAACTCCAATGCTTTTCGCAGATTCGGAAGCTCGCGTTCCAGTCGCGCGATCCACGCCGGTTGGTGCGGGCCGATCCACTCCTGCTCGGCGTTGAGGGCCATCTGCTCGCACCACTCACGATGGCGCCGGGCAGTCTCCGAGTAGGTGCCGCGTGCTTCGGCCATCTGCCGGCCGTACTGCTGGACGGTGTCGAGCATCCGGAACCGGACACCATCGTCGGTCTCGTCGCGGAGCAGGATCGACTTGTCCACCAGGGCGGCCACCGCGTCGAGCAACTCCGCGTCGTCGAGGTCGCTTTCGCAGACGTGTTCGGCGGCGTCGAGTTCGAATCCACCGGCGAAAACCGAAAGCTGCTCCCAGAGGTGTTGCTCGGTTGTCGTGCAGAGGTCGTAGCTCCAGGCGATGCACCATTGCAGGGTTTGCTGTCGCTTCGGTGCGCCGCGGCTGCCGCGGGTCAGTAATGCGAATCGGTCGTCGAGACGGGAGTCGATCTGGTCGAGTGACATCGTGCGCAGCCGTGCGGCGGCCAGTTCGATCGCCAACGGCAGGCCGTCGAGCCGGGCGCAGATGCGGGTGACGGTGGAGCGATTGCGTTCGGTCACCGCGAATCCCGGCACGGCCGCGGCGGCTCGTTCGGCGAACAGGGTGACCGCGTCGTCGCGAGCGGACCGCCTACCGGCCGGGCCTGGAATACCAAGGGGTGCAACGGCATACACCGATTCGGCGCCGATGCCCAGGGCCTCGCGGCTGGTCGCCATGATTCTCACGCCCGGGCAGGTTCGCAGCAGCGACTCGGTCAGTTTCGCGGCCTCGTCGATGACGTGTTCGCAGTTGTCGAGTACCAGCAGGAGGTCTTTGCTGCCCAGGTATCGGATGAGGACGTCGAGTGTTCGGCCGGCACCGCGGTTCTGCAGGCCGAGGGCGGCGGCGACGTTCTCGGCCACCAGCGCCGGGTCGCGGAGCTCGCTCAGCTCGACCAGCCACACACCGTCGGTGAAATCCGGTGTGAGTTTGTGGGCGACTCGCAGGGCGAGCCGGGATTTGCCGACACCGCCGATCCCGGTCAGGGTCACAAGACGAGCCCCTGCCAGCAGATTCTTGACCTCGGCTACCTGGATGCGGCGATCGACGAAGCTGGTCAATTCCAGCGGCAGGTTCCCGGCGGTGGTCCCCGCTGCGACCGGTGGTGGCCTGTGCTCGGCGTCCGAGGGATGCTGAACGGGCATCTCGTCGACGGCGAAGCCGTGATCGTGCTCTACACGGCGGAGTTGTTCGCCGATCATCTCGGCGGTGGGCCGGTGGGAGGGATCACGGGACATCGCTGCCTCGATCACCGCGCACACGTCGTCGGGGTAACCTCGTTCCCGCAGGTCGGGGACGGGTTGCTCGGTGATGCGCAGGAACTGCGCGACGACCTGCTCGCCGCTGCGGCGTTCGAAGGCCGCGTGTCCGGTCAGCGCGGCGAACAAGGTGGCGCCCAGTCCGTAGACGTCGGAGGCTCGGCTCGCGGCGCCGGTACTGATCACCTCGGGTGCGGTGAACGCCGGGGACCCGGTGATCGTGCCGGCCGAGGTCTCGAATCCGCCGGTGATGTGGGCGATGCCGAAGTCGGTCAGCGCGGGTTCGTCGTAGTCGGTGATCAGGATGTTGCTCGGCTTGATATCGCGGTGCAGCACATCGGCGCGATGCGCGGTCGCCAGCGCACCGGCGATCTTCACGCCCAGACGCAGCACCTGCGGCAGCGGCAACGGGCCGTCGCGACGAATGCGGTCATCGAGCGAACCACGCGCGTAATAGGGCATCACCAGGTACGGGCGACCGGCGGAGGTTTCGCCGACTTCGAGCATCCCCGCGATATTGGGATGGCCGGTCAGCCGCCCCATGGCCCGTTGCTCGCGAAGGAAGCGCTCCCGATTCTCGTCGAGTTCGCCGGTCAGCACCTTGACCGCGACGGTGCGCTCGACGGCGAGCTGGGTGCACCGATACACCTGCCCGAAACCACCCCGCCCGATCTCTTCCGCCTCCGCGAAACCCGCAGCGTCGAGCTCCGTGACGACATCGACACCATCACGCTGAGTCTTGAACGGATCGCTCTCGACCATCGGCTACCCGTCAGATTGCCGGCAGGTAGATCCAGACTATCGCCGCCGACGACGTCGGAGGAGACCGTCCGATTTCCGGCTGCCGCCCGGCCACTTCGGTTCACCACTGAGTATGGGGAGCTGAGCCGGTCATCCACGCGACTCGCACACCCGAGCGGCTGACGATGTGGATCCTGCTGAAAGACGCCACTGTCGCGGCCACCGCCACGGTCGAGCCGCTCCCTGCGCAAGCTGTCGATCCCAGCGAGTCGTAATCGGCCGTCGGCGCAGGTCCGCCGACCTTCGATACACCGCATTCGGCACCGTCCTCGGTCCCGGGGGGGTGTCGACATCGCCGCTGACGGTTGCCGTCCCTGTGAGTCCGCCACCGATCATTGCGACGAAGCGGGTGAGTTCTGGAGTCGGTGGCGATCGGAGGTCTGTGGGCGGATTGCCCCCAGTGCCGAATATGTCGCATTTCACACCCGTCTGCGGTGCAATCTGTCGCATACGTCCGAACAGATGGTGCAGGTCGGCGTAGCGATCGACGTTCCCGCTGCGCGACCCTGATCTCCGCACGAGATACAGATCACATTTCAAGGAGACGGGCCATGGCTATCCGAGACCTACTATTCCTGGCCACGGACATATGGATGATCGCCACCGGGCTGACCTATGGGGTCCGATTCATTCGAAATTATCGGAACTATCTCATCGGACTCGAGTGGCTCGTCATGGCGACATCGGGGACCAATTTCCTGATCTACAGCATGACAAAAGCGGGCCCCGGCTCTCCGATGTATCACGTTGCCTTCTTCTTCGACGCGTTCTCGCGCTCGATCGGATTCACATTGATTCTGGTCCTGGGGTTGCTGGTGGTGACCCACGGGTACAAGCCTTCGGTCGGTGTCGAGGTGGGGGCCTTCGCCTTGGCCGCGGTGCTCGGGTTCGTGCTGTCGGAGTTCGCCGAACAGATCGGTACGCCGGGCAAGGTGTTCTTCCTGATCACCGCCCTCGCGACCTCCGGCTTCCTGTGCTATTTCGGATGGCGACTCTGGGAGTTCGGCGAGCGCGCCCATGCCGCGTGGGTGGCCGTCACCGTCGCGCTGAACGTGGTCGTCGCGTCGATCTACGACTTCTGGCGAATCCCCGGCGACGACGCCAACCACACCCTCTTCTACAGCCTGGCGCTATTCGCCTGGGGTTTGGCGATGCTCGTCATCTACCGGGCGTACGCCGCCTTCGATGCCCACAACCAGCGGTTCGACACGTCCGGCCGCCGCCCGATCGCGGTGGACCGCGACGACCACTCCGCGCTGCGTCGAGCACCGAAGTGAGAAAGAAGCCTGACCATGACCGAAACCCAAGTCGAATCGAAACAATCTGCAGCAGAGCAACTTTCGCTCTGGCGCAAGTCCTTGCTCATTGGTCTCGGCGCTCTCATGGTCGTCGTTACCAACGCGGTCATCTTCGTCCTTCCACCGCTGCTGCCCATGATCCAGGCCCACTACGGCCTGCAATCGGTGGCCGCCGCGACGTGGCTCTACACATTGCTGACACTAGGGGGCGGTGCAGGTTTCATTCTGCTGCCGAGACTGGCCGACCTGTACGGTGATCGCATCGCGACAGTGGTCGCCGCCGCGCTGATGGCCGGCGGAGCGCTCGTCCCTGTCATCGCACGCTCCTATCCCGCACTCCTGATCGGGTGCGTACTCATGGGCGTCGGCGGCGCGGCCCAACTCCTGCCGCTCGGGTTCCTCCGCCGCGGTCTGGGCGAGAATCACGCCACAGTCGGTGTGGCGGTGCTTGTCATCGCCACCGGCGTCGGCATTGTCGTCGGTATGATCGGCGGCGGGTTCATCGTCGAGAACTTGTCGCTACGGAGCTTTTTCGTGATTCTCACGGCCATCTGCGCGGCACTGACTTTCGGCTCGGTGGTGGTCATTCCACACAACCCGCCCGCCGAGCGGTCAGGACGTATCGGCGTCGTCGGCACGGTGTGGATGATCGGCTGGGTCGCGGCAATCCTGCTGACCCTGACGCAAGGACTGGTGTGGGGTAGCGCGGCGTTGATTCCGTTGGTCGTCGGGATCGCCGGCGCCGCCGGATGGTTGCGCACGCAGCGCCGGTCCGCGAACGCCGTATTCGATGTGGCACTGATGAAGGCCACGCTGGTCAGCGCATCATGCGTGTGCATCGCGCTGTTCGCCGCGGTCAACGCCGCTTTCCTGCTACTGGTCAGCACGTACACGCAGATCATTCCTGCCGCGCTGCGTCCGGCCGACGCCTACGGGCTGGGCCTCAGCGCACTGCAGACCGGCTGGCTCATGGTTCCGTTCGCGGTCACCTTCCTCGTCGGCGGTGCTCTGGTCGATCGGCTCGTCACCAACGGGCGCGCCGTGCCTGTCTTCGTCGCCGGGGCCCTCATCAGCGCGGCCGGGCTTGCCTGGCTGGCTGTGGCTCACAACCAGCAGTGGCATTACCTCGTCGGCGCCGCCGCAATGGGACTCGGTTGCAGCGTCGGCTACTCGGCGGGCTTCACCACGGTACAGATGGCGGTGCCACAGGAGAAGGCAGGAATGGCCTCGGGTGTCGCCGGCACTTTCATGGCCGTTGGATTCGCTTTCGGCACGGCGCTGGTCAGCGGCGACCTGAGTGTCTCCGTGGTCCAGATTCCCGGTACGCATCTCGAGGTCGCGGCCGAGAGCCTGTACGGCATCGGCTACTGGCTGTCGGCCGTCCTCGCGATCGCCGTACTCGCGACTCTCGTGATCTCGCGAGCGCGGGGCGGCCGTCGCCTCGATACCGGCGCGGCGATCGCGTAAACAGCTCGGTACCAACACCGTTCGCCGGCAACGACTACTCGGGAACGGATCGACGAGTACCGAGAACATCGAACACACCACCTTCACCGGAGTGAGCTGTCCGCTGACGTTCGCCCGCCGATGGCCGACGATCTGAATTGTCAAGTCGCGGTCATCGGCGGGCGACTCTTTCCTCGAACCGAAACGTCGTGCGCAACAAATCTGCCGCCCCAATCCATTGGAATGAAAGGAACAATCAACCGATGAAACGGACGATTGTCAAAGCAATGACCGTTACGGCTATGACCGCGGCCGCGGTCTCGCTCGGCACCGAAGCGGCTGGCGCCGCACCCGCGAACCCTGTTGGCCCACCGGCGTCTGTGGAGCTCGCACCGAGCATCCGGTACGCGGGCGATGGAGCCACCGCCGCCGCCGCAAACGCGACCCCGTTCGGCGTGGTTGAGGCTGTGGGCGGCCAGGTTTCTGTCGCGGATGCCGAGAGACAGACGGTGTTCGGCAATCCGGATGCCGTAGCCCCACAGCCTTCGGCCGGCGGCAAGGTCGACACCGCCCGGCCCGATACGATCAACGCCGACACGCCGAAGTCTGCGGCCGACAAGAACGCCGACATTCAGACCGCGCTCGGCACGGTCGCTACCAGCTTCGGCCTCGCGGCCGGTGCCGGGGCCATGGCCGGCGGCGTCGGCGGCGCGGTCATCGGCTGCGCGGTCCCGGGGCTTGTCGGCATCGCGGTCACCGCTGGAGTCTTGAGTATCCCGGCCTGTCTCGCCGGTGCCGCCACTCTCGGCGGACTCGGCGCCATCGTCGGCGGCGCCGTGGTCGGGGCGCCCGTTGGAATCGCTACCGGCATCCAGCAGTACCAGCAGCTACAAGCCAACGGAGACCTCTGATCACGATCTGATCGATCGGGCCGAATGAGCGCGGTGGGGTAAGGCTCCTGGGCCGTACTCCCGAGGATCGAACACTCGGTCGTGTCGGCTCTGACACGACCGAGTGTTCGAGTGATGTGCGAGAGGGGACCGCCCGCTGCGTCACGGCTATACCGTCCACTGAAGCACCACCGACCGCGTACAGGTCGGTGGTGCTTCAGTGGACGGTATTCGGGAGTACAGCGATGTCGTGCGGTGAGTGAGCCGTCGCCCATGATTCGGCGGAGGCCTCGGGGCGCTGGAGCAGTGCGCCCGGTGGTCGACTGTCGCGTTTCAACTGGCCTTGTCGGCGCGCGATGTAATAGGCACGGGGGCCGGCGCACCATTCGAGGCGGCGGCGAATCCCTGGCGTGCGTTGCGCTTGCTGCCGTTGATCATGTCGTTGAACCTGTCCAGGGCCCATGCCGCGCGTAATCCGAGGCGCCCCATGATCATCGGGACCACACGGCCGAACTTCGGTTCGTCGACCCAGATGGTGCGCAGATCGTCCGGGGTGGTGCCGGTGGCGATCCGCTCCGCGATGAGCGACCCGATATACGTGGCCTGGGCGAGCCCGTGGCCGTTGCACGCCAGGCAGTAGTAGACGTCGTCGCCGATCGTCCCGGCCACTGGCAGCCAGGTCGAGGTGATCCCGATCCAGCCGCCCCACGCGCGGTCGATCGCCACGTCCGCCAGCGGCGGGAAACGCCGCGCGAACGCACTCGCGAGGTCGGCCACGACCGCCGGGTCGGGACTGCGCACGGGGAGCGGATAGCTCGCGGCAGCTTCGATTTGCCGCACGCCGAACACGATGGTGTTGCGCGCGGTGAGCCGGTAGTTCTCCATGATGTTGTGCTGGGTGATGAGCCCGGATCGGCTGGTCCAGCCGAGAGCGGCGAGCCGCTCCGGGGCGATCGGCTCGGTCTCGACCTCGGTCACCCACATCGGCGACGACAGGCGTTTCGGCGTGATATCCCACTCGCCCCCGTAGACATTCGTGGCAAGCACCACCTTCCGGGCTCGGACCACGCCGCGGGGTGTTCCGACGGTGACGGTGCCGTTGCTGTGCACGATGTCAGTGACTTTCGACTGTTCGAAGACACGTACGGTCGAGGCGAGTACCGCGTTGCGCAGGCCGCGCAGGAGTTTGCCGGGGTTCATGATTCCGCCCTGGATTTCGCGCATGCCGCCGAGGAAGCTGGGCGGGATGCCGAGTTCGTGAGCGGTGCCCTCTTCGACGTGGGCGCCAGCGCGTCGGAGGATTTTCGCGATGCGCCGGGCCCGCCCCAGTTGGCCGCGAGAGACGGCGGCGAAGACGTTGCCGGTGGCTTCGTAGTCGCAGTCGATGTCCAGGGTTTCGATCAGGTTCTCGACGTGGCCGGCGGCGTTTTCGGTGAGGCGGATAATCGCCGGCATCCGTTTGCCGAAGAACAAGTTCAGTAACTGGATGTCGCCGCCGGGCGCGCTTGCCAGTTGGCCGGCGTTGCGGGAGCTCGAGCCGTGCCCGCAGAACTCCGATTCCAGCAAGATGGTGTCCACTCCTCGCTCCGCGAGGCGGAGCGCGGTCGCCATGCCCGCGAGTCCACCGCCGACGACCGCGACGGAGCAGGTGAGGTTCTCCGTCAGCGGCGGTCGCAGGTCGGTGGGCGGATCTATCCAGCCGGTGAAAGTGGTGTAGGTCGTATTCGCAGTGGTGCTCATGCGATTTCGACTTCTCGGATGGGGGCGGCGGTCGGGACGAGCCCCGCGTCGACCCGCTCGTTGTGGACAGCGAAGGCCGCATACGACCGGTAGATGACGAGCATCACCAGACCCCACGCGAATAGCGCGAGGGTGTAGAAGAGGGTGTGGTTGGCGTCGTCGCCGGGGATTCGCCAGAAGTCGTAGATCGACGCGACGACCACGTTCAGCGCGACGGTGACGGCCACCCACGCGGCATGGGCGCGCTCGCCGAACTCCCAGAGTCGCCATCCGAAATAGCACAGGAAGCCGGAGGTCGCGAGGGCGGTGATCAGGAAGAACACCTTACCCGGGGTGCCAACCTGTTCGGCGAACTCCGACAGGACGAACCCGACGATCGCGGCCAGGGCGAAGGCGCCCACCTCCACGCGGATCGTGGGCTTGTACCTGTGAGTGACGGCCAGCAACCCGAGGACCAGGATCAGCGTGAACCCGATCGAGCGCGAGAACGCGTCCAAGAAGAAGGCGATGTGGTGCATCGGGGAATCGGTGCCCGCCCCGGTGATCCCGTAGATCAGAAAATTGGTCCCTGATGTCGCCATAATGATCCACTCGAGGCCGATCAAATAATTGTGTTGGCCGCGAATGAATTTCGCGCCGCAGATGAGCCCGATGGCGATCATCCAGATGTCCGCCGCGGCGAAGAATATGTCGCGCATGGCCGCGCCTCCTCGAGTCTGACCGTGATGTCGTGCGGCTTCCACACTGGCGTGCTCGCGATACCGCCCGCTACGCCGACGTGCAACCACGTATCGCGACGGTCGCGACACACTGCACCACCAGGCGGTGTGATCCGTACCGCAAAGGCCTGGACAGTGCACTGTGCACCACACCGTCGCGCAGGACTGGGCACCGCGCCGTAGTGCGAGAACCGCAACAGCGGGCACCGTGGAATCGCACATCGACGTGATCACCATCGAAAGGCTCCACGATGAACGCTACGAAGCAGCGACCCGAGGAATTCGACATCGTCATCATCGGTGCCGGCATCTCCGGTATCGGCGCCGCGCGCTACATCGTCGAGGCGTTCCCCGGCAAGCGTGTCGTCGTGCTCGAGGGGCGCGACAACATCGGCGGCACCTGGGACCTGTTCAAGTACCCCGGCATCCGGTCCGATTCCGATCTGCACACCTTCGGCTACGAGTTCAAGCCTTGGAATGACCGCGCTGCCATCGCGGAAGGTCCTAAGATCCTGAACTACCTGCGCGAGACGGTCGAGGAGAACGATCTGGGCGGGATCATCCGCCTCGGGCACAGCGTGCAGCGCGCCGAATGGTCGAGCGCCGACGCACGCTGGACGATCGACGTGCGCACCGCCGACGGCGACAAGTGTGTCACCGCCAACTGGATCTTCGCCGGTACCGGGTACTACCGCTACGACGAGGGCTACACCCCGCACTTCGAGGGCCGCGAGGACTTCGCCGGCGACATCATTCATCCCCAGCACTGGCCCGAGGGCTACGACTACGCCGGCAAGAAGGTCGTCGTGATCGGGAGCGGCGCGACCGCGGTGACCCTGATTCCGTCGATGCTGACCGGCGAGGGCGCCGCCGCTCACGTGACCATGCTCCAGCGCACCCCGACGTACGTCGTGCCCTGGCCGAAGGTCGATTCTCTGGCGTTGCTGTTCGCCCGGCTCTTCGGCCAACGCCGCGGTTACGCGATGACCCGGTTCACCAACATCTGGATCGATCGGGGCGTGGTCAAGTCGCTGCGCACCTTCCCCCGCCTGGGGCGCGCGGTCATCCGGCGCGTCAACAAGATGTTGCTGCCCAGGGGCTACGACGTGGACACCCACTTCAACCCACCCTACGACCCGTGGGACCAGCGCCTGTGCCTTTCCCCCGACGGCGATTTCTTCGCCGCGCTGCGCGACGGCAGCGCCTCGGTCGTCACCGACCGGATCACGCGTTTCACCGAGTCGGGGATCCAGCTCGAGTCGGGCGAGCATCTGGACGCCGACGTCATCGTCACTGCGACCGGCCTCAATGTGCGCCTGCTCGGCGGCATGGACGTGGTGGTCGACGGTGCACCGGTGAACCTGGCCGACTCCGTCGTCTACCGCGGCACCCTGCTCTCGGGCATTCCCAACCTCGCCATCGCGATCGGCTACACCACTTCGTCGTGGACGCTGAAGATCGGCATCCTGTGCCGCTACTTCTGCAACCTGCAAGCGCATATGGACGCCTTCGGTTATGACAGCGTCGTCGTCGAGGCCGATCCCGCCATGGAGACGCGCCCGGTCATGGACCTCAGCTCGGGTTATGCGCAGCGGGCCATCGCGATCAATCCGAAGCAGGGCACCGGCATGTGGCAGATGTCGATGTCCTACCCGCAGGACGCCAAGCTTTTGCGTGGCCCCCTGCTGGACGACGCGCTGCGATTCGGTTCCACCGCCGAGGAGAGCGCAGCCTCGACAGTGCGGGCGGCGGCTCATGCCTGAGCACACCGAGGACCGTTTCGCCGTCCTTCCCGGCGGCACGCGTGTCTGCTATCGAATCGAGGGCACGTTCGGCGCCCCGCCGATCCTGCTCATCGCCGGCCTCGCGGAGGACTTGACGGCGTGGTCGCAGCGGTTCGTCTCCGCCCTGGTCGCGGCCGGCTTTCAGGTCATCCGGATGGACAACCGCGACTGCGGCCGCTCCACCTACGCGAGCACTCCGCCACCGAGTACGCTCCGGCAACTGCTCGCCCGGCCCCGCCGGGACGCCTACACGCTGGCCGACATGGCGGCCGACGCGGCGCAACTGATCGAACATCTCGGCCTGGGCCCGGTGCACCTCGTCGGGCGCTCGATGGGAGGGATGATCGCGCAGACCGTCGCGGCGCGGTACCCCGAACTCACCAGTTCACTGGCCTCGTTGTACTCGACCACTGGCGATCCGAAGGTCGGTCGGCCGGCCGTGTCGACTCTGGCGCTGATGGCCGCCCCGCCGCCGCGCAACCGGGTACAGGCCGTGCGTGCGCACCTTCGCTTGACGGCGCATCTGGCGGGCGACAAGTTCCCGATCGATGAGGTCGAGGAAGCGGACCATGCCGTGCAGACGTGGAATCGCACGGCCGGCGACGGTGCGGCCGGAACCGCCCGGCAGGTTCAGGCCATCCAAGCCTCGGGTGACCGGACGGCGGAGATCGCCGGCGTCAAGGCTCCCACCGTGGTGATCAACGGCGATCGCGACCTCATCATCGCGCCTTCCGGGGGCGAGGCCACCGCGGCCGCGATACCCGGTGCGCGACACATCGTGATTTCCGGAATGGGACATCACTTGCCCGCCGCGCTCGCACCCCTCGTCGCCGACCACGTCGTCGAACACCTCGAAAGGGCATCAGCATGACCGAGCTACGCACCGCCGACATCGTCGTCGTCGGCGCCGGGGTGTCCGGGTTGACAGCGGCGCGGCGGCTGGTACAGGCCGGGCAATCGGTCGTGGTGACCGAGGCCGGTGACCGAGTCGGCGGCCGCACGATGAACCTCGACGTTGCCGACGGTGTGATCACCGAAGGCGGCGGCCAATGGGTCGGTCCGGGCCAGGACCGGGTCCTCGCGCTGATCGACGAGTTGGGGCTGGCCACCTTCGAGACGTACGTCGACGGGAAGTCGATCTACCACCGGCGTGGTCGTTCGAAGCGATACGACGGCACCATCCCGCCGCTGAGTCCGCTCGTTCTCGCCGACTTCGCCCAGTTGCAGTTGCGGTTGGAGCGGATGGCGAGAACTGTGCCGCTCGACGCGCCGTGGACCGCGCGTCGCGCCCGCTCGTGGGACGCCACGACCTTCGGGCACTGGGTCGATGCGAACGCGATGACCGCGGAGGCCAGAGAGTTGTTCTCGGTCGGCTTCTCGGTGAGCAACGCCGAGGCCCTGCACTCCACCTCGCTGCTGGTGCAGCTGGCGCGGATCCGGGGCGCCGGCGGAATCGACCACATCTTCAACATCACCGGCGGGGCGCAGGAGTCGCGGGTGGTCGGTGGCTCGGTCCGGATCGCGGAGCGCCTGGCCGAGGATCTGGGGGACGCGGTGGTGCTCGACTCGCCCGTTATCGAGATCGCGCAGAATGCCGGGGGCGTCTCGGTCCGGTCGGCGCGGGTCGACGTTCGCGCGGACCGGGTGATCGTCGCGATGTCGCCCGCGGACGCGGCCCGGATCCGTGTGACACCGGGCTTGCCCACCCGCCGCACGATGCTGCAGCGTCGCTGGTGCAGCGGCGCGGAGAGCAAACTCTTCGCCGTCTACGACCGCCCGTTCTGGCGCGAGGAGGGCCTGAACGGGCAGGCGGTTACGGACCTGCCGGTGGCCCAGTTCGTCGTCGACAACTCCCCGCCGGACGGCAGCGTCGGGATCCTGCTGGCCTTCCTCGCGACCGCTGGGGAGGGAGTCGGCCGGCCCGGGCCCGACGCGATCCTCGACGACCCCGCCGTGCGGCGCTCGGCGTTCCTCGCCGACCTGACCGTGCTGTTCGGGGCGCAAGCGGCCGATCCGATCGCGTACCTCGAGAAGGGCTGGACGCACGAGCCGTGGATCAGCGGCTGCGTCGGCTCCCGCCCTCCGGGCTCGCTGACCGAGTACACGGATGCGGATCGCCGGCCGGTCGGTCGGATCCACTGGGCCGGCACGGAGACCGCGACGGTCAATCAGGGCTATCTCGACGGCGCTGTCCGTGCTGCGGAACGCGCCGTCCGAGAGGTGCTGGACGCGGGACTCGTCAAGGTTCCGAGTCGGCCCGCGGGGTAGCCGCGTCCGTCGCCGGTCCGCGGGCGGGTCTTCCGCCGCCCTCCCGCGGGGTGTCGAGCCGGTGCGCCTTCCATCTGTCGCACAGGGGGCTATCTCCGTGGGACCGGCGGTCGGTCACTGCGGACCTCTGGCAGGCGGACTAGGAAAGCATCACCGAATGGAGCAGTTGTCATGACCGAGCAGCGCGAAGAACGGGCACGAGCGGTCACGGCCGGCCTGGACCGGACACTGGGCGTTCCGCAGATCGTTTTCATGGTCGTGGCGATGGCCGCGCCCCTGACGGTGTTCGCCGGACTCATCCCGTTGATGCTCGGCTCGGGGAACGGCATCGGGACGCCGGTCGACTTCGTGCTCGTCGGAGTCGTGCTCGTGCTGTTCACCGTCGGGTATTCGGCGATGACCCCTGAGGTACGCAACGCGGGTGCCTTCTACTCCTACGTCCAACGCGGTCTCGGTACCGGCACCGGGCTGGGCGCCGCGACGCTCGCCCTGGTTACGTATTCACTGCTCATGGTCTCCGTTTCGGCCTACCTCGGGGCCGCCGCGCGCACTGTGGCCGAGACCTTCCTCGGCGTCGCGGTGCCGTGGTGGGTCCTTGCGGGCGCGGGGCTCGCGGCTATCGGTTACCTGGGGTACCGCAACGTGGAGGTCAGCGCGCGGGTGCTCGGCGCGCTGCTGATCGCGGAGGTTGGGATCGTCGCTCTCGTCGACCTCGCCATCGTGCTGCGCGGCGGCGAGAGCGGGCTCTCCGCGCACCCGCTGACCTGGGACGCGTTCACCAGCGGCGCCACCGGCACCGGAATCATGTTCGCCGTCTTCGGCTTCGTCGGGTTCGAGGCCACCGCCGTCTTCCGGTCCGAGGCGAAGGACCCGGACCGGACCATCCCGAGGGCCACCTATATCGCGGTTGTCCTGATCGCCGTGATCTACGCTTTCTCGTCCTGGGCCATGGTCAATGGCCTCGGCGTCGCGCACGCCGTCGAGCTCGCGGCGAACGACCCCGAAGGACTAGCGCCTGGGCTGGCTACCCGTTACCTGTCTCGGGCCGCCCACGATGTCATGCAGGTTCTGCTCGTCACGAGCTTCTTCGCCTGCGTGCTCACCGCGCACAACGTGGTGGCCCGTTACCTGTTCGCCCTCGGACGTCAGGGCGCGTTGCCGGTCTCGCTCGGCTCGGTGCACCCCGCGCACCGGTCGCCGCATGTGGCCTCGCTGCTGACCTCCGGGGTGATCGCCACCGTGCTCGCGGCCACGGCGATCGCCGGGCTCGAGCCCGTTGTCGAGATCTACGCCTGGTTCGGCGGTGCCGGCGCCCTCGGGCTGATCGTGCTACTGGCTCTGACCTGCGCGGCGGTCTTTGTGCACTTCCGCAAGGTTCGCACGGCGACCGCGTGGACGGGCACGGTCGCCCTCGCCCTCGCGTTCGGCGCGCTCGCGACGATCCTCGTGCTCGTCATCGGCAACTTCGAGCTGCTGATCGGCTCGCGCACCGGGGCGAACGTCTTCCTCACGGTCGTCGCCGCGGCGTTCGCCGGTGGCCTCGCGTGGGCGGCGCTCCTGTCCCGGCGCCGGCCGGAAATCTACGCGGCCCTCGAATGACCGCCGCGCCCACAGCCCCACAAGCACCAACCCCGTCTTCGGAGAAAGGTACGACAATGACGGAAACCCCGACGATCTCCCCGGGCCTGGCGGCGCCGCGCGCGCCGGTCCGGGTCGAGGTCGACGACGATGCCACGCCTGTCGTCCGGCTGCTCGGCCGGACCCTGCGCGACGCGGTCCGGATCGGCCACGCCCCCGAGGTGCTCGAGCGTGGCACCGGGACGGTCGCCGTGCTTTCGCACGACACCCCTCAGGCGGCCACCGTCACGCTGGGTGAGGGCGCCGTCACCGTGACAGGTGGCGTCTTCGCGCCGGCCGACGCGACGCTGGTCGTCGATCTCGAATCCCGTTTCGCGCCGACTCGCGGCCCGGACGGTGACCCGGAACTGGCTGAGGCGGTCCTCGGCGCCTTGCGACCCCCGCTGCCACCGTGGCGCGAGGCCGCCGAGCGCTTCTGGAACCTGACCCGCGGCATCCGCGGCATCCCAGACGTCCTCGTCGCGGTCGCGCAGGAAGCCGAGGGCCCCCAGGAGGCCCGGTTCGGTTCGGGCCCGTCCACCTACCGCATGGTCGGCACGCCCGACGCGCTGGCAGGCGTGTTCACCGGCGCCGACTACCTGCTCACCTCCCTGGACTCCGGCCTGCGGGTCCAAGGGACGCTCTCGCAGATGTCGGTCATGACGGCCGCCTCCTGGAAGGTTCGATTCGATGTCTGAGATCATCCGGTCCCGATCCATCAAGTCCGCGTGGGAGGTCCCCGCGAAGGCGATCCGCCTGGAGGCCACCGGCCACGACGGGAGCTTCCTGGGAAAGACCGTCACGCCCGCGAAATTCGCCGCCGGCAAGGAGTCGGGCTTCGCCTTCGCCGACATCATGTTCGCGATCGACCTGGGCGATGCGTTCGTCTTCGGCGACGCCTTCCCCGACTGGCGCGGCAACCTCTACGACATCTCGATGATCCCCGACATGAATACGCTGGTGCACTGGAAGCCCGGCCTGGACTCCGTCATCGGCGACTACTGGCTCCGGGACGGGCGGCCGGTGCCGATCTGCCCGCGGAACATGGTGCGCAGGCTGGTCGAGCGGCTGAAGGGACTCGGTTACACCGCCACGGTCGCGGTGGAGATCGAAACGACGCTGTTCGAAGAGTCCGTCCAGCAGGCGCGGGCCCGCGGCTACCGCAATCTCACCCCGCTCGGCGGGGACACCGGCGCCACCTATCACTTGGCGAGGTCGAAGGACTGGGTCGATTACATGGACGCAGTCACCGACCGGCTCGACGAGCTCGGCATGACCTGGGAGGCGTGGACCGACGAGGCCGCCGCCGGTCAGACCGAACTGAACCTCGCGCCCACCGATCCGGTGTCGCTCGGCGACCGTTGGGTGCGCACCAAGCAGGTGATGCGCGAAGTCGCGTTCGAGCAGGACCGGACGGTGACCTTCATGGCCAAGCCGACCGCCGGGTTCGGGCAGGGCGCGCACATCAACCTCTCGCTGCACCGGGACGGTGAGAATCAGTTCTTCGCACCGGACGGGCCGTCCGAGGTGATGCTGCAGGCCGTTGGTGGGCTGCTGGCCACGATGGCGGGAAACACCCTGCTGGCGCTGCCGCAGATCACCTCGTACCGGCGTCTGGTCGACATCAGCGGTCCGCCGACCACCATCTCCTGGGGCGTCAACAACAAGACCGCGGCGGTGCGAGCCATCGTTGGGCATCCCAAGTACTCGCGGCTCGAATACCGGCTGCCCGGCTCGGACGTCAACCCGTACTACGCGCTGGCCGGTGTGCTCGCCGGGGTCGTGGCCGGTATCGAACGGCAGATGCAGGCCCCGCCGCAGGTCGACGACATGGCGTGGTGCCTGCCCGACGACTGCGGAGTCGAGCGGATCCCGGACTCGATCACGAAGGCCATCGCGGCGCTGGACGGCGACGCGGTGCTGCGCGAGTACCTGGGCGACGAGTTCGTCGACTTCTGGGTGGCGTCGCGGCGATGGGAGTGGATGGAGTTCCACACCAAGGGCGGGGACCCCTACGCCGAGCTCTCCGAGTGGGAGTCCCGTCGCTATTTCGAGTTCCCGTGAGCGGCAAGCCATTGGTCGGGATCACCGGCCGCCGGTTCCAGCTGGGCCTGATCGCCGGCATGGACGAGCGCTACGCCGCGGCGTGCGTGGACTCGTTCATGTCCGCCTTCGCCACCCGCGTCGCGAAGGCGGGTGGCGTGCCCGTGCACCTGCCCTACGACGCCGATCCGCAGGAGGCCTGCGAGTGGCTGTCCGGGGTGGTGATCACCGGCGGACAGGATGTGCACCCGGCCCGGTGGGGCGGCGACGTCTCCGTCGTCCGGGATGTCGACCCTCAGCTCGATCCCCATGCGCACGACTCCGAACGCGACGACTACGAGTTCGCCCTGACCCGCGCCGCCATCGACCGAGGTATCCCCGTGCTGGGAGTGTGCCGCGGGATGCAGCTGCTCAACGTAGCGCTGGGCGGAACGCTCATCGCGGACCTGCCGCCCGGCCCGGTGCCTCACTTGTCGAAGCTGGCGGCACCCACCGACGGCGACGCCGAGCACCTCGTGACCTTCGATCCCGGTTCGACGGCCGCGCGGATATTCGGTGGCAGCGCCGTCACCAACTCGTGGCATCACCAGGCCGTCGATCGGTGCGGCGCGGGACTCGTCGTCACCGGCCGCGCGCCCGACGGGGTCGCGGAGGCCGTGGAGGCGCCCGGCGCGCCGATCCTCGGGGTGCAATGGCACCCCGAGTGGATGGAACGAGACGATCCGGCCATGGCCTGGATCGTCGACGAATCGAGAAAACGACAGGAGGCCGGGGAATGCCCGCTGACACGACAGTCGTGACGACGCCCAGGGACGAAGCACCGCGGCGTCCCGCCGTCGCCCTCGACCGGATGGGAGCGACGCCCCGGGTGCGCACCGTCACCGGCCTGCTGGCCGACGGTGCCGCTCGCACACCCGCCGCCGAGCTGCTGCGGTTCGGCGACGCTTCGTGGACCTACGAGCAGGCCGACACGTCGTCGTCGCGGTTGGCGCACCGCCTGATCGAGGTCGACGGCGTGGCGCCGGGCGACCGCGTCGCGATCATGCTGCCGAATGTCGTGCAGTGGCCGCTGACCTGGTTCGCGGTGCTCAAGGCCGGCGCTGTCGCCGTGCCCGTCAATTCGGCGTACCGCGCGGCTGATCTGGCGTTCGTGCTGCGCGACTCGGGCGCGAAGGTGATCGTCAGCGACGCGGAGCACCTTCCGCTGGTGCGTGAGGTGGTGTCCGGTGACGACGCCCTCGCGGGCATCCGCATCGTCGACGTCGCCGACGCGGGAGAAACAGGGTTCCCGCCCACCGCCCCCGATCTCGCGATCACTCCGGACACACTGGCCAACCTCCAGTACACCTCGGGCACAACGGGATTCCCGAAGGCGTGCATGCTGACCCACGACTACTGGACCCGCATCGCCTGGGGTTGTGCCGCGGCTGCCGGCCTCGGCGGCGGCGACGTGCTGCTCACGGCGCAGCCCTTCTCCTACATGGACCCGCAGTGGAACACGGTGCTCGCCCTCACCGCCGGCGCGCCGCTGGTGGTGCTGCCGCGGTTCTCCGCATCAGGGTTCATGGCCGATGCGCGCCGCCATCGCGTGACGTTCTGCTACGTCCTCGGATCGATGCCGACCCTGCTGTTCAAGCAGCCGCCCGCCGCCGACGACCGGGACAACGACCTGCGCGCGGTGTTCTGTTCCGCGATCCCGGCGGCGCTGCACGCCCGGCTAGAGGACCGTTGGGGCGCACCGTGGCGAGAGGTCTACGGCATGACCGAGAGCGGGATCGACCTGATCAGCCCGCTCGATGACGCCGCATCCGTTGGAGGTGGCGCCATCGGGCGGCCTGTGCCCAATAAGCGGGTCAGGATCGTGGACGCCGACGGCGCCGAGGCCCCCGCCGGCACCCCTGGGGAACTGACCGTATCCGGCACGCCCATGATGCTCGGCTACTGGAACCGGCCCGAGGAGACCGCGCGGACGCTACGCGACGGATGGCTGCACACCGGTGACATCGCGATCGCCGACGACCGGGGCGAGATCCGCCTGGTGGGTCGCATCAAGGACATGGTGCGCCGTGGTGGCGAGAATGTCGCAAGCGCCGAGGTGGAGGCGGCGCTCGAAACCGACGATCGCGTCGTCGCGGCCGCTGTCGTCGCCGAGCCCGACGAGGTGCTCGGCGAGGAGGTCAAGGCCTTCGTCCAGCTCGCGGGGGGCGCCACCGGCGACCGCGCCACGGCCGAGGCGATCATCGACCGGGCTACCCAGCAGCTCGCACGGTTCAAAGTGCCTCGATACGTCGAATTCGTCGCCGATTTCCCCCGAACCCCCTCGGAGCGGGTGTCCAAGCCCGCCCTGAAGGCCCGGGCGGCCGAAGTTCCCGGCACGACCTTCGACCTGCGCGAACGGCCTCCGTCGGACCTCGCCGCATCGACGGCCGTGGCGCCGTTGGACGTCACGCCGCCGGACGCGGCGGCCGAGCACGTGCTCATCGAGGTGATCCGCGACGTCGCCGTGATCACCCTGCAGCGGCCGTCGAAGCTCAACGCGCTGACCGTCGGGATGCGCCTGCGCCTCGCCGCGCTCATCCGCGAGTACGGCACCGGCGAGCGGGTCCGGGGCATCGTGATCACGGGCGCGGGCCGCGCCTTCAGCGCGGGCGAGGACCTCAGCGCGGCGCCGACCACGTTCGCCGAGATGCGCGAGACCTTCGAGACCTTCCACGACGTCACCCGCGCGGTGATCGAGACTCGGGTCCCCGTGGTCGCGGCGATCAACGGGATCGCGGTGGGCGGCGCCTCGGAGATCACCCTGTGCTGCGACGCGCGCCTCGGGACGCCGCAGACCACGTTCTTCCAGCCGGAGAATGCCCGCGGCCTCACGATCTCCAATGCGTCGAGCGTGCTGCTTCCCCGGATCGTGCGTAACCAGGCGATGCGGATGGTCCTGGGCTCGGAGCGCATCGCCGCCGAGGAGGCGCTGCGGATCGGCCTGATCGATCAGATCGTCGAGCCGGACGAACTGCTGGACCGCGCGATCGAGACCGTCCGTGCCTGGACGCCGGAAGGTGGCAACAACACCGCCTTACACCTCGCGCTGTTGCGGCCCTCGTCGGAGGAGATCGAACGCGCCTTCGAGCTGGAGGACGCCGCGGCCGACGCGTCATGGAACAGCGGAGCGCTGACCGCGGGTATCGCGGGCTTCTGGAGCGCCAGGAAGCCGGCCACAACGACCGGAGAGAACCGATGATCACCACCCGCGCGGCGGTACTGACACGGGTCGGCGAACCGCTGCACCTGACCGACATCCACGTCGACGACCCCGAGCCGCACGAGGTGCGGATCGCCGTCACGCACGTCGGGCTGTGCCACAGCGACCTGCACTATATGACCGGCACGGTCCCCACCGAGCTGCCCGTCGTAGTCGGTCACGAGGTGGCCGGCATCGTCGAATCCGTCGGCTCGGCCGTCACCAGCCTGCGTCCGGGCGACCACGTCACGGGCGCGCTCACCCCGTCGTGCGGCGAGTGCGCGAACTGCAACGCGGGCCGTTCGACCCAGTGTCAACGGGTCGACGAGATCCGGCGCCGCCCGCGGCCCGCGTACACACTGCCCGACGGGACGCCGGTCGCCCGGCTCGGTGACCTGGGCGCGTTCTCCGAGCACATGCTGCTGCGCGCGAACGCCGCCGTGAAGCTGCCCGACGGCGTGCCCACCCGGGTCGGCTGCCTGCTGTCGTGTTGCATCGTCACCGGAGTCGGCGCGGTGTTCCGCGGGGCGCGGGTGCGTCCCGGCGCCACGGTGGCGGTGATCGGTTGCGGTGGCGTCGGCTCGGCCATCATCCAGGGCGCGCGCCTTGCGGGTGCCTCGGCGATCGTCGCGATCGATCTCGACGAGCAGCGGCTCCGCGCGGCCCGCGGTTACGGCGCGACTCACACCCTCAACGGAGGAACCAACGACCCGGCCGGCGCGGTGCGCGGCCTGCTGGGCGACGGCGTCGACTACTCGTTCGAGGCCGTCGGATCCGCCCGCACCGCGGCCACCGCCCTCGAGGTGGTGCGTTCCACCGGCACGGCCTGCCTCGTCGGCATCGCCCCCGAGGGCACGCAGTTGACCGTTCCCGCGTCGGACTTCTTCTTCGGCGAAAAGCGCCTGATCGGCTCGTATATGGGCTCGGGGCAGGCGCGGGAGGACATCGCCCAGTTCGCCCGGTTGTACCAGCAGGGCCGGTTGCTGCTCGACGAGATGGTCACCCAGGTCATCGGTTTCGACCGGATCAACGAGGGCTTCGAGGCGATGAAGTCCGGCGACGTGACCCGCATTGTCGTCGCCATGCCGGCCGGTTCCGACATCCCCGCTGTGCAGGAGATCCGATGAACACTACGACGACCCTCGCCCAGCCGGTGAGCTATATCGCCGGCGAATGGGTGCCATGCCAGGCGCTCGACGCATGGAACCTCGACCCGAACACGGGCGAGCCGGTCCACCGCACGGTGACCACGTCGCCGGACGGCCTGGAACGCGCGCTGCGACACGCACAGCGCGCTTACGAGGCGGCGGACTGGGCCGATGACGACTTCCGGCTCGAGCGGGCCGAGGCGCTCGAACGGGCCGCGGCGAACGTCGAGCAGCGGCTCGAGGAGATCGCCCGCACCGATGCGATCACGAGCGGCACGGCGATCACTGCCACTCGCAAGCTCGCCGCATTCCTCCCGGCCCGGATCCGGGCTGCGGCCACCGAAGCCCGTGCGATCCCCCGCGTCACCGCGCTCGCCGCCGGCGGCCGCGATGTCCGGCTGCATCGGGTACCGTGGGGGCCCGCCGCGATCCTTACCCCGTGGAACGGCCCCAGCTTCATCCCGGCGGCGAAGGTGGCCAGCGCGGTGGCGTCGGGGTGCCCGGTGCTGCTCAAGCCGTCCGAGCACGCCCCCGCCAGCGCGCAGGTGATCGTCGAGTGTTTCGTGGATGCCGGATTACCCGACGGTGCGCTGCAACTCGTACACGGCGCCGGTGACATCGGCGCCGCGCTCACGGGTGACCGACGGGTCCAGGTGGTGTCCTTCACCGGCGGCCCGGGCGCCGGGCGCGCCATCGCTCGCGCGGCGGTCGAGGACTTCAAGGTCCTCCAGCTCGAGCTCGGCGGCAACAACCCCGTCCTCGTGCTCGATGACGCCGACCTTGACGTGACCGCCGACGGGATCCTCACCGGCATGACGAATCTGAACGGCCAGTGGTGCGAGGGGCCGGGCAAGGTCCTGGCCCCGCACCGGCTGGTGCAGCCGCTACGGGAAGCCCTCGACGAGCGCATCGCGCGGCTACGGATCGGGCACTCGCTCGACGAGGAGTCCGACATCGGCCCGATCTCCAACGAGCCGCACTACCGGACCCTGATCCAGCGGATCGAGGGCCTGCGCGGGCTCGGTGCCGAGATCGACCAGCCCGGGGAGCTGCCCGGGCTGCCGGGTTTCTTCCTGTCACCCACGATCGCCACCGGGTCCGACCCGGACCGCACGACGGCCGAGCTGTTCGGGCCGGTCGTTTCCCTGCACGGCGTGGACTCGGATGAGGACGCGCTGCGCGCCGCCAACGCGCACCCCTCGGGCCTGGACGCCTATGTGTTCGGCACCGACACCGACCGCGCGATCGCGATCGGTGCCCGGGTCGTGTCCGGCGAGGTGCGCGTCAACGGCGCGAAGCTCGCCGATCTCGGCGACGACTCCGCTCAGAGTTTCTGGGGCCCGTCGGGCATCGGCGGACACGGTCCGGCGGAATCGGTGCGGGTGTTCTGCGGCGACCGGGTCGTCGGCGTGGACTCGGCGGATCTGCCGCTCTAGACGGCGGTCATCGACTGGCCTGTGCGGTCGACACCACGGCACGTCATCGAAGAGAGGGAGAACAAATGGAGAAGACCACCTCACATGACGTCACAGTTCTCGGCTGTGGCCTGATGGGATCTGCCCTGGCGCGGGCAATCGCCGGCGCCGGCAAGTCCGTCGCCGTCTGGAATCGGACGCACCACAGAGCAGACGCACTGGCCGACAACACGATTACGCCCATACGGGAGATCGACGACGCCGTCCGTGCCGCGCCGCTGGTCCTCGTGTGCCTCGCCACATACGACGGCGCCCTCGCGGCCCTCGAGCCCGTGTCGGACTTGACCGGCACAACGCTCGTCAATGTCGGCAGCGCCGCTCCCTCAGAAGTCGAATCCTTCGGGGTTTGGGCCGGCGAGCGCGGCGCCGAGTACTTGGACGGGGCGATCCTCGGATATCCGGAACAGATCGGCACCGAGGGGGCGGCGATCCTCTATTCCGGATCCGAAACCGCCTGGGCCGAGCACGCCGAGAGTCTGACCTTGCTGACTCCCGTGTCCGTCCGGGTGTCCCCAGACGTCAAGATCGCCAGTGTTCTGAACGCAGGACTCGTCGGCATGTTCCTGGTCCCGGCCGTCAGTGCCTACGTGGAGGCAACGACCTACATGCTCGGACAAGGAGTGGATCAGGCCCTCCTCGACGCCCTGACGCCTGCCGCGTTCGGGTCCATCCAGAGTGAGACGGCGAGGGTCGCGACGGCCATTGCCAGCGGCGATTTCACCACGGATCAAGCAACCATCGCCACCTACGCCCAAGCCTTGGGCGGAGCCATCGACATCATGAAGGAGACCGGGCTGAACCCCCGAGTGTTCTTCGCCGCAATCGAGAATCTGACCGCAGCTGTCGATGCCGGACTGGGTGACCTCGGCTTCGCAGCTCAGACGAAAATCATCGGCACAGAGTAACCCCGTCCCGTCCGATCAGGGACTCGATCAGCGATGCCGGCCGCTGATCCGGTGCGGCCAGTGTCCGCACGTCAGTCTCGCAACTGCACGAGCATGAGCGCCGCGACCACGCTCGCGGCGTTGTCGGCGAGTGGCGCCGGCAGCAGCTGATCGGCCCGGGCCAGCCGTCGCTCGATGGTGTTGCGATGCGTGAACATCCGTTCCGCGGTGGCGGAGCCGTTGAACCGTTCGCGGACATAGGTCAGCACCGTCTGCCGTAGCACCGGGTCAGCGGTCGCGAGGTCGCCCAGGGTGTCGGTGACGAACTGATCGGCCTGTGCCATGTCGGCCGTGAGCGCGGACACCAACGCGACGTCCTCGTACCGGACGACGGGGCGCGCCGAGCCTATCCGCGCCAGTAACCGCTGCGCGGCGGCGGCGTCCAGGTGGCTGCGGCGAAAACCGTCGAGATCCCGCCCGCAACGTCCGAACGCGACATGAATACCCGGGTGAGTGGCCAGGGCGGCGTCGACCATCTCGGCCGAGGGGACCATCTCCGCCGGGACCCACACCCACAGCGCGGTGGTGCTGGCGTTCAGGGTCAATCGGCGTGGGGCTTCGCATATCCGCATCACCGCCTCGGCAACCGCGTCGAGACCCGCGGCCTGGTCGGCGGAGTCGCTCCAGACGATCGCGGCAACGTGGCTACCCGTCAGCGCGTACCCGAGACGCGATTCGGCCCGGGACCGGCCGATCGGCGCACCTTCGAGCAAGAGCTGGACGGTGGCGTGCCGCTCGGCGCTGGCGCCCCGTGCCAGGTCCGCCCGCTCCCGTTCGACGTACTCGTCGAGCGCCGCGATCGAATCGTCGATGAAGGCCGCCATCGACCGCTCGGATACTTTCATCACGTCGCGGAGCTCGTCGAGAACGGTGGTCGCCGCGAAACAGGTGTCGACCCACAGCTCCCACGCGCCGTGCTGGGCGCCTCGCCACGACCCGAGGTCGTGCATGTCCAGGCCACGCCGCACCAGGTCGCGTGCGAACTGCAGAACCTCCGGTTCGACGCACGGCAGGACTCGAGCTCCGGGGTCGTGCAGAGTGGCCGACAGCCAGTGCCGCATATACGTCTTGCTCATCTGGCGGTCGGCCGCCGCGAGCTGTGGATCATCGACCAGTGCCCGGTATTCGGCGTCCCGGTGAGCCGCGGCCACCACCTCGTCGACCGCAGTGCTGGACGCGGCCAGAAGGCGCTCGGCGACATCCCGCATCAACTCAGCGGTGCGTCGGCTCGGTTGCGGCCATGGTAAGTCCACGGCCGCACTCTAGCGCCACACGACGCGCCGGCTATCGGAACTCACGAATTGCCACGGGTTTTCGGTGCAGCGGTCGGTTTCGGGCCCGGAATCGGCACACCTCAGTTTGCTCCCGTGATAAATTAACTGTCATGACAGTCAATCAGGTCGGGCGGCCGAGCAAGGCGAACGAGCGGATTCGGGAAATACTCGAAGCCACATTCGCGGTCGCCGTGCGGGAGGGCCTGGCGGGTGTCACCTTCTCGAAGGTCGCCGACGCCGCGGGGTTGCGGCGCACACTTGTGTTGCACTACTTCGGGTCTCGCGACGAGTTGATCGGCGCGTTCATCGACCACGTCGTCGGCGCTATGGGCAGCGAGATCGTGCATCGGCACGGCGATCTGCCGCTACGGCTGCGGGTGGCGGCGGCGTATGCGCCCGGCGCCTACCGCTCCCGCGACGACATGGTGGTGTGGGCCGAGCTGGTGGCGCTGAGCGCTCGTGACCCGGCGGTCCGCGAGCGTCTACACGACCTGTGGACGCAGCGGTGGCTGCCCGATCTGGAAGCGGTGCTGGCCGAGCGCTATCCCGCCGTGGGCGCGGAGGATGTCTCGGCAGCGGCCTATGCGCTGGTGTGTCTGTTCGAAGCGCACTGGGCATTGGACATTCAGGGTGTCGTCGACGAGCGAAAACAGCAGCAGGTCGAACGCGCGGCGATGGTCATCCTCGACGGTCTCGGGACTCCCGACGGATCCGACTCCGACCCGCAGGGTCGGTGGCCATGACCCCGTTCGATATCGAAATGCTGGAATTCGCCACCGCATGGGCACCCTACGGTGGTAACGACGAAGAAGCGTTCATCCGCTTCGGTCTGCGGCCGAAGGAATTCCACGTGCGGTTGTTGCGGTTGCTTCGAACCCCGCCCGCGCGTGTGCTCGGCGGATCGACTCTCAGCGCGCTTCGCGAACAGTGCCGTGAACGGCTGGCGCGCTCGGCTGTCCAAACATCGCGATAACGAAGCTCCGCCATCTTCGGCAGGCGTCGTTCGTCCGGCGGATCGTCGGCGTGTGGCGTAATCGAAGTGATACGATTTCGAATTGTGTTCGAAAAGCATCGGCAGCGATTTCGTCAGCCACGCGGACAGCGCCGGTGCAGCGTCGCAGTGTCGAGCGTGTGCGGACCATTCTCGATGTCGCCGACGTTCTGTTCGGCGAAAAGGGGTATGAGGCCACCACTTTGAAGGCGGTCAGCGAACGGTCCGGTATCCCGATCGCATCTATTTATCACTACTTCGAAGACCGCAATCAGTTGGAAATCGCGCTCTTACAAAGGCATTCGACGCAGCTCGAGGAGCGGCTCGGCACCGTCTGGAGTGGTAGGTCCGCGCCCCGCAGCCTGCGTAAAGCGGTCGATGTCATGATCGACGGCTATCTGAGCTATTTCCGTGGGCACCCGGGTTGTTTCGTCGAGCTCTGGTTTTGTGGCCGCAATCCGGCGATCAGTGATATGGCGCTGGCATTCGACCGAAAACAGGCGGAGCAACTTCGAGGTCTGGCCTTGTCGAAAGAGTGGGTTCGGCAGGATGTGTCACCGCTCGTTTTCGAGCTGGTGTTCGAGGTGGGAAACCGTCTATTCGATGTCGCATTCCGTCGGTCCCGAACCGGCGACGACACTGCCGTGAAAAAAGCGTGACGCTTCATCACCGCGTATCTCGAAACATATGTCTAGTCGTCGTAGGAGCCGAATTCTTCGAATTCCTCCATGTTTTCGGGCCGGACAATCTCGGCCTGCTTTGCGCGAGGGCGCGCGGCCGACATCGAAGTCTGAATGGCCCTACGCCTGGATGTTCGCTTCCCGGTCTGCGGTCAGTGCTGTGCTGGCACCGGCGGCCGGACCGCCGAGGCTGTGCTAGAGCACGATAAGTCGACCTCGATTCGGATTTTGTCTGGGCTGTCCGCCGCGTCAACCAGCGTGGCGTGGATGCTGTCACGTCGGAAAGCTAAGCCGCTGGAGAGACTATTTCTCCAGTTGGTGGTAGGTTTCTCGAACTCTCCATTGGCGTTGGCGCGCCGTTTCGGTGGCGGCCACTATGAAGCAGAGTGAGCGTTGACAACCTCATGTTGCTGCCATAAAGTCGAACCCAGTTCGAAACTGGCTACCGCAGTGTGCCGCCGGCGCACCGCCGGACCCACAGTGCGTCGCTACGAGCAGGGGGTGCGAGCGCCGATTCGTGGACCTTTTTGAGTTATCAATCGAGAGTCAGGAGTTGACATGACAGCGCAGGACACGCACGAAGTGCACGAGGAGACCACCGATGTGGTCGTCGTCGGCGCCGGAATGGCGGGATTGATGGCGGCGACCACCCTGTCACCGAACACCGATGTCGTGGTGCTCGAGTCCTCCGGTCGCACGGGCGGACGAGTCGACAGCGTCCGACGTGGCGATTACTGGATCAATGTCGGCACTCAGTTCACCGAGGGCACCGGCCCGCTGTTCGATGCTCTCGAGCGGCACCGCATCGAGATGGGCTCGCTCGCGGGTAAGAGCGTCGCGCTGTACCTCAACGGGGGATTGGTCGACACCTCCAATCCCGTGGAACTCATGTTCGGTTCGCGGATGAGCGTGCTGGACCGGATCGGTATGGGGATTGTCGGTGCTCGGATCCTCGCGGTCCTGCCCTTCCTTCAGTCGCAGAGCCGTGTCGCGCAACGGGTTCGCGCCAAACTCGACACCAAGCTGGCGTCCTACCTGCTCAAAGGGGTCCGGTCGGAACTGGCCGCCGCTATCGTCCGGGCGTGGTCGGCGCAGTGGATGGGGTGCGAGGTGGAAGAGACCGCCGCCACCCAGTTCGTCACCTCGGTCGGCCTCGCTCTCTCGGACCCGGAGAAGGTCCCGAACTTCTCGCTACCCGTGGGTGGTAATCAGACCCTCACCGATGTGCTGGCTGAAGATCTCGGGCCGCGGATCAGGCTGAACTCGCCGGTGCGGTCGGTGCGCCGCGATGGCGACGGTGTTGTCGTCGACTACCTCGAAGGCGAACGCACGATCCGCCTGCGCGCGAAGCGTGCGATCGTGACCGCACCCGCCGATGTCGCCGAGCAGATCATCGCCGACCTGCCGCAGCAGCACCGAAACGCGTTGAGCGACATCACCTACGGTCGGTACGTGATCGTCGGCTTCTTCACCGAAGAAACCGGACCACAGCGCTGGGACGAATACGTCGCCGTCTCGACACCGCAACTGTCATTCCAGGCGATGTTCAACCACGCCGCGGCGATGCGCAGGGGGAGCAATCGCAAACCCGGGGGAGCACTGGCCTGCTTTGCCGGCGGCGCACAGGCCGACGAACTGCTGGAATTGACCGACGAGGAAATCGTGTCGCGATTCGCCGAGGACCTGGTCACCGTGTTCCCCGAATTGAAAGGAAAGCTGGGCCACAGCGTAGTCCGGCGGCACCGCCGCGTCGTACCCTTCTGGGCTCCCGGGCGGCGGAACTCGCTTCCGACGCTGCGTGATCCACTCGGAAACATCTACTTCGCCGGTGATTACCAGCTCGACCTGCCGACCCTCGCCGACGCTGCCACCTCGGGTGAGCGCGCCGCGAAAGCCGTACTGGCCGACCTGAGCCGACGACGATAAGACCACCACCGGGCATCCGCGCAGCGTGCGGTGGTTGTTCCCTACAACCACCGGATGGCGTGTGTCGATGTCGGCGCGGCGTGCGCGGCGGTCCAGCTCTCCCGTGACGGCGGACACCTCCGAAAGACCTCGATAACGGACACGATGTGCTGATGTTCGACGAGGTGGCCGCATTGCTAGGTGAAGTCCTCGGCGTTCCTCACGGCTTCGAAACGCAGCCACTTCGATCGGAGCTGCCGGCACATTGAGGCCGGACTTTTGTCATCGCTTCCGCTGCCCGAACCGGCGGGCCAGCTTGATCGTGTGATGATTGCTGAAGATTCGCTATCGGCCTGAATTGGACGGGCTTTTCGGGTGTGTCGACATTCGGCTCGGCTCATGTGTGGTTGCTGTGGTGGCCGCCGGCGGGGCGCATGGGTGTGCCGCGTTTGTGGAGTGCGTCTTTGATGGTGCTGGCGGGTGTGCGGGTGAGTCGGCTGCATGAGGTGAGGGAGTGGCCGGCGAGGTAGAGCCGTTCGAGGTGGTCGCCCTCGGCGTCCGTCAGAGGTTGGTGTCGGCGGGTGACGCCCTCTCGGGTGAGCAGGTTCAGGACGGCGGTTTTGGAGATGCCGTATCGCTGGGCGAGTTCGAGTGCGGTTGCGCCGTCGCGGTAGTCCTGGACGAGTTGGTCGATGGTGTGGCGGGGGAGTCGGCGTTGGATGTTCCGGGCCGGCTTGGCGTGTGGCGGTGTGGCTGATTTTCGCTGCCGCCGCTTCGGTTCGGGGCTGTCGGATTGGATTCCGGCGGTGAGGCTTTCGAGTTTGCGCAGGTCATCCCGTTTCGCGTAACGCCCAGCCAGGTCCACAATTTTTATAATGTCTGGTCAGAGGCTTTTCTGGGTTCTGACCTTTCGTTGTCTTAGGTTGGCTTTTGGCCCGTGTAGCCGTCTGATCTGCGGAAATATCGTTGTTTTCCTGTTTCGCGCCCAGCTGGGTGTTTCACGCCTTTTGATGCAGGTGTGGCAAATGTGATGTTCGTGGTCATCGGATTCGGTAGGCGCTCCTGTCGTCGGGTGGATGCCTCGTCGGGCTAGCGTGCAGGCGGAGATCAAAGATACGGTGCTTGCCAAGCGGGCGATCTCGGCGATGACCAACTCACTTTCAACAACTCCGCTGCCGAGGGCCGCAAGTTCGTCTCCGAGATGTCCCGGAGCATGCTGCGCGCTACAACGCCGCGGAACCGAGGGTGTAACCACTGTCCGTGCCGGCTGGCGGTGTCTCGATCGGTCTGTGCTCGCAACGCCGGACAAGCCCAGATCTGTAGGCACGTATACGAATTTCACTGCCCGGGGATGCGGCAACGATCGGTCTTGACGTCCAGAGCCGGCCGTTGATGATGTTCTGGTGGACAAACACCGTGCCGTTGCAGATGTAGGCGAGGTCGTTATCTCTGGGCTGGATGAGAGTCGCTTCCTCGACCTTCCCGCTGGTGGGCGTGCCCTCGCCGGCCTGGCAGTTCTGCCCCCTGATGGCCTTGGTTCCGTCGAGTTCCGTCACACCGAACCTTGCTCCGCGATGTCGCAGGTGTAGACCGGCAGCGGACCGAGCGGCTCGGCTGAGGCCGTCGGCGCCCACACTGTCACCGTGGCCGCGACGGCGACGAAGACGGTGGGCACAAGGGGCCGGGCACAACGAGCATCACGCATTTTCGACCTCCTGGGGTGTCGTACCGATCCGGTCGTGCCGCCACGAGGCCGCCTTCTCCCCGCGACAGCGCAAGAACTTGCTGGACAAGCTGATCGACAGGCCGGCCGCGCTCACGCGCGGCGCCGGGCAGACAACCCGACGCGACCACGGTAGGCGCACCGCCCGCACCGGCCGACACGTCCGCTCATCCCGGCGTGTCTGGCTCCCAAACCTGTGCACCTGCAGAGTCGGACATGGTGTGGCTCGAGGACCGAACGGGTCGCTTCGGCATTGGACCGACCAGACGACGGCGAGCCGATATCCGCGGCGGCGGCGCTCGCGGTGGCGAATGTGGCAGCACTCGAGCTCGGCTGGCGACTATTCGGGCCGTTTCTGCGCGCATTCACCGGTCTCGACGACGCCCCCATGACGGAGTTGCAGCGGCGAATCGATGACGAGGCCCTGCGGATAATCCAGGGGAATGAGGTTCGGCCGAACAACGTCTTCGGTGAGTCCACATGCCGCTCGAGGAGAAGGGGATGAGTGCAGCCGTGCCAGGGGGACCGGACTCACCTCGAATTGCGCTGAGGCGTCTTCGATCGTGGTGGGATAGGACGGGTGACGACAGAAGGGCCCCGATGATGTCCGACTCGGCCTCGCCGCCGGCATTGATGGTGGTGATGGCCCATCCGGACGATGAATCCACCAGTGCGGGAGGTGTTTTGAGTTTGTACGCACGACGCGGGATGCGCACCGTGTTGGTGACTATTCTGAGCGCTCGATGACGAATCATCGCGCCGCGCTGCGTTTTTCGATCCTGGATACGGCGCCGATCGTGCAGGGCTCGAACGCAAAGACCGCACTGCTCGAATGTATCGAGCTGGCACGGTTCGTCGACAGGCTCGGCTACCACCGGTTTTGGGTACCCGAGCATCACGGTATGCGCGGAGTGGCCAGTGCCGCACCGGCAGTCGTCATCGACCGCGTCGCGTCGGTGACCCGTCATCTGCGAGTGGGAGCCGGCGGTGTCATGACACCGAATCACTCACCCCTCGTGATCGCAGAACAATTCGGCACGTTGGAGGTCTTTCACCCCGGCCGTATCGACCTCGGATTGGGACGGGCCCTTGGCGGGCCACGCGAAGTTGTCGACCGTATCCGCAGCCCACACGAGAGGGCGGCCGTCCCCTTCGCAGAACAGATCCGGGATCTGCTGGGCATGTTCGATCCGACGACGGAGGGCCGCGTCGTGGCAGTGCCCGCACAAGGCAGCCGACCTGAGATCTGGATGCTCGGAAGCAGCGACTACACGGCGCGCGTCGCCGGTGTGCTCGGGCTTCCTTTCGTAGCCGCTCATCACCTCGAGCCGGGAAACGCCATCGCGGCCACTCGTGTCTACCGGCAGACCTTTCAGCCCTCGCCGTTGTGTCCCGGGCCGCGGGTCATGGTCAGCGTGTCGGCAATCGCTGCCGACAGCGATGAACGCGCCCAGTGGCTGTCCGGATCGCTGAGAATGAAGACCGCGCGGCGAAAAGAGGGGCAGCCCATACGCTTACCCAGCCCGCAGACCGCGGATCACTACGGATATGCGGCCGGACGAGACATCGCGGATGAACTCGACGGGGTTTTCGTCGGGGCAGCCGCAACGGTGTTGTCGCAGTTGCACGCCTTGGCGGAGGCGACCGACGCGGAGGAACTTCTGATCAAGACCGACCTCTACGACCCGAACGACCAGCGCAAGTCGTTCGAGTTGCTGGCCGCGGAGCTCGCCGGCACAGTAGGCAGGTAAGGGGGGAGCACCCTTCCGTCACCTCGGCGGCAGCGCTATTGTCTGGCGTCCTCGATGCGGAAACCGACCTTCATGGTGACCTGGTAGTAGGCGACGGTTCCTTCCTCGAGGTAGCCGCGGACCGACTGGACTTCGAACCAGTCGAGGTTGTGTGTTGTCTGCGCGGCGCGCGACAGGCCGCTGCGAATAGCGGCGTCGACGCCATCGGGGGAGGTGCCGACGATTTCGATTACTCGATAGGTGTGATCGGTCATGTCGATGCCTTCCGGTTCAGCGGAGGTGGACGGTTCGACTATGCCACCGGGGCAACCGTTGACGGCGTAATCAAGGCCGGGACGGTGGCGCCGAGCTCGAGGATGCATGCGGCTGCGGCCGTCGGCATCACGCCGGATCCGTTTTTGTTCGCCCGGATGTGGTGTTCGACGGGGCCGGCAGGCGTACACCGGCTGGGCGACCGCCGCAAAGGAATTGTCCATCTGCAGCGCCTCGAACAGATCGAATTCGAGATCGTGGCCGAGCTGAATGCGCTGGTTTATAGGTGATGCGGCGGGTCGGGCGTGGTGAAGAGCAGTTGTGCTGCGCGGGTGATGGTGTGGCGGATGTCGGCGATGTTGTCGGGGTTGGTGGCTAGGTCGAGAAGGCAGGTGGTCAGGACATGGCCGAGGACCAGGGCTCGGTCGTGGTCGTCGGTCCAGTCGGGGTCGGCCAGCGCGGCGCGGACGAGTTCGGTGAAAAGGGGCCGCCACACCCTGATTCCGGGGCCGGTGCCGGAGTGCACGGAGTTCATTCCGGCTTGCAGCAGGTTGTGGTCTTCGGTGGCCCAGCCGATGAATTGGGAGAACGCGGAGGCGATCCGGTCGGCGGGCTCAGCGCCGGGGTCGGCCGGTAGCCGGGTGAGGCGGTCGAGGGTGTCGAGGGCCCAGTCGGCCATGAGGTGCTGGATCAGGCCGTCCTTGGAACCGAAGTAGCGGTAGACGGTGACCGGGGTGGTGCCGGCCTCGGCGGCGACCTCGCGGATTGTGACGCCCTTGTAGCCGTGCCGGGAGGCCATCGTGCGGGCGACCGCGGCGATCTCGGCGCGGCGCGCGCGTTCGGCGGGACCGAATTCGCGGACCATCCGCAACGAATCGCGGGACTCGCGCAGCAGGGCAGCAGTGTCGTCGACCACCGTTCGAGGGTACCGCAGAGCGAGAACACGTTGTATAACGTGTTATACAACGTGTGAAAGGTTGGTTGTGATGACTGTTCCCGATCTGTTCTGCGTCGAGGCATTGCAGGACCCGTATCCGCTGCTCGAGCAGTTGCGTGGTGTCGGGGACGTGCATTATCTGCCCGATCAGCAGTTATATGTGGTGCTCGGGTTCGATGCGATCCGCACTGTGCTGGCCGATCCGCAGACCTATTCGAGCAATCTGGTCGCGGTGCTGTCGGCGATGTCGGGGTCGGCGACGGTGTCGGTGGTCGAGGCCGGTGGCGGGGTGGACGTGCTGGCGACCGCGGATCCGCCCGCGCACACCGCGCAGCGGGCGCTGGTGATGTCGCGGTTCAGCCCGCGTGCGGTGGCCGAGACGACCGAGTTGATCGACGCCGCGGTCGCCCCGGCGGTAGCCGGACTGGTCGCCTCCGGCGGCGGTGACTGGATGACCACGGTCGCCCATCCGGTCCCGGTGCAGGTGATCGGCGAGCTGATCGGGCTTCCGCGCGCCGACCATCAGCGCCTCGCCGCCTGGTCGGACGCGGCGATCGATCTGGTCTCCGGCGTCGCAAGTACCGAACGCGCCGGCCAGGCCGCACTCGCGGTGCTCGAATTCGCACAGTATCTGGGCGAACGCCTCGACCAGGCCCGCCCCGGCGCGGACGCGGGGGTATTGGGCAGCGTCGCCGCGGCGGTCGCGTCGGGAACCGTGACCCGTGAGCAGGGTGCGACGTTGCTGGTGCAGTTGGTCACCGCGGGCGCGGAATCGACCGCGAGCCTGCTCGGCACCGCGGTACGGCTGCTGGCCGACGATCAGCGACTGCAAGCCGCGGTGCGCGCCGAACCCGCTCGGATCGGTGCGCTGGTGGAGGAAGCGGTGCGCATCGAGAGCCCGTTCCGCGGCCATTTCCGCGTTACCACCGCCCCCACCCGGCTGGCCGGTGTACGCCTCGAACCGGGCGCACGACTGATGCTGATGTGGGGCGCCTCCAACCGCGATCCCCGCATCTTCGACCACCCCGACCGCGTCGACCTCGACCGCGGCCAGCCGAAACTGCACCACAGCTTCGGGCGCGGCATCCACTTCTGCCTCGGCGCCCACCTCGCCCGCAAAGAAACCACCCAGGCCGTGCGCGCACTGCTCGCCGCCACCGCCACCGTCTCGCTGAGCGGCCCCGAACCCGCCTATGTTCCGAGCCTGATCGTGCGCCGCCTGGCGCACCTGAACCTGTCGCTCACCCCCGCATGATCAGCGCAGCGACCCCACCGGCGCCCCGCACGAACCCGGTCGACCGGTTCCGCCATGCCGGCGCTACCACCGCGACCTTCGCCCGTACGCGCTGGCACTACCCCCGCGAAACCGTCAGCCCACGCACGTTGCCGCTGATGCGCCGCCTCGCCGCACGCACCCGCCCGCATCGCGCCGCCGTGGTCACCGATCTCGGTGGCGGTGCGCGGGTCCGTGTGTTCGGCGACACCGGTTCCCGGGCGCCGGGCCCGGCACTGCTCTGGATCCTCAGCCGTGCATGACAACCTCGAGACGGGAAGCGTCGGGGAAGTGGGCACTGAGCGTGGTCAGCTCGATCGCGATCCGTCCCGGGCCGGGGGCGAAGGAAATCGAGTTGGTCTCGTTGTGGAACATGTGCCGGGAGACGCTACCCACCCCGCCGCTGTCCAGATTGCGCCAATTGACGACCGCGACCAGCGACGACCCGCATCCCGCGCTGCCGGTGCCGGCGATGTCGTCGGTCTGGTAGCCGATGGAGACCTGGTTGCTGTCATCGAAGATGTTGGCCTTGGCGTTGATGGTCGTCGCGCACGGGCCGCCATCGAACTGTGCAGTCAGCGTCGGCATACCGGTGTGCGATTCGGCTGAGGCCGGCGCGGCCTGAAACAGAAACGCGCTACCGACGGCAGCGAGGATGGAAACAAAGGCAGGAGCGTGCATGGTGTCCTCTCGCAGTTCAGGCCTTACACGCTATCGACACACGGGTTCAGGTTCCATCGACCGCACCGCCCCCGAGTCCACTCCGACCCGGCACGGGTCGATGATCAGCGCGGCGGCGTGAGGCGCTTCGGAACGTGGCTCAACCCAACCGCTTTCACGCTGAAATCGCGGCCAGCCGCGGTTCGATCAGGTGAGGTCGTGACGCAAGAGTTCGGTGCGAAGTGGACTGATCAATTCGGGCCGCAGTCTGCCCCGCTGACCTGTTTCCGGCGCCCCGGAACGGGAATTCGTCGCTACGTCGCCAGGTCGCCGCGGATTTCTCGTCGCGCCGACGACTTCGAAGTGTCTTCGGCGCGGCGGCCCGGCAGGGGCCGGAAGGAGTCTCGGACGGATGCAGACGGCGACGTACCTGTCGATCGGCGGGCTCCTGGTGGCGGGCGGAGCGATCCTGGCATTCATCGCGGCGATCCGCGTAGCCCTGGAGCCTCGTCGGCTCTCGACGGGATTCGTTCTGCTGGCGGCGGTCACCCTGCTGGGCGTCGGCGGTGCGAGCGCGGTCGTCGGACTCGGCCCCGACGCGCCGTCGTCGTTCGGGGTGGTCGTGGTATTCACGGCTCCGTTCGCCGTGGCCGGTATCGCGTTGCTGGTCAACGGAATCGAGCTGATGTCGCGGGAGGGGTTCGCGGCGACCACCGCGTTGCCGGTCGTGCTCGGGGCGGGCCTGATCGGCGCGGTGGCCGCGGTCGTCACGGTCGCGTCCGGTCCGAGGATGCCGAGCTGGGCCATCGGGTCCACCGTTCTGGTCGCCGCGGTCGCGGTCTATTTCGTGGCGCATCTGATCGCGTTCGGCGGCTACGCACTGATCTACGGCAGCTTGGCAGCTCGTCCCGAAGCCGATGCCGTCGTGATTCTCGGCTGCGGCCTGAACCGCAGATCCGTCACACCCCTGCTGGCCGCGCGACTGGACCGCGGTATCGACGCCTACCGCACAGCGCTGCGGTCCGGACGCCGGCCGGTCCTGGTCACCTGTGGTGGACAGGGTCCCGACGAAGCGACGACCGAAGCCGACGCGATGGCGCGTTACCTCACCGCGCGCGGCGTCTCCGGACACGCCATCGTCCGAGAACGGCACTCGCGCAACACCGCCGAGAATCTGCGCAACTGCCTGCGCGAGCTGAACCGGCGCGGCATCGATCCGGAGCAGCTCCGAATCACGGTGGTGACCAGTAACTTTCACGTTCTCCGGACGGCCGGGCTGACCCGCCGCCTCGGTATCGATGCCCAGGTCCTGGGATCTCGGACCGCCGCCTATTTCCTGCCCGCCGCCTTCCTGCGCGAATTCGTCGCGGTATTGGCGACCCATTACCGGCGCAGCCACATCACGGTCGCGGTCTCGCTTCTGGTCGTCCTGCTGGCCGTGATGGCCCTGCCCTGAACATCGGTCGTGCCTCACCCTGGACGGGCGATCCGATCACGGCCGGGGCGGCAGGATCTCGCACGGTGGGGGCTGTTGCCTACGCCGCGTCATCGCTGCCCGGCTGCGTTTCGACGATCGGCAGTGGTCGCCGGCATATCTCGCGGGCCTCGTCGGCGGAGAGACCGAACATCCGCAGCAAGTCTTCGGTGACCTGATCGGCGGCTTCGGCGTCATCGCGTTCGGGATGCTCGTGTAGTAGTTGACCCAGGCATAACGCGGCCCCGGTGACGACGGTCATGGCCAGTTCGACATCGTGGGTGTGAAATCGGCCGGCTCGGGTGGCGGCCTCGATGTCACGGCGAGCACGTGGCGCCAAGCCCTTCTCCGACACTGCCAGACTCATCCCGCTGTTGAGCAGGACTTTGCTCAGGGTGGGATTGCTGCGGTGCAGGCGGCCGGTCAGCCGGAAGCTTTGGGCAAATACCTGGGCCGGGTCCTCGATGTCTTCGGTGAGCGTGTCGAGGGTCGCGCCGAGGATGTCGAGCACCTCTTCGACGGCGGTGGCGAACAGCTCGTCGCGGGTCTGGAAGTGGTTGTAGAACGACCCCATCCCGACATCGGCCGCCTGAGTGATATCCGAAATCGGGACGTTCATCTTGCCTCGAGCGATGAACATCTGCGCCGCGCCGACGAGTGCGGCGCGGGTGCGTGCCTTGCGTCTCTGCAGGCGGTTCGGTCCCTGGACTGCCTCCTCGGCCATCCTGTTCGCCTCCTCTGATTTCCGCCTGATCCTACCTCGCGTTGTCAGTTATGAGGAAATGTTCAGATAGGTCTTGACTGAGAACTTCTTCGTAAGTGAGGATATGTTCAGATACACCGAAGGGAGCGGTCGATGAACGACCTGCACGACCCCCATGCGGATCTGCACAGCGAGCACGGCGCCTTCACCGGCGAACATCCGGGGCGAGCGCTGAATCCGATCGTCAAGGTGCACGACCTCGCATGGCTGGAATTCGAAAAGCGCGATCTTGTCGGTGCCGAAAAGTTCGCCACCGCTTTCGGTTTCACGACCATCGTGCGAACCCCGGCCGAGCTGCACCTGCGCGGCGTGGACGCCGGTTCACCGTGTGTGATCATTCGCCGCGGCGCGCTCTCCCGATTCGTCGGTCCGGCCTTTTCGGTGGCCGACCGGAAAGATCTGGCACGGTTTTCGGCTGCGACCGGCGCGGCGGCGGCCCCGCTGCCGGAAAGCCTCGGCGGCGTGGGTGTCGATGTCGCGGATCCCAGCGGACTGCGGGTCCGACTCGTCTCCGACACCCATGTTCACGCGGAGTTGCCGGCACAACCACCGCACACCCTCAACGTCGGCCGTGCACTCGCCCGCGCCAATCGCACACAGCGACCACCGCGAGAACCATCCCGGGTGCAGCGCCTGGGCCACGTCGTAGTTCAGACGACCAAGTACCGCCGGACCCTGGACTGGTATCTGCAATACCTGGGCATGATCGTCAGTGATTTCCAGTACTACCGCGGTCAGCGTGACCGCGGGCCGGTCATGAGCTTCATCCGTTGCGACCGCGGCCGCACTCCCGCCGACCACCACACGCTGGCTCTGGTACTGGGGCCGCGGAATCGGTATGTCCACTCGGCCTATCAGGTCGCCGATCTCGATGCCCTCGCCGCGGGCGGGGAATACCTCCGTGACAGCGGTTACCGCAGATCCTGGGGGATCGGACGTCATGTTCAGGGCAGCCAGTTGTTCGACTACTGGCGCGATCCGGACGGATTCCTTGTCGAACACTTCACCGACGGGGACATGTTCGACTGCACGGTCGAACCGGGCTGGGCACCCATGACTGCCTCGGGCCTTGCCCAGTGGGGCCCGCCCGTCAGCAGAGACTTCCTCGGGATCAGTCCCAGCCGAGAAGTGCTGCGGGAGGCGCGGGCCGCGCTCGGCGCCTTGCGCGATGACAACGAATTCGATCTCCGCCGCCTGCGCGGCCTGTTGAAAGTGGCCTCGTCATGAGTATTTCCGTTCTTCGCACCACCGATGGCTGGTGGGTGTCGACACCTGCCGGCGCAGCCCGGGTGGACACGACCGCGACATCCACCGGGGAGTTGTTGGCCGATCGGGCGGCGTTGGCGGCAGCATCGGCGAGCACTCGACTCGTACCTGCCGGCAGTCTGTCGTTGGTATCGCCGGTGACCACACCGTGCCGGGTGGTGGCTCAGATGACCAATTTCGCTTCTCACGTCACCGACGCGGGCGGAGACCCGGACACCGTGCCCCTGACGTTCTTCCGGAAGTCCTCCGGTTCGATCAGCGGTCCGTTCGACGAGGTCATCCGGCCCGCTCATGTCCGGCTGCTGGACTACGAGGTCGAAATCGGTCTCGTATTCGGCAGGGACATGCCGGTGGGCACCACCATCACCGCTGAGAATCTCGCCGACTACGTCGCAGGTCTGGTGGTCACCAACGACATTTCGGCTCGCGATGTGCAGCTACCGAAAACCCAGTTCTACGAGGGCAAGTCTTATCCCACCTTCACCCCGGTCGGCCCGGCGGTGGTGCTACTGGATGCCGATGAGCTGCAACGGTTTACCGAACTGCGGCTGCGGCTGTCGGTCAACGGTGAAATCCGCCA
The DNA here is from genome assembly GCF_000308375.1 of Nocardia aobensis NBRC 100429. Lineage (GTDB taxonomy): Bacteria > Actinomycetota > Actinomycetes > Mycobacteriales > Mycobacteriaceae > Nocardia > Nocardia aobensis. The sequence continues at coordinate 28,821 of NZ_BAFQ01000297.1, read as the reverse complement.
GGACATGACCGTGGCGGACATGATCTACCACCCGGTGCGGACTTTGCAGGCGCTGACCGGATTCCAGCACATCGCCCCCGGTGACCTGCTGCTCACCGGAACGCCGGTCGGCACCGCGCTCAGTGCCCCGCCCAAACCGGTCGAGATCATCGGCTCGCTGCTTCCCGCCGCGACGAAATGGCGATTGTTCTTCAAAGCCCAAGCCAAGAACCGGAAGTATCTACAGGACGGTGACGTGATCGAAGCGAGCGTGGCTACCGACGACGGCAAGATCGACCTCGGGCGTCAGCGCACCGTTGTGAGGTGCGCGCGATGACCGAGCAACTGATCGATCATGAACTGCTGTGGCCGCGGTACGCCGAACCCGCCGACCTGTCCGCTGTCGAGGCCATACCCCTGGAAGAGCGGGGGTTGCCCGAATCGACCTACGCGCTGCTGGTGCGAGCGGCTGAGCTGTGGCCGAATCGGACAGCGCTGACCGTCCTTCCGGAAGCTGCCCGGTGGCGGCAACCGTGGCAGTGCACCTACTCCGATCTGCTGGCACAGGTGCACCGGTACGCGAACCTTCTTCACCGCCTGGGCATCCGGCGTGGGGACGCGGTCGCGTTGATGGCCCCCAACTGCGCCGAGCTGATCCCGGCGACTCTCGCCGCGCAACTGGCCGGAATCGCCGCCCCGATCAATTCCGCACTCTCGCAGCATCATGTCGCAGAACTGTTGAAGCGTTCGGGTGCGCGGGTACTGATCGCCGCCGGCCCCGAACTCGACGCCACCACGTGGGCTTGCGCGCGTGAGCTGGCCGCCCAGGGACTGCTCGACTCGATCCTGCTGCTGCGACCCACCGCCGCGGCGTCGACCCCGGAGCCCGTCTCGCTGGCCGACGGTGTTCACCTCGGCTACCTCGACGAGGCGGCCGGTGACGAAGACGCCCGCGGCTTCGCCGGACAGCTGCCACAATCGCACGATTCGGCAGGGCTCTTTCATACCGGCGGTACCACCGGGGTTCCGAAGCTGGCCGCACATACCCATCGCGGTGAGGTGGCCAACGCCTGGATGATCGCGGCCAATTCGTTGCTCGACGAGCAAGCGGTGGTATTCGCCGCCCTGCCGCTGTTCCACGTCAACGCACTTGTCGTCACCTTGCTCGCGCCGCTGTTCAAGGGGCAAGCGGTGGTGTGGGCCGGCCCGCTGGGCTATCGCGATTTCGCCCTCTACGCGGAATTCTGGAAAATCGTGGCCCACTATCGGATCGCCGCGATGAGCGCGGTCCCGACGGTGTATGCGGTACTGGCGCAATGCCCCGTCGACGCCGACATCAGCACGCTGCGCTACGCCATGGTCGGTGCCTCTCCGCTGCCGGCGGCCGTGCGGGACAACTTCCAAACCCACACCGGCGTCACCCTTGTCGAAGGATATGGCCTCACCGAGGCCACCTGCGCGAGCGCGCGCAGCTTCCCGAACCAGCCGCGCCCGGGCGCGGTCGGGCAACGCATGCCATACCAGCGGATCAAGGTCGTCCGCGTCGGGGACGACGGAACGTGGCACGACCTTCCCGCCGGTGAGACAGGGGTGCTGGCAATCAGCGGGCCGACCGTTTTCGCGGGATATGTCAGCGGTCACGACGAGCACGGACATGTCCTCGACGGTCGCGGCAAACTCGTCGACGGCTGGCTCGACACCGGCGACCTCGCGCATATCGACGAGGACGGCTTCATCCATCTGCACGGGCGCGCAAAGGATCTCATCATCCGCGGCGGACACAACATCGACCCCGCGCTCATCGAAGACGCCCTGCTGTCGCATCCCTCGGTGACCGCCGCCGGTGCGGTCGGGCGACCCGATGCGCACTCGGGCGAGGTGCCGGTGGTCTACGTCACTCTGACCGCCGGTGACCAGACCACCGAATCCGAACTGCTTGCCTGGGCGGGGGAGCACGTCCCTGAACGGGCCGCCGCGCCGAAAGCGGTTGTCGTGCTGGACGCTCTGCCCGTCACCGATGTCGGAAAGCCCTACAAGCTCGGGTTACGCGCCGATGCCACGCGACGAGAAGTCCGCGACGCTCTCTCCGAAGTCGCCGGGGTAACCAGCGTCGCCGCCGTCATCGAGGACGGTTCGATCATCACGACGGTCGAACTCGAATCGGACGCTCATCGCGCCCGTGCCGAAGCCGTTTTGAGCGCATACGCGATCGAATGGAAAGTTGTGGTTCGATGACGACTGCCCTGGCCACGATCCTGGCTGTCGTGCTCGCGGTGCTGTTCGCGCCACTGGGTGCCGCGAAAATCGCGGCTCTGCCACACATTCGGCGACGAGCCGACCACGCCGGCTTCTCCGTCGACGCATTTCGAGTCATCGGATGCCTCGAGATCGCCGGAGCCCTCGGGCTGCTGATAGGCATCGCGTCGTGGCCGATCGGCGCCACCGCCGGTCTCGGTCTGACACTGCTGATGATCGGCGCTCTCGTGTCCCACCTGCGCGTGCGTGACCGCGTACAACAGTTCGCGCCCGCGGTCGTCGTCGGAGTTCTGTGCGTCTGCTACCTGGTGACGCTGCCAGGGGCGAGCCGATGAACACCCTCGACACCGAGGTGGTCATCGTCGGTGCCGGCCCGACCGGGCTCACCGCGGCGAGTCTGCTTGCCCGGTACGGCGTGGAATCGGTGGTGCTGGACCGCTGGCACGACGTCTACCCGCAGCCGCGGGCGGTGCACCTCGACGGCGAGATCCGGCGAATCCTGGCCCGCCTCGGTATCGACGAGGAGTTCGCCGCCCTCTCCCGGCCCGCGCTCGGGCTACGGCTGGTCGATCCCGCACTGCGGGTTCTTGCCCAATTCGATCGCGACCCGGTCGGCGGGCGTAGCGGTTTTCCCGAAGCGAATCTGTTCGACCAGCCAGACCTCGAGGCCGTACTACGTCGCAACGCACGGCGACACGCCGAGATCACGATCCGCGGCGGCGTGGAGGTGACCGCAGTGGTGCAGGAAAGCGACTGGGCGCGTGCCGATTACACCGACCGCACCAGCGGCGCCGCCGCATCGATCCGGGGCCGGTACGTCCTGGGCTGTGACGGCGCCAACAGTGTCGTTCGCGCCGCGATCGGGTCGGCCATGCGCGACCTCGGGTTCGAACAGCGCTGGCTCGTCGTCGATATCGCCACCACCGCCGAACTCGGCGAATGGGAAGGGGTGCACCAGGTCTGCGATCCGGCCCGCGCGGCCACCTATATGCGCATCGGAGCAACCCGATACCGGTGGGAATTTCGCCTGCTGCCAGGGGAATCGGACGCCGACTTCCAAGATATCGCCGATCTGTATCCGCTGATCCGGCCCTGGACCAAGACCATCGGGATCGACGAACTCCAGCTGGTCCGCGTCGCCGAGTACATCTCACGAGCCCAGATCGCGGATCGATGGCATTCCGGGAGCATCTTTTTGCTCGGCGACGCCGCGCACCTCACTCCACCGTTTATCGGTCAGGGTTTGGGCGCCGGTGTGCGCGATGCGGCCAATCTCGCCTGGAAGCTGGCTGCTGTGCTGAGCGGCTCTCTGCCGCCGCAGGTGCTCTCCAGTTACGAGATCGAACGCAAACCTCACGCGCGCAGCCTGATCCGGCTGGCCACACTGACCGGAAGGGCGATGACCGAAGGCGGCGAATTCGGCAATGTACTGCGCCGCCTGATCGTGCCGTGGCTGATACGCATACCTGGCTTCACCGGAGTCGTCACCGGCGACGAGACGCCACCGCTGCGGCGATCGGCGCTGAACACCCGCCGCCGCTTCGGCCGGGGCCTGGCGGGCACGCTGATACCGAACGTGATGGTTGACGCCGACCGCCGATTCGACACCGTCGCCGGCGGACGCTACGCCCTTGTCACCGTCGCCGAACCAACCCTGGTGCAGCGCATCGAGATCGCGCGGCGCGGGGCTGTTCTCGTTCCGGTCGAGCCGGGCAGCGAATTGGGTGCGTGGCTGCGGCGGAAGTGGGCTCGCGCCGCATTCGTCCGCCCCGATGGCACGGTCCAGACCGCAGCCCGGACAGTCGGTTCGGTGCTCGGCGCGCTCCCGGGCAGCGGCTCCGGGCCCGCCGGCCTGCACCGATCCCAGTGCGGGGATCACCCCGATCTGTACAGGAGTTCCGATGCGTAAACACGCCCGAATCCCCACCTACGAACCGAATCTGTACTCCCCCCGGGCAGTTCGAGACACCTATCCGCACTATGCGCGGTTGCGGGAACTCGGCCCGGTGGTGTGGCTGGCGCGCCAGAAAGCGTATGCGCTGCCGCGATACGCCGAATGCAAGCAGGCGCTGCTCGACGACACGACCTTCATCTCCGGCGCCGGCGTCGCCCTGAACCCGCTCACCAACCGGCTCTCGCGCGGCACCACCTTGAACAGCGACGGTGACGACCACGCACGCCGTCGAGCGCTACTGTCGCCCCATCTGACGCCACGAGCATTGCGCGCGATGCGGGAATCTGTCGACAAGCAGGCGGACGCGGTCGTCGCGGCCGCGGCCGACCAGGGCCACGTCGACGGCGTCGAATTGGCGACCGCCCTTCCCATGTCGGTCGTGCCCGACCTCATCGGATGGCCGCACGAAGGCCGCGAACACCTCCTGCGCTGGGCAGGAGCGACTTTCGACGCACTCGGACCCTGCAACTGGCAAACCGCGCGGTCCACACCATCGGGCGTCGAGATGATGCGCTTCGCCCGCCGGGTCGCCCGCGAGCGCTCCATCCTGCCCGGCGGCGCCGGCCGAGACATACTGAGAGCCGCCGACGAAGGCACGCTGCCGCGTGCGCAATGCCCAGCCCTGCTGATCGACTACCTGGCACCGTCACTGGACACCACGATCAGCGCGATTTCCAGCGCCCTGTACCTGCTGGCCACACATCCCGAGCAGTGGCGGCTGCTGAAAACGGACCCTTCGCTGATCCCGAACACGGTGAACGAGGTTGTCCGCTACCACTCTCCGATCAGGGCGTTCTCCCGCAAGGTCGTTCGCGACGTCGAGATCGCCGGAGCCTCGATCGAAAAGGGAGCGCGCGTCGTGGTGATCTACGGCTCGGCCAACCGCGACCCGCTCGAATGGGAAACCCCCGACACCTTCGATATTCGCCGCGACGCGGCCCGCCAACTCGGATTCGGACACGGCACCCACGGCTGCGCCGGACAAGGCCTTGCCCGCTTGGAGACTCAAGCCATCCTGCGTGCGCTCACCGAATGTATCGACCACATCGAGGTGGCCGGACAGCCCGAATGGGCGATGAACAACATCATTCACCGCTACGCGCGTTTGCCCCTGCGACTCATCCCCGCCTGAAAGAGAGGACACCGATGAAAATCACCGTCGACTACGCCCGCTGCGAAGGACACGGACTGTGCACCGAACAAGCACCTGAGGTGTTCGGCCTCGACGACGACGCCGAACTGATCTACCACTTCGAGGGCGAGAACGTTCCCGATGACAAGGTCACCGCGGCGCGCGCCGCCATAGTTTCCTGCCCGGTCGCCGCCCTGCGGGAAGCGTTGTGAGCGAGCGTTGCGCCGTCATCGTCGGCGAATCCGTCGCCGGTGTCACCGCCGCACGCGAACTGCGGGCTCTCGGGCACCGAGGCACGATCACCCTCGTCGGCGCCGACCCATACGGCTCCTACTACCGGCCCCCACTGTCGAAGGCGGTGCTCGAGGATTCCGCAGCCGACGACACCCTGGGCTACCGACTCGACGACCTCGACCTCACCAGTGTGCGCTCGCGCGCGGTCAGCGCCGACGTCGACCGGCGCACCATCGTCACCGGTGACGGCCACACACTGTCCTACGACGCGTTGATCATCGCGACCGGCGCCGAAGCCCGCCGCATCGCGAAACCCGGGCAACACGGCGAACTCGTGCTGCGGACATTCGATGATGCACGCACGCTGCGATCACGCCTCGACACCGCCACGTCCGTGATCGTGGTCGGCGCGGGGTTTCTCGGAATGGAAGTCGTCAGCGCCTGTGTCGCCCGTGCGATCCCGGTCACCGTGATCGACGTCGAGCCGCCCCTGCACACCATCCTCGGCCCCTACCTGAGCAGCGTGATCAGCGCCCGCGCCGAACAACACAACGTCCGAGTAGTGCACACGACGGATTTCGTCACTCTGTCCGGCGACCCGGTCAGCGGGGTGACCCTTGCCGATGGTGCGGTACTGACCGCGGATCTGGTGGTGACATGCGCCGGCGAAGTCCCGAACACCTCCTGGCTGGCAGGCAACGGTCTGGCCGATCGCAACGGCGTCGGCATCGACAACGCATGCAGGACCACAGTCCCCGATGTTTACGCCGCCGGTGATGTCACCTACCGGCGCGCCGACAACAGGCGTGCCCCGTTCTGGTCCAACGCCGTCGCCCAAGGCAAGGTCGCCGCCGCTTCCGCCCTGGGACTGGAGCCGACCGGAGCACCCGACGACAACTACTTCTGGACCGAAATCCTCGGAACAGCAATCAAAGTCGTCGGGCCCTTGCCCCTCAGCGGCGCACCCACCCGTGTAGACGGCGATGTCGCCGCCGGATCGGCGCTACTCACCTGGCACCATGACACAGGGCAGGCAACCGTCGTCGCCTACGGAGTACGCAAACCCATCGCACGGCTGCGCGCACTGGCTGCTTCACCGAGCTAGCTTCCGCCTCGGTCAGCAGTTGTCCGTTGCCAGTTGGGGACGCAGGTCGTGCGTGTCGAGCCGGACTGCGTCTACTGCATCGCAGAGCGTCAGGTCGATCTTCCGCTGGTCTATCGGCGCAGGTCGGAGTCTCCAACCCTACGGTGGGTCTCTTCGCTCGAGCTTGGTCCAGCCGTTCCAGCCGCGCTTCGTCAACAGTTCGGTCAGTCGACGGGCCGGCGGCCAGGTGTCGAACGCCAGCGTGTCCAGCACCTCGACCAACGGTGGTTCGACGTCGGGATCATCGAGATAGTCCTCGCCCTGCTCGTCGGCTATCCGCGTCATATATGAGGCCATCTTGTCGGCCAACTCGGCAAGGTTTCGGTCGTCGGAGGTGTCCAGAGCCTGGCTCAGCGTGAGATAGAAGTCGATGAGCTGCGGGTCTGCGATCTGTTTCCGCTTGCGTGTGATCCACTCCGAAACGCGTTCCGGCGAATGCGCGACCAGCGGGATCCAGCCGTCGCGTTCGACCTGGACGATCCGCTCGTCGACTCCGAGTGCCCGCAGGTGGTCGAGAAACTCGATCAGTTCCGGAGGCAGCGCCAGATTGTCCCCGGTAGTGAGGCGGGCGACCCGCTTGCGCAGCTGTTGCCGCTGCCGAATCTCTGCCCGCAGCTGCTTGTCGATGTCTGCGACCGCCGCCGCGAAGTCCTCGGTATCTGCCTCCAGGAGCTTCCGCACGCGCGCCAACGGAACCCCGGCCTCGGCGAGCGTCCGGATCCTGATCAGCTCGACCACCGCAGCTCCGTCGTACCTGCGATAACCGGAGTGGTCGCGCTCGGGCTCCGGCAGCAGTCCGATGGCGTGGTAGTGCCGCACCGCTCGTACCGTCACTCCGGCGTACGAGGCGACCTCGCTGATGGTCAGCATCGGACCAGTCTGCTCGACCTGGAAACTGTTACGACGTTGCCCGGCAGGCTGGGCCGGGGGTGTCCCGAATGATCCGTGCGATCTCCCGGGCGTGGGTCCCGAGCAGCCCGTGACCGGCGTCGAGCCACGTCGCGGAGATGTGCGGCTGGTCGCGGACCAGTCGCTCGATACCGGCCCGCCAGTTTCGATTGCGCCATGGTGCGCGCCCTTCGCCGCTGTCGCCGGCCATCGAAGTCGACATGACCATGCTGATCGGACAGTCGATCTTGCGATACCGGTCGAGAATTGCGGAGCGCACCGCATCCACCTCGAGATTCAGGTCGAGTATTTCCTGTGGGGTGAGCATCACCCGGTGCGGGAACCCTTCGGCACCCTCGGTCCCTGTCGCGAGGCCGTCGAACATCGCACGGAACTCCGGCAGGTCGGCCTCGGTGATGAATGGTTCGGGCACCGGGTTCGCCCCGTCGATGAGAACCATCCGCGCGGCGGTGCCGGGATACGCGCAGGCGTAGTGCACCACCAAATCCGCGCCCAGCGAGTGGCCCACGAGCACGGGCGCCGAGGACAGGCCGAGGTGCCCCACTTCCGCCATCACAGCGACGAAATCGCCCAGGAAAGCCTGGAAGGAGTACCGATCGGCGGCAGAGGACAGGCCATGCCCCCGCAGATCGAAGGTCACCACGTCATGATCGCGCCGCAGCAGCTCGGTCAGCTCGTGCAGGTCAGCCTGAGTCGTGAGCAGCCCGGGGCACAGGACCAGCGGTTGTCCCCGACCGCCGCGGGACGCCGCGATCGTGACGCCGTCGCGGTGGACCATGAAGTGATCGGTTTTCGCAGTCATGCCGATCATGTTGCGGGGTTGCCCGTGCGTCAGGGTCAACTGCCGCAGCGTGATGTCGTCCGCGCATCCCTGACGAGGGCCCCGAGCAACCGACACAGTCCGCGCCCTGGCGGGCCTCCGTCTCCGACGAGCGCTGTAGTTACTACCTGGTTAAATGGTGCTCACGCGCCGCTTCTCTCACCTGTGAGATCGGTAATCTCGGATTCGGATGCCATCCGACCCAGGTCACCCCAGCCGCTCGATCGGCGACTCGTAAGCACGCGCGCCCTGAAGGGCGGTCCAACTTCGGTTGTTCGGCGGGAGGGCATCGACACGATTCGGCCCTGCCCGCAAGGAAAGACCCGCACGATGACCGGTTATGCCCCCGCCGACCGTCGAATCCCGTCGCGCGACCAGCTACCCGACGAGTTCTTCGCGCAGTTCCTCGACCGGACTCGCACCTACAGTTGCGCGTACTGGACTCGCCCGGACGACACCCTGGAACAGGCCCAGTCCGCCAAGATCGACCTTGCACTGGCCAAATGTGATCTGCGATCGGGGATGACCTTGCTCGACGTCGGCTGCGGCTGGGGTTCGACGATGCTGCGTGCCATGGACACCTACGGTGTCAACGCGATCGGGCTGACGCCGCACCGCAACCAGCACCGGTACGTACGAGACCGCCTCGTCGACCGGCTCGTCCGCGGCTGCCCCTACGGCGGTGTGCGACGGCAAGGCTGGCACCAATTCGACCGTCCGGTAGATCGCATCGTCTGTATCGGCGTGCTCGAACACATGCCCGCACAGCGATACCCGGACTTCTTCGACTTCGCCTACCGGATAATGCCCGACGACGGAGTGCTGCTGGTGCAAACCGTCGTCGCCCATGATCCGCACGCGGTCCAGGCGCACCGGGGACCCGGCCTGGCGACCGAAGCCGAATTCGCGTTCCTCCGCGGAACCGTATTCCCGGCCAGTCAGCTCCCGCGATCGACAGGCCACCACCCCAGGGGAATCACCGAGTACGCGCAGGACGCCGGATTCACTCTCACCCGCATTCAGGAACTGGGGTCTCACTACACCACCACCCTGGACAGCTGGGCGACCTCTCTGCACGAGCACCGTGACCGGGCGATCGAACTCGCTGGGCAACGCACCTACGACGCCTACAGCAGCTATCTGACCGAGTCCGCCGACAACTTCCGCCGCGGACACCTCGACGTCATGCAGTTCACTTGCACCAAATCCGGCGCGAGACAACCTTCACCCCGGTGAGCAGGCCGGCAACTCTCACAAGGTGGTGATGAAGCCACCGTCGATCGTCATGTCGGTGCCGGTGATGTTGGCTGCCCGGTCCGAGGCCAGGAACAGTGCGAGGTCTGCGACCTCGTCGGGGGTGGTGAATCGTCCGGTCGGTGTGCCGGCTACTGCTCGGTCGGCGACTTCCCGGGCGCTGCTGCCGCTGGCCTGCGCGACCGTCTCGGCGACTCCTCCGTTGCCGAGCCACAGGTCGGTGAGTACCGGGCCGGGACTGATCGAATTCGCCCGGATGCCTTGCGGGCCGAACTCTTTCGACAGCGCCTTGGTGAGGTTGGTCAGAGCTGCCTTGACCGCGCAGTAGTCGACCACGCCGGGGTCGGGGTAGAACGCGTTGACGGACCCGATCGTGACGATCGCGCCGCCACCCCGGCGGAGCATTTCGGGGATCGCCGCGCGGGTGGTGCGGACGGCCGCCATCATGCCCAGGGTCCAGGAGGATTGCCAGTCTTCGTCTGTGACGGTGGTGAATCCACCGGGTCTCGCGGTGACGGCGCCGGCGTTGTTGATCAGGATGTCGGTTCCTCCCAGCCGGGAGGCGGCCGCGACCAGCTGTGCGGAGGCCTCGGTGCCTGCGAGGTTTCCGGGCACGAACGTCACGCTTCCCTCGGACCGGAGCTCGGCGATGCGATCGCTGATGGTGCGTGCTCCCGCGACCACGTGCGCACCGGCGTCGGTGAGGTGTTCGGTGATCGCGAGCCCGATGCCTCGGCTCGCGCCGGTGACAACCGCGATCTTTCCGTCGAGATGCAGATCCATGATCACTCTCCCTCGGTGGAGTGAGAACCGAATCCGGTACGGCCGCCGACCACGGGTCGGCGCGGTCAGCCTATCCACCTGCCCGCACGGTCAGGGCGAATCTGGCTCCGCGGGGTGTCGCGTCCGGTGGACGGTGGGGCATGGCGGAATCCCCACCGCTGGTGTCCGGTAAGTCACCTGAGCCTGCGTGGTCAGGCCGGAACCTGGTCGGCGGCGAGGAAATCGTCGACGAAGCCCAGCGCCCGGTCTTCGAAACCCGCATAGTGGGCCTCGCGAACCGCACCGGTGAGTGCCTCGTCGAGCAGCAGATTCCCCGCGGCATCCAGGCGCTGTCGTTTTTCCTCCGCGCCCGGCAACAGCCCTACCGACGACTGGGTGAGGCCGCAGTAGTAGGCGATTCCGTCGTCGAGTTGCGCGCTCAGCGCATCCTGCATGGGTTGGACGAGCGCGTCGTCGTCCGCCACGCCCGCCAGGCCCAGCCACAGCATCCGCTTGCCTGCGAGCCGCGGTTTGCTTCGGCCGTAGGCGAATCCGTAGTTCCACACGCGATCGATCCAGCCCTTCAGAATCGCCGGGACCTGCATCCAGTACACCGGGAACACCGCGACGATCACATCGGCGGCGAGGATGCGTCGCATATGGTCCGCGACTTCGGGGGAGTGGGCCTTCTCCCGGTGGCCCCATTCCGGGAGGTCGGCGGCGGTCATCCGGGGATCGAAGTTCTCGGCATGCAGGTCCAGCAGGTCGATTCGGTAGCCGGCGGCGGTGAGCCGGCGGGTCGCCAGGTCGGCGATATGGGCGGTCAGCGACTCGGGCCGGGGGTGAGCGACGACGACCAGCGCGGTGCGGGTGGTCGAGGTATCCACGGTCGGGTTGTGCTGCACGGGGGCCTCCTGGATGCGGGGTGTCCGAACGCTCGGTTGTGCGTTCCGGGATCAATTCCACACCGAGGACGATGGACGATCTATGGGTAAAGATCTACATTCGATAGGAGTTCGTCTACGCTCGATCGTGTGGATCCATTGAGCAAACTGCTGGGCGGTATTCGTGCCGAGGGAGCTGTGCTCACCACCGCGGTCCTGGAAGCACCGTGGCGCATCCGATTCGCCGATCAGGCGCCGTTGACCATGGTCACCGTGCTGCGGGGTGGGGGCACACTGCTGCTACCGGACGGTCTCGAACGTCGAATCACGGTGGGGGACACCGCGATCGTGCGCGGCCCGGAAACGTTCATCCTCGTCGACAATGGCGACACCGCCGCCCTGCCGCGCGAGGAATACGAGGTCGCCTGCTTCGCGCCGGACGCGAAATGCGATCCGGAACTGGACGGTGTTCGCTGGGACGACGACCCCGCCGGCGAGACCGCTCTGATCGTCGGCGCCTACCGGGCGTCCGGGCGGCGCCATGAACGGCTGCTGCGAGCGGTACCCCCGGTCCTGGTCGTGCACGACGACGTGGAGGTGTGCGCGTGGATGGAGTCGATGGCCGCGGACGCGGCCCGGCGACCGGCCGGAGCGCAAGCGATGATGGACCGCCTACTCGACTGGGCGTTGGTGTGCACACTGCGCGACTGGTTCGACGGGCTGGAGGCGGACGCGCCCGGTTGGTACCGCGGACCGGCCGATCCGGTCGTGGGCCCGGCGTTGGAGGCCATGCACGGAAGGCCCGCCGCCGGTTGGACGGTCGCGTCCCTGGCTGTCGAGGCCGGGGTCTCGCGGGCGCTGTTCGCACGACGGTTCTCCGAGGTCATGGGACAGTCGCCGCTGGCGTATCTCACCGAATGCCGCATGGATGAGGCGGAGGAACTACTGGCCGACCGGAGTCTCACCGTGGCACAGGTGGCGAAGGCCGTCGGCTATGCGGACGCTTTCGGTTTCAGTGCGGCGTTCAAGCGCCGTCGAGGCATCCGCCCCAGCGATTTCCGCGCCACCGCCGATATCGGAGCGTGAACCGGTCCGGGCGGACCGTATCGCTCACAGCTCGGGACTGCGCCTGTAATCGCCTAGGGCCCAACGAAGTCCGGCGTGGTCGGCGACGATCACGGCGCGTTCGGTGCCGATGGCCCGCAGCGCAACCGGGTCACCGCCACCCCGATTCGTCGCGCGGATCCGCTGGCCTTCTTCTACGGTGAGCAATGAGGGGCCCGGCGGATCCGAGCCGCCGGGCCCCTCGTCTGTGGCGCATGTACGGTTCGGGCCGAAACCATCCCGCGCACACGCCTCGGTCATTCGCCGGTGGATCACCCTGAATTGTTCACGTCCGGTGTGGTCGAACAGCATTCCATGATCGGTCACGACCAGGACCGGTGGCTCGGGTGGACGCTCCCGATATATGTGGCCGACGATGTTGGCATGTTGCTCACGCGCGAAGCCGATGTGTTCGAAAGTTTCCGGGCCCGTCTGGAAGCGATCGCCTATCGCCTGCTGGGCTCAGCCAGTGATGCCGAGGACGCGGTACAGGAGACCTACCTGCGCTGGCAGGCCGCCGACCGTGAGTACGTCCGGACACCCGAGGCGTGGCTGACCAAAGTGCTCACCAACCTCTGCCTCAACCAGCTCACCACGGCCCGCGCCCGCCGGGAAACGTATGTGGGACAGTGGCTTCCGGAGCCGGTGCTGGCCGGCGACTCGATGCTGGGGCCGGCCGACACCGTGGAGCAGCGGGAATCGGTCTCGATCGCCATGCTCACACTCATGGAGCGGCTGACCGCCAAGGAGCGCGTGGTGTACGTGCTGCGCGAGGCATTCGGCTACCCGCACCACGAGATCGCCGAGCTGCTCGACATCACCGAAGCCAACTGCCAGCAGGTCTACCGCCGCGCCAAACAACATCTGTCGGTGGAACGGGCGCGCATCGAGGTCGACGAGGCCGCCGCTCGACGGATCGTGGAGGAATTCCTGGCCGCGGCGGTCAGTGGGCAGACCGAGAAGCTGGTAGCACTGCTCACCGATGATGCCTCGATTGTCGGCGACGGCGGCGGATTCCTCGCGACGCTGAGCCGGCCGCTTCTCGGCGCGCAGCGCATCGCACGGTTCGTGGGTCTGGCGATCAAACCTTCCAACGGCACGTGGAACAAGCTCGGCGGCAAGCCGGAGATGTTCGCGTCGATCGCCAACGGGATGCCCGCGCTGGTGCTGGTCTCCCAAGATCGGGTGGTCGGCATCGTGGTCCTGCAGGTCACCGTCGACGGCATCGCCGCCGTGCACGCCCACGTCAACCCCGACAAGCTGGCATATGCGAACCGGCAGTGGGCCACCCGCGCGCCGGGATCAGCCCTGCCCGACTTGTGGTGATGCACATCACATCTCGTGACTGTCAGTCTTCGTGTTCCTGTCCGGTTCAGGTTTCGAACCCCCATTGAGACAGGAGCACAACCATGAAGCACCGCATCGTCGTCCTCGGAGCCGGGTACGCCGGAGCCATCACCGCCGGCCGCCTGGCCAAGCGACTGCACCGCGACGACATCGAGATCACCCTGGTCAATGCCGATCCCGATTTCGTCGAACGGATCCGCCTGCACCAGCTCGCCGCCGGACAGGATCTGCCGGCCCGTCCGCTGCAAACGATCTTCGCGGGCACCGGAGTTCGGGTGCGGGTCGCGTGGGTGGATTCGGTCGACGCGGACCGCAAGACCGTCGAACTGCTCGGCGAGAACGGCGCCGAGACCCTGGCCTATGACACCCTGGTCTACGCCTTGGGCAGCACCATCGCCGACATGGGCGTGCCCGGGGTCGCCGAGCACACCCACAATGTGGCCGGCAAACAGGCCGCGCTGCGGTTGCGGGAACGCCTGAACGAGTTGGTGGCGGGCGAGACCGTGCTGATCGTGGGCGGCGGCCTGACCAGCATCGAGGTTGCGACCGAGATCGCCGAGGCGCGCCCGGATCTGAAGGTCGCCGTGGCGGCGCGCGGCGGCGTCGGCGACTGGCTCGACGAGAAGGCACATGCCCACCTGCGCGCCAGTTTCGAGCGTTTCGGAATTACCGTGCACGAACACGCCGACGTCACTCGCGTCACCGAAGGCGGCGTCGTCACCCGAACCGGTGCGGAGATTGCGGCTCGAACGATTGTCTGGACAGCAGGTTTCGCCGTGCACCCGATCGCGGCCGCCAGCACGCTCACCGTCTCCGAGTCCGGGCGCATCGTCGTCGACGACACCCTGCGCTCGGTCTCGCATCCCGACGTCTACGCCGTCGGCGATGCCGCGCACGCCGCCGGAGTAGGCGGCAAGACGCTGCGCATGGGCTGCGCCACCGCCTCACCGATGGCGTGGCTGGGCGGCGACGTCATCGCCGCCCGGCTGACCGGAGGAAAGGTCCCGAACGCCCCCATCGGCTACAACAGCCAGTGCATCAGCCTCGGCCGCCGCGACGCCATCGTGCAGAAGGTCACCAAGCAGGATGAGCCGACCTCCAAGGTCGACGTGGGCCGTAAAGCAGCACGCATGAAGGAGCTGATCTGCAGGGGGACCGTGTGGAGCGTCAACCATCCCACCTTGATGATGCCGAGCCGGCGTCGCCACCTGATCACGAACCCCACCGAGACCGGGCGTGGCCGGCCAACCAGCGACCGGACCGCCGCTGCCGAACAACGGTCGACTGCAATCATCTGATCGGCAACGCCGCCGGCGGGGCAACTCGATCAGCGACCAGCCCTTGACATGCAGCAAGTCGAACGTGACGAAGGCCGCCCGGAACCACCGCAGCCATCGCGGCGAACCCACGCCGTTGTGCGATCGCGCCGGCTGCTCGTTTGAACCGGCACGATCTAGGTCCCCGCATACGCCCGGGCGGATGCGGGGACTTACCGAAGCAGTACCCGGCTGACGGCAGGCGAACCGCTGTCCGGGCAGTGAGGTGCATAGCCGAGGCCCGAATCTCCAGTGGGGTAGTCGATCTCGAACACTGTCGGCAACGACGCCGAGGATCCAGCGCCGATGCACGCAGCCCGTGGATAATAGACCGATCTATCAACACGGCGAGTCCACTTCGAGCCCCGCTCAGTTGCATGAATGCAGTAGTCATGCGAGCCTTTTCATCCGTGGGGATCGGACAGCGGCTTCGCTGGCAGACACCGAAAGTAGAGCCGCAATCGAACACGTCCGCGTCGGCGACGGATGCGCCCGTGGCATGGCACGACGTCATCAGTACCCTCGACCGTCTCGCGCCTGAAATCGCGGCAACCTGCCGGGCACGGCAGGTCCCGTCCCGCGAGCGGTCACTGCTGACAGGACGGGGCTGGCTTCTCGACTTCTATCCCGGTGCGCGCTTGCAGTTGCGGATCGATTGGACCGGCGGCTGGGCGTTCATGCACCGCCCGGTCCCTCGGCCCGGCGCCTACCGGGCGCTTCCCGGGCACGGAGCGAAGCGGATCTCGAGAAACGATGCTCGTCTGCATTGGGAGACCCGGGTAGCCGGAGATCCCAGCGTCCGCTCGGCGTTCACAGAACCCGCCCTGCGTGAAAGTTTCCGGAATCAGCTCGCACGTCTGTCGTCGGCCGGAACGCACTGAGTAACTGGCCCGGCGAGACCTCCCACTGAGGATGGACGCTGTGGCCCCGGTCGCCGTGCACCCGTCGCAAAGATGGTGACGAGCGCGGGCTCGGATTCGCCGGGAGGTCCGGGGGTAGGCAGGGGTCATGGGTGTCATCGACGAGGATATGCGCTCGATCGTGGACAGCGCCAAACTGGGGTTCGTCGCCACGGTGTGCGCCGACGGATCACCGAACCTGTCCCCGAAGGGAACCGTGCGGGTCTACGACGACGACCATCTGGTGTTCTTGAACCAGGCCTCGCCGGGCACGGTCGCCAACTTGCGGCGTGATCCCCGGCTGGAGATCAACGTTGTCGACTTCCTCAAACGACGCGGGTACCGGTTCAAGGGAACCGCCGAGTTCCACGGCCCCGGCAGCCCGGTGTTCGAGTGGATTCACGACTGGTTGCTCGCCACCCAGGGACCGGGATATCCCGCGATCGAAGCGGTACTGGTGACCGTCGACCGCGCCCTGCCGGTGGACTCGCCGGCCTACCAGTTCGGGCACGCCACGGAGTCCCAGTTGCGGGCGGCCTGGGCCAAGACGTACGGGGTCGGGTAAATCCTGAGGCCGAGACCGGCGGGCGCCTCATCGGCCGAAAGGAGGCAGACACGATGGCCGG
The DNA here is from genome assembly GCF_000308375.1 of Nocardia aobensis NBRC 100429. Lineage (GTDB taxonomy): Bacteria > Actinomycetota > Actinomycetes > Mycobacteriales > Mycobacteriaceae > Nocardia > Nocardia aobensis. The sequence continues at coordinate 12,201 of NZ_BAFQ01000297.1, read as the reverse complement.
GATTCCGGACCTGATGTACGCGGCCTACGTGGAGGCGCTCGGCCCCGCCGATGCGATCCACTACGGACGGTTGCCCGTCCCGCAGATCGGACCCACCGATGTGCTGGTGGCCGTCGACGCGGTCACGGTCGACCCGGTGGACACGTTCGTGCGGTCCGGGGCGTATGCGACGCCGACTCCTTTCCCGTTCGTCATCGGCCGCGACCTGGTCGGAAACGTCGTGGCGGTCGGCGACGGTGCAGTCGGCTATGCGGTCGGGGACGCGGTGTGGTGCAACAGTCTGGGCCACGGGGGCCGGCAGGGCTCGTTCGCGCAGTACGCGGTTGTCCCGGTCGACCGGCTGTACCACCTGCCCGACGGGGTGGATCCGGTCCAGGCGGTCGGGGTCGCACATCCGGCTGCCACGGCATGGCTGGGACTGTTCCGGCACGCTCGGCTCGGGCTGGGAGACGCCGTCTATATCGGCGGCGGCGCCGGAAACGTCGGCGACGCCGCGGTCCGCCTGGCGCGCGCGGCCGGCGCGCGGGTCATCGCGTCCGCCTCCGGGGGGCGGGCTCGAGCGTGTCCGGGATGCGGGGGCCGCTGTGGTGGTCGACTACCGGGATCCCGGCATGGTCGAGCAGATCCGGGCGGCGGCGCCCGAGGGGTTGGACGTGTATTGGGACACCTCCGGCCACCACGACATCGACGTCGCGGTCGCAGTGCTGGCCCGCGGGGGCCGGCTCCTGCTGACAGCGGCCGGACCCCGGGCGAGGGTGCCGCTCCCCGTCGACCGCGTCTACACCCACGACGTCACCGTGGCTGGGTTCGCGATCAGCAACGCCACCGTCACCGACCTGGCCGCCGCCGCGACCGTGCTCAACCAGAAGCTCGCCGACCGAACCCTTACCGCACGGATCGCCGACACGATGACCCTGGCGCGAGCAGCCGAAGCACACCGCCGTCTCGAAAAGGGCGGCGTCCGCGGGCGACTCATTCTGATGCCATGACGATTCGCGCAGCACGTATCGTGAGCGCATGGCGGGATATTCCGGTGCCCTGTTGGCCCGCAAGCTCGGCATCCGGCCCGGCAGCCGCGTGCTGCTCGCCCACGCCCCGAGCGGATTCGCGCTCGAACCGCTCCCCGAGCAGGTCTACCTCCAGCGGCGCGCCGGGCGCGGGCAGTATGACGTGATCGTCGGCTTCTGTCCCGACTACCGGTCCCTGGAGCGAGGATTCGGCACGTGGCGCGCCCGCCTGACGCAGGCGGGCGGCCTCTGGGTCGCCTGGCCCAAGAAGTCCAGCGGGGTAGCTACCGATCTCAGCGATGCCGTCGTGCGCGAATTCGGCTTGGCCGCAGGACTCGTCGACAACAAGACGTGTGCCATCGATGAGACGTGGTCGGGTCTGCGCTTCGTCGTCCGGCTGGCCGATCGGCACTGAACAAGACGGAGCCGCAACGGGTTCGCACTTTGTGAGAAGCACCCGCCGCACGTGGCGCGGACGTCGCGGCGGGTGCACTCGCGATCCTGAACGAAGGGTTTCGACTCGGTGTCCTGCCCAGCAGCTGTCACCGGCCGCTACTTCGTCCGGAGTGGTGGATCATCCCGCCTAGATGTAGGTGAACTCGTTGGCGGGGGTCTTCTTCGTGTCGGAGATGGTCAACAGGTTCGTGATGGAGACGGCGACGGTCTCGATCCCGAGATGGCGCGGCGCGGTCGCCGTGATCGAGTTGATGCCGACCTTGACGTCGGTGCCGCGCTCGGACCCGAAGTAGACCACACAGGCGGATGCGAACGCGGCGGTCGACGGAACCTCGATCGTCACCGTCGTGCCTCCCGGGCCCTTGTTGGGGGACAGCGACTTGATCTGGGGCACATCGATGTTCACGGTCGGTGCGCCGAGGAGAGTGAGGTAGGTGTTGTTGGCGTGCTGATAGGCGAGCTGGCCCATCCAATCCTTCTCGGTCTTGCCGAGCGCATCGGTCGAGTGGCGCGCGTAGTCGGTGTTCATCGGCGGCTGCTGGGTCGGCTGCACGTACGGTGAGACGCCGCTCTCGGCCAGCTTCTGCGCGAGGTCCTGGATCTGGGACTGGACTGTCCGGCCCTTATCGTCCTTGCATTCGCTCGCGTACGGGCCGGGGGCGGGGAAGAAGGACTGGATGCTGGTCGGGCCCGGGCCCAGGTTCCACCACACGTTCGCGACCACGTCGTATTTGTTCCATATCGCCTGGCCATGGGGGAATTGGGTGTCGAACCATGTGGCGAAGTCCTGGTTTCCGGCGGTCGGGGCGGCGAAGGTATAGGTGTCGAAGGTGACCTTGGGGTTGAACTTCGCGAACTGGGACTGCAGAAACAGCGCCGCTGTCGTGACGAGACAGCCACCGAGGCTGTGGCCGGTGAGGTGCACGGTAGCCGGTTTGCTCGGACCGCAGAGAGTCTGCAGCGCGGACACCAGCGTCCCGGATCCGCCCGGCAGACCGAGGACACATTTCGCCGACATGATCTCGTCGAAGGCGGCCGCGGCGCCCTTCGCGATCACGGGTTTCGAACCGGCAGGCGGCGTGCCGCCCTGGGGGAACGGCACCTGCGTGAAAACCTCGAAATCCTCGGCCAGATCTATCAGCGAGCTGAACACCGTCCCGCGGAAGCAGACCGCCAACTCCGAGGTGTCATTGACGTTCTGGACCACGAACGCCATGTTCGCGCGAAGAGAACTCATCCCCAGCCACACGACTTTCCACGAGTCGAGGCCGGGGGTCTTGGCCATCATCGATCGGATTCCGTCGAGCATTCGCTGCTGTTGCTGTACCGACGTCTCGCCGTCCGGAAGCGGAACGGCGGCGATCGGCGAAAAGGCGCACAGAGTCATCATCGAATCGACGTTCTGGTTCACCGTCGCAGCACTACTCATTCGTGCCACTCTCCCTCGTCGTCTGTGGGAGCACGTGAAGCAACTCCCTCGTGCGGGAAGCCGGCCGCCTCTGCTGTCGAGGCTACGAACGACCATCATTGCTTCGGGACCGGCTTTTTCTACGGAGCGCAATCGCCCGGAACAACCAGACCACTTTCACCACGTCCGCAAGGAGCGCAGGACGTAGAACAGCGTAGCGTCGTGTCGGCCGGTGAGCTAGCGGCATTCGATATCGGTTGTGGTCTTGACGCGGCGACATCGTTGCGCGCACACTACTTCTCTCCAACCGGACTTTTCTCTCCGGATATGGAAGGTCGTGGCAGCGTCGGAAGCATGCGGTGCCCCAGGGGCTCGAGCCGTATGACACAGCGGCAGAGATGAATTGGGTGATTCGGCAGCGCAGGGGATCTCGCGCCGACCACTCGCGGAAAGTAGTGGTGAACGGCCGAAGCGGCACCGGCACGAACATTGTTCCGGCTGAGACACCCGTCGGTGTGCTTCGACCGTTCGTCGCCGAACCGACTGTGTCAGTTCGGCTTCCGCATGTGATCGGCGGGTTGCCGTGCGTGGGTGTTCCGGTAAGTCCGCCGTAGGATGCGAGCGAGAACGTTCATCTGCATGCGCCGCTGAAGGACGCGAGGTCGATCGCGTCGGTCCACGCCAGCGCGGCACCGAGGCGACCGCCGACAACTTGTAAATAGCCGTAACGCTAAGCTGGGCCGCGGTGGGCGGAGGAGGAAAACCTCGGATCGACTGTCCAGCAAGGGAATTCGATCACGATCGGCCCAGGCCGGCATATCGGGTGACAGCTTGCCGCCGCACCGACGACGGTGTGGTCCGGGTTCACGTCGTGCCTCGAGTGTGACGCTGACCGGGTCAGCCCGAATTCGTCTCCCTTGGCCATGTGTTTTCCGGGGGTGCAGGTGAGAGTGACCGATGCGACGTTCTGCATGCCGACGCACACGACCGCGACCGTTCCGATGTCGCCGTCGGGCGATTCGGCGGTGTCGATGACGACCACGCCGCGGGTCTGGAAGAACTCGAAGCCGGTTTCGGCGTTGTCCTGGCCCTTCAAGCCGTGGTCGGACAGCTCGACCTGCATGAACGCTTGCCCGTGAGTCACGAACGACTCTTTGACGATACCGCTCACCGGTAGGTGGAAGCGGTGATAGGCGTTGGTCGGCAGCATGTAATGGGCAAAGGTTCCGCCGGCGAATTTCGCGGCGTATTCGCTGCCGGTGAGCAGCGGTTCGATATTTCCGTACTTGTGCGTGCCTTTGATCGTCGTCGCCGGAATGTTCGAGGCGTCGTCGATGCCGTAACGGTGCTGGAACTGCTGGGGGCGTTCGGCTTGCCGTCGATCATGGAATCGCCCACGTGATATTCCGGAGCATTGTCGACGAACGATTTCAGCACGTCCGGCCCGAAGGATTCGGGAGTGTCGAGAAAGCTGCCCCAGTCGCGGGCGAAGTCGGTGACCCATTCCCGGAATGTGTCCGAGCCTTACGCCACGGATGTGTCATGGTCGTCCGTCTTCTGGTCGATGATCCAGAAGAAGTGGGAAAGCCGGTCGCTGACCTCCTGGGTGTACCGGTGCTGTGGTGCTTGTGCGCGCCATGCGGGCGAGTCGGTCTCCCGCGGTACCCAGCGAGCGAAATCATCGATGTAGTCGATATATTCCGCGACCGACTGCGGCCACGGTAACGCCGCCAGCAGTTCGTCCTTCAGCCCTTGCTCGGCGACCTGACGCGCCTGCACCAATGATCGCTCCAGGCCGTCGGCCAAGTCCGGATCCTCGTCGAGAAGGTCTCTGAGCCGCTGCCCGATCGCCATATCACTCACGTCGAACTCCTTCCGCTCACCGCCCCACCGTCCGATTACCCCCGTAGCCTCGTCTACACCGTGCCTGTGGTGCCTCGGTGCTGCACCTTCGCAGAGCTACGGCACGTCGTGGTGTTCGCCGGCGGTCAGTGGGCGGGCATACATGTGGCCGTCGCGGATGCCGAATTCGATGCGGCAGGGAAAGCTCGGGACTTCGGCGTCGGCGCGGTGATGATGAGTGACGAGCATGGCCATCGCCCAGTCGCGCAGCGGCACGGGCAGGGTGAGCGTGGTTCCGTCGCGTAGTCGTAGGTGGGGTTCGCCGCGGCCGAGGGGGTCGGCGAGGGCGATGCCGGCGATGTCGAGGATCAGGCCGGTGTCGGTCGCGGAGGCGACCACGGGTGGGTCGAGCGCGAGAACCATATCGGCAACTTAGCCGCCGATTCCGTCGCGAGCACGGTGTGCGGGCTCGTGTCGGCTGCGGGTTTTCCCGGCAGGTCTACCAGCTGTGACCAGCATCGTTGCCGACGCGCGAATGTGCGTGCACTATCGAAATCGGCCGATCAAGGATGCTCGTGCAGGACCGAGCGGGCCCGGCCGCCGAATGCGTGAAATCCCTTGGCGACTCGTCACTCTCACATCGTGAACGGTGAGCCCTGCTCCCGGTCACGGCTGGTGTTCCGCGCCGGCCTCGGCAGACCTTGGCGGTGGTAGCAGCGAACGGAATCGTCGCGGAGAGGAGCGAATGCGATGACAGACACCCTGACCGATATTCCCACCGCACCCCTTCGGCTCGCACGGCCCGTCCCGGTCGCGCGGGCGACCTCGGCCCGCCCGGTCCCGGTGACCGGGGCCGCGAGCGAGTGGCATGAGGCGAAGACGGTGCTCGTCACCCGCGTCGCCGGCCCGCAGCAGTTGGTGACCGTCCCGCGGCTGGTCGTTCCTATCGGGTTCGGCCAGTTGGCGTTTCGTATCTCGTCGCGGACGCCGGAAGCCGGCGATCTGGTGCGCGACGGCCGGGTGCTGGTCCAGGCCGGTGATTGGCGCGGTCATCCGGCGCTGGGATCCCACCAGCGCCAGGGACACGCGCAGGTGGTGACCGCGGGCACGCTGGTGTCGTTCGTTCAGGCCGAGATCGAGGCCAAGTATCGGTGGCGAATTCCGCTGGCGAAGTTCGGCCACCGGCTGGCGCGGGGAAATGCCCCCTACGGCGACGTCGTCGTTCTCGTCACGGTGCAGGAGTCTCCGTCCCGGATGCTGCCACCGTCGCCCTGACCGACGCCAGACTCGTGTCGCCGAACGAAGCGATGCCGCCGGGGTGGCGATCGGCCCGGCGGCATCGCAACGACTTTCGCGCAGCCCGTCATGCCGTCGGCCTACGCGCGGGCCGGCGCCGGGCAGGACGTCGGCCGCACTTCTCTGTTACCCGCTCCGCTATCGTCAGCAAACCTTCAGCGCTCGGATTCGAATCACAATCGCCGGTTGGGCGGAAGTATTCGATCGACGTTTCCCTCCACGTCACCGAGGGTGCACCGAGTCGACGAACGGCATGCCGCCACTGCGCGCGGCGGGTTTGCTGCCGCGGGTCGCTGAGAAGTCGGGAACGATCGGGACATCACCGAGGTGAGGAGTTCGCCGCCTGCTCCTGGATGCGGGGGAAGGGTTGTTCGGCTTCGAGGAGGTAGGCCAGTTCGATCAGTGTGCGCTCGTCGCCGTATGCGGCCGACAGTTGCACGCCGACCGGCAGGCCGTCGGGGGTGCGGCCCATGGGGAGCGAGACGGCCGGGGTGCCCGCGATGTTGTTCACCGGCGTATAGCTGACGTAGCGGGTGAGCCGGTCGATGAGTTCGGGGAAGGGGACCGTCGGTGCGATGTGGCCCAGCGGCGGCGTCGTGTGCGAGAGTACCGGCGACACAACGACTTCCAGGTGGGTGAACATTCGCGCGTAGGTGGCCGGGATGCGTCGCAGCCGGCGCAGTGCCGCCGGTGTGCGGTGCAGGTTGCGACGGTGATGGGCGCGTAGTCCGCGCGTGAGTCCGTCGGTGGCGGCGGCGTCGAACGAGCGATCCAGGATGAGCTTGCCCGTGCTCACCGCGAGGTCGGCCAGCAGCGCCCAGTATTGGACGAAATCGGCGGCGAACTCCTCGGTGACCGGGAGCGCGATCGGTTCGACGACGTGCCCGGCCTTTTCCAGCAGCGTGGCGGTGTGCTCGACCGCGGCCCGGGTGGGTGCGTCGACCTCGGCGCCGGTGACGCTGTGCATGACCAGACCGACTCGCAGCCGTCGTCGCGCCGGGCCTCGGACTTCGCCGATGGGGGCGAGTTTCGGGTTGCGCCAGACATTCTCGGCCGCGGCGACGAATGCCGCGGTGTCACGTACGGTACGGGTGAGCACGCCTTCGGAGATCATGCGGATCGGCAGGCTCCGCACCTGTTCGCCGTCGATGTGGCGGCCGCGGCTCGGCTTGAGTCCGACGAGTCCGCCGCATGCGGCGGGGATGCGGATGGATCCGCCGCCGTCGTTGGCGTGCGCGATCGGGACCACGCCCGCCGCGACGAGTGCGGCCGACCCGCCGGACGAGGCGCCGACCGAGCGGTCCAGATCCCACGGATTGCGTACGGGCGGTTCGGTCATGAATTCGGTGGTGGCGTTGAAGCCGAACTCCGGCAATCGCGATTTACCGAGCAGCGTCAGCCCGGTGCCGAGCAACTGGTCGGTGTAGGCGCCGTTCTTCGCGGCGGGCCGCGCCCGGAACGCCTCGCTGCCGTGGTTGGTCGGCAGGCCCGCGACGTCGGAATTGTCCTTCACGAATGTCGGCACGCCGTAGAGGTCGGCATCGGAGCGCGAGTGGTAGCGCGGAGCGTCGTAGATCGCGCAGGCGACGGCGTCGAGTTGCGGGTCGACCGCGCGCGCCCGCTCGATGGCGGCGGCGGCGAGTTCCTGCGGGCTGACCGAGCCGTCGCGGACCAGTCCGGCGAGGGCGACCGCGTCGTGCTCGCCGAGCGCATCGTCGCGGAATGCGTGAAGGGACGTCATGGCGGCTGAGTCTAGAAGAATTTACAGACTCTGCCCAGAGGGAAACTGTAAGGAGTTACAGAGATGGCCTAGGGTGGGCCGCGTGACTCCGCGCCGCCACCGCCCCAGCGCTCAGGCTCGCCGCGAAGCCCTGCTCGCGGCCGCTGTCGAGGTCACCGCGGCCGTGGGTGTGGCCGGAGTGACCCACCGCGCGGTCACCGAAAGAGCCGGCCTGCCGCTCACCACCGTCGGCTACTTCTTCGACTCGATCGACGCGCTGACCGAGGAAGCGCTGCGCGTCTACACCGACGCCGACGCCGATACCCAGGTCGCGCTCGCCGAGGCGCTGGCCGAGGCGCACAGCACACCCGACGAGATCGCCGCCGCGCTGTCGTCGGCCGCGACCCCGCGCTCGCCGGAGACACCGGCGTTGTTCGAGGCCTATCTGCACGCCGCGCGGCACCCGGAGTTCCGCGACGCCGCCGCGCGGGCACTGGATGCCGCACGCCGTGCCGCCGCCGCGGGCGTTCGCGCGGCCGGATCGCCGGAACCCGACACGGCCGCACCGGCATTCACCGCCCTGGCGCACGGGTTGGCGCTGCACGAAATGGCCGTCCCGGGCACGCTGCCGCCGGATTCGGTGCATGCGGCGTTCCGTGCGCTGTTTCTGGGGTTCCTGCTCGACAACGGACATGTCGAGCTGGCTCTGCGACTGCGGCGACAAGGGTCGGTGGACGTCGATCCGGCCGAGGATGATGGGCGATCTGCCGAACCCGATGCCTGACAAAGGTTTTCGCTCACGCGTGCGGGGGATGCCGATTTCGCTCGACGCCGAACGGCGCCAGGTGCTTACCTGACGGCGTTCGAGTTGGTGGGCCGACGTCCGACATGCGCCTCTCGGCGAGTGGTCGCTCGAAGCGGCGAATGGGGCGCGGCCGCCCGCCTTGTTGGCATCTTCAGGCACGGAATCGGCTCCGCTGTCATCTACGAAGCGTGACCACGGCGAACTTCTTCCGAGCGTAGGCCCCGCCCCTATACACCTATTGACGTCGCGGAATGCCGCCCCTAGCATTCCTACGCAAGCGTAGAAAACACTCTACGCAACCGTAGAAAAGGAGCTGTGATGGCGACGCTGCGTGAATGGCTGTTTCTGCCCGAGGTGGAGCCGCCGGAGGATTACGGCTTCTTCGGACCCGACTCCGTCGCATGGAAGGTGTGGAGTTATCCGACGAGTTTGTCGCTCGGCTTCCAGCGAGCCGTGGTGATCGAAGAGCTCGATCCGGCGCTGATCGCGGCGGTGGACAAGACCAGTGCCATCTACAGTCGGCCGCGAACTCGCTACGACCGGACACTGCGGTATTTCGCGATGGTCTTGTTCGGTGACAGCCGGTCGACGGCGAAGGCGGCCGACGTGCTCGTCAAGGTGCATTCCAAGGCGGTGGGTATCGATCCGGTGACGGGCGGCATCTACGACGCCAACGATCCGCAGTCGCAGTTGTGGATTCATCTGACCGCGTGGCATTCGATATTGATCACCTACGAGAAGTACGGTCCCGGGCGGCTGTCGGAGGCCGAGGAGAATCAGTTCTGGGAGGAGTGCGCTCGCGCTGCCGAGTTGCAGACGTGCGACCCCGCCGATGTACCGAGGACCCGGGAGGGCGTCCGGGAATATTTCGAACGAATTCGGCCGGAGTTGATCGGTTCCGACATCGCGCGAAAGGCCATGCGGCACCTGCTGCGAGCGGATGTGATGCTGCCGCCGATGCCGTTCGTGGTCAGGCCGTTCTTCACGATCGTGGCAGCGTTCCTGCGGCGCGCGACGCTGGCCACGATGCCGCGGTGGATGCGGGAGATGGCCGGCTTGCCGACCAACCGGGGGCTGGATCTGCTGATCGTTCCGCCGATCAGCGCGATAGTCACCCTGATCAGCATGAATGTGTGGCTCCAGATCGTGCTCCTGCGTTTCTTGTCTCCCATGACGGTCGATATCGCGGCGCCGGTGTTGATGAAGATCGCGCCGGTGGCTCCCGTGACGACGACGCCGCGAGAGGCGCAGAAGCGGTACGGGTATGCGATTCCCGCTGCGGCGCATCATGAGCTGCGTGAAAAGCAGCGCAACCGGGTGTTGAACAAAGGGCTGGCACCCGGTGACGAGGGGCTCATCGAATCCGAACCCATCCTCGGTCGGATGGCCTGAGAGCGGGGAGTAAGCGTGTTGACAGAATTTCTCGATCGGCAGCTGAGTTTCCGCCAGATGCTGTATCTCGCGATCATGGCAGCTGTCGTGGTCGGCATTCCGTACTTCGGCATCGGCCTGATCTGGCTGTGGACTCACCACGATCATCTGGGTGAGCTGCACGGGTTCGACAAACTCTTTTCCGTCATCGGAGAAATAATCGCGTGGCCGCCGCTGGTGATTTCCGACATCACCCTGAAGTGACCGGAGGAAACGGCTCGGGACATGAAGGGCCCGGTGGCACCTTGTGCCGCCGGGCGTTCGAGTGTTGCGTGGTCGTCAGGGTTGCAGGGCGGGGGAGTCGAGTTTGCCGATCAGCCAACGGTTTCCGCTCTTCTGCAGGGTCAGTGTGAGGGCGAGCTGACCGTGGCGGGGTTGGCCCTGGGTGCCGACGCTCGTGATCGATTGGTCGATGATGAGGATCGCCTCGGCGGTGGTGTCGGTGTTGGATCCGATCGCACAGTGGACGGTTCCCGCTGTCGCGACCACGTGGCCCTGGGTGAGGACGTCGCGAAGATCTTTGCTGGTGGCGTCGAATTCCTTTTTCCAGTCACCGGTGGCGTGGTCGAGCACCGCGGCGAAGTACGCATCGATCGTCGTGGAATCGTAGGTGGCCAGGATGGGGCCGAAAGCGCACGCGGCCTGGTGTGCTTGCTCGCGGGCCTCGGCATGGGCATCGGCCTGCTCGTATTTCGTGCCGAACACCACCGCACAGGCCGCGGCCGCGACGGCGCACGTCGCCGCGAGGGCGGATGCGCTGCGGCGCAACCACTTTCCGCGCTGCCGGGGTGTGGTGGAATCACCGTCCGCGGGTTCGGTGACGGGTTCGGCGGGAGTCGTCGTCCGCTCGGAGTCCGAGGTCATCGTGGTTCCTTCGTGTGATGGGTTTCTGCTCACTTCGGCAGCAGGGGCGGGGTCTGTGCGTCGGGGTCGGCGCCCGGCGGCGCCGCGGTGGCACCGGCATCCGGGCGCGGGGCGTTGGCGCTGCCGCGGATCTGCATGCCCGGATCGGTGGTGACGCAGTAGTTGTAGAGGCGGGCCCTGCCGTCGCTGAGCCGCACCGGAGACACGGGGATGCTGTCGTACTCACACGTGGGACGAGGCCAGATGTCCATCAGGGTGTGAAAGGCGTTGTCGTGCACGGGAACACCCATGGCACCCGTGCCGGCCCTCAGCTCCGGGAACAGCGCTCGCAGGGCGGGGGTGCGCAGCCGGGCGGCGCGGGTGATGGCGAGGAAGTTGGTGACCAGGTTGGTGACGGGGTCGGTGGTTTCGGCGACCACCCCGCCCAGGGTCGCGAGCCGGCCGGGCCCGGTGTCGAGCAGTCGCTTCAGTTCGTCGTCGGCGTCGCTGAATTGCCTGAACAGTTCGCTGGAACCCGCTACGAGTGTGGCCAGATCCGGTTGCGCGTGCGAGGTGGTCTCGGCGATCACCTCGAGATGTTCGATCAGGCTGCGGGTCTGGGGCAGCAGGTCGGTCAGGCCGGCCATGGCGTGACTGAGACCGCTGATCACCGTGCGGAGCCGGTCGGGGCCGCCGGCGAGGGCTTTGTCGAGTTCGGCGATGATGCCATCGAGGCGCCGCGGATTCAGCCCCGAGACGAATGCGCTTGTGTTGCTGAGGAATTCGTTGATCGTGACCGGTGTCGAGGTGGCGGCGACGTCGACGACCGCGCCGTCGCGCAGGTAGGGCGCGCCGTCGGAAACGGGCCGGAAGTCGAGGTACTGCTCTCCCGCCGCCGACAGTCGTGCCACCGCCACCGTACCGCCGGCGGGAATGCGGACCGAGGAATCGATGGCGGCGAGGGCGACGACGCCGGCTCCGGCCGGTTCGACGGCGTGGACGGTGCCGACCCGTACCCCGCGGAAGGTGACGTCGTTGCGGGGCAACAGACCTCCGGACTCGGCCAGCTGCACCCGCACGGTGTAGACCTGACGCAGCGGGTTGGCGCCGACCACGCCCACGGTGAGATATCCGGTGCCGGCCATCAGCAGCACGATCAGCCCGGCGGTGGAGAAGGCCACGACGTGGCGGCGGGCCCACTCACCGAGGCGCACGAGAATCCAGGCGCCCAGGTCGAGCAGTTCGTCGAGGTCGCCGACCGCGCGGATCGCGGCGTTCGTGACCCGCGTACGCACCGAGGGCTTCATCGATGGCCTCCCTGTAGCCGGCCGAGCACGCGTTGCAGAACCTGAGCGAGACTGCCGGCGAACGCGCTCAGATCGGATCCGTCGGG
>NZ_BAFQ01000298.1 GCF_000308375.1 Nocardia aobensis NBRC 100429 | reverse complement strand
CCCTTCGCGCCGCCTAGCGGCGCCGCCACGCGGCGCCGCGCAACCGCCCGCCTACGCAAGCTGCGGCAAGCGGGCGCGTCGGGCGCGTCGGCGCCGCTCTGGCGACGTGGTAGAACGCCACCCGTTCCTATCTGGCCACTTCATGCAACGACCGGGCCAGTGCTGGGCGCGACGTCTGCCGTACCCGGCCGGGCCTCCCGCAGCCGAGGACCGAATCGGCCGGCCACCAGCTCAGTCGACCGGCTGTGGTCGCCCTCGGTAGCCGGATATCCGAGGAAGCTCACCAGGATCTCGCCAACCAGGCAACCGCCGACAGCTACGACCCCGCAGCCGCCTACGAGTGACCCGGAGGGGGCTCCGGCCCCCTTCCCACCGCTTCGGCCACCGGCAGCGCCGCCGGTGAGTGAGTCGCCAACGACGTCGACTCCGGCCGACCCCCGATGCTGGTCACATCGGGACACCGGTTACCCGGTGCGGACGACGGTCCTTCCGTCCGCATCGGGTTTCCGCCACAACTTGCGTTGGGTCGCTGCCGAATTCGCCTTATATCTAGTAGATAGAGGAGCGCTCAGTCTGGTCCGCTGGCGCCAGGCAGGTCGGCGAAGGTTTCCCCACCCTCCTCATAGCCGAATCGTCTCGCTCCAGCCGAACGAGTCAAGGACCACCTACGGCGTCCGCTACGCGGTGCTGTGCATCCTTGACACGCCCGACTTCCGCTGAGGGCGGCCAGTATGAGGAAGATGGGGGAAGAGCAGTTGTCTGGATAGCAAAAGAGGCACGGGGCAAATGCCGCACCGTGCCTCTTCGCCAATCCTTGGCGGGATTCGAACCCGCAACCTCCCCTTTGCGAAAAAGGCGCTCTGTCCTTTGAGCTACAAGGCCTCGAAAGGTCTGGGAGACAGAGTAACTGATCGCGTGATCCCGCGCAACATACCGGCGGGCTAACGCTCACGAAGCGACGACTCGAGCAGTTCCAGTGTCACCACGGTGTCACAAGTCCCCGGGATGCCAGTGGACTGGAACGTACTAAAACGAATGCTTGCGATACTCCAGCACCCCAGGTCAGACCCGAGAAAACCGGCCTGATCTGCCTCCGGAGCAGAAGGCTTGGTGGTCAGGAGGCCACGGGGCGCGACTCAAAGCCGTAGGTGATACCGCCATGCGCGTGAAGGTCATCCCAGGTGAAGTTGACCCGCTTTTCAACTCCATTTAGGTCCCACGCAACGAAGCTTGGGTGGGGGACCGACCGGTAGAAGGGGGACTCCGGGTCAGCGGTGTACCCCTCTGCCCGCCCCTGATTGAACAGAGTGAGCGCGAAGCTCACCCCTGCTAGTTCAACTATTCCACCGCACAACTTGCCATTCCGGTCAATGAAAGGTGTTGCGCCCCACCACTCATTGAGCGCCTTGGCGCGGAAAGGGTGTGACGTGAGGTACTTGTTCCCCTTCGCTGGTCCAACGGCAAGACCCCAAGTATGCGGCCACGCTGCCCGGTCTAGAAGAAGATCAACGGCGGCGGGATGTTCAGGGGTGCTTATCGTTTCACCATCGCGCCTGAGGACATCTGCCGCCGCATGGGTCATGAGCAGCTTGAGCACCCACCGCCGGAAGTCTGACCCGGAAACCTCGTGTACTTCGGCGGTACCCCACACACCTGTGGTCACAAACTCAACAGCGGCAGCCCTGAGAGGGCGGGCGAAGTCGATCGCGGCTGCATCTGCCGAGCTCAGACCGCTGTTGTGAGCTCCACAAAGGACGTTAGCAGTGAAGATCTTTCCGGGAATCGCACGGGGGATTCCGTACTCGGGTCCCGGAGTCACCATGGGGCGATCACCGTGATACAGCTTGATCAAACCGAATGACACATAGTGCTCACCAGATATCCCATCTGAGCACCCGCCACGCGAGTTGGCATAGCACCGCGGATGTTTGAAGTCCGGATGTCCCGTGGCCAAGGGTTCCTCCCGCGTCTGCTTGTCTGTCACCGCAGCTCAGCGATTATATGTTTCTGCCCCGCTCGAATCGACTGAATTGGCGGTGCGCCGACGTTGACAGTGGCGCGCCGCCCCTTCATGACCACCACGAGAGTCAAACATCGAGAGCTTCGATCCCAAAGCTGTTGCGTGGCCTCGCGCCCGACTACCTTCCATTACCAGACAAGCATCCGGTGCGTGGGGACCACGTGGGGACCACACGGCATGCGCGTCCGTGAACAACCCCAGCAAGCAGTCACATTCCGACGGTTCGAACATCAGGCATGACGTGCGCAAATGGCTGATCCCGATTCCTGGGGGTCAAGTGGTCGCAGGTTCAAATCCTGTCAGCCCGACCGAGAAAATCCCCTCCGACCAGGGTCGGAGGGGATTTTTGGTTTCCGGTTGAGAGTCACTGTTGACCGCCGGTGTGCCAAGAGTGTGCCAACGCGCAGAATGGTGCCTGCGAACTTCGCGAGGGCGGCACCGTCCCGTCGCTGGTGGTTCGGCCCACGGTTCCTTCGGTGCATCGAACCTCTTTCACGCGGACCACTCGGGGTCACCACAGGCGTTGTCGACCACCGTGCTGACCACTCGGCGGAACATTGCGGCGTTACCCCGACGGAAATCTCGCTCACGCGGCCTGCCGCACCGAGCGGTGGCGGCGTTCGACGCCGCGTTGCTGCTTTGGTATCCGAATTGTGCTGCGGCACAGAGAAGTTGAGTTGTAGGACAAGCTGTCGGAGTTTGCTGTTGCTAGGGCTCGTGATCGCTCCCGCAGCGTTCGCGTGTCAGCGCCGCTCCTCTCGGACACGGCGGGATATGGTGCTCGGGATCGAGGAAAACCGTTGGTGCGCCACCGCTGGCGCTGTCGCTTCGTACACCTGCCGATATTGTCCGGGGAGCGGGCTCGGGCGAAGGAGGCGGCGATGGCAGTGACGGCGGAAGCGGGTGTCGCGGCGCCGGGATGGTTTACCCAAGCCATTGCGGAACTGCCCGAACATCGCGAGGTCGACGTCGCGGGTGGTGTCGTTCATCTGCGGTGCTGGGGCCGGGTGGGGACGGCCGGTGTGGTGCTGGTGCACGGCGGATCGGCGCATTCGGGCTGGTGGGACCACATCGGTCCGCTGTTGGCGGGTACGTATCGTGTGGTGGCGCTGGATTTGTCCGGTCACGGTGACAGCGCTGTGCGATCTCGGTATCCGATCGAGGGCTGGGCGGACGAGGTGATGGCCGCTGCCGAGGCCGGCGGGATAGCCGGCCGGCCGTACGTCGTCGGGCACAGCATGGGTGGGCGTGTGAGCGCTGTGGCGGCTGCTCGGCATCGGGAATCGTTGGCGGGTCTGGTCGTCATCGATTCTCCGTTTCAGGAGCCGTCGGAAGAGTCCATCGTCGGGCAGTTGCTGCGCCGGCCGAAGACGTACCCGACGCGGGATGAGATCTGTGGCCGGTTTCGAACGGTCCCGGACCAGGCGGTTCTGCTTCCTTACGTCGCGCGGCACGTGGCGGAGGAATCGGTGCGGGACACCGGTGCGGGGTGGGGCTGGAAGTTCGATCCCGAGATGTTGCGCAAGCGCCTCGAGGACGGGCGTATCCCACCTCTCGGCTCGCTGCGGGCCGTGGACGCGTCCGTGCTCTACATTCGGTGCGAACGTGGTTTGGTGACGCGGGAGCGGGCGCTGGAGATCGCGAGCCTGTTCGGGCGACCCGCGACGGTGGTCGAATTGGCCGAGGCCGGTCATCACCCGATGATGGATCAGCCGCTTGCGCTGGTGGCCACCTTGCGGACCGTCCTCGCCCAATGGGATTCGCGCGTTCGGCCGGAATAACGGCGCAGCCCGGTCCGTTCGACGTCTTATGCCGAAACCTTTCTCGGAAGCCGAGCGTCAAGAGTTCCTGGCGGGCAAGCACATCGGAGTGCTGTCGGTCGCGGCTGGCGACGGGCGTCCGCCCGCCACCGCGCCGATCTGGTACGACTACACCCCGGGCGGCAATATTCGCATCAACACCGGCGCGGCACGCCGCAAGGCCAGGCTGATGCGGGAAGCCGGCGTGGTGACACTGACGGTGCAGCGCGAAGAGTTGCCCTATCAGTACGTCATCGTCGAGGGCACGGTCGTCGAGGCCGCCACCCCCTCGCCCCGGGAGGCGCGGGTGAGCATCGCCAGCCGCTATCTCGGTCCGGAGGAAGGCCGCGCCTTCGCGGACCGGATGGACGGCAACGACTCCGTACTGTTCACCATCCGCCCCGACCGCTGGATCAGCCAGGACTACTCGGGTGATCTCTGACAGCGTTGTTCCGGCGTCCGGTCGGCGAAGTAGTGTTCGACATGAGCAGGTTCAGCCGGGAGCGGTCGCCCGGTCGTTTTCGATCCGCCATGTCGGTGTGAAGGTTGACTCGCCGACGGCGCGGGCGACGGGGCGAGGGCGGTGGCGAGTCCCTCCCGGGTGTTGATTCGGGTCTTCTGCGAGGCGCGGAAGAGGTAACCCTCGGGGTGCGCACGGACCTGACCGGCCAGAGCGCGCGACCAAGGCGTCAGCCAGCACAGTGAGAGCGGGCCAATCCGGTAGCGCGAGGGAAGGTGGATCGTCAAGGGCGGCGCTGGCGCGCCGCCGAGCGGCGCCGGTTTGGCGAGGTGGCAGAACGCAGACATTTGCTCTCCAGCCACTTTTATCAACGAGGCAATGCTGGGCACGACGCCTGCCGTCCCCGACCTAGCCTTCCGCAGTCAAACACGCATTGTCAGCGCGCTACTCGGCGGATGGGCTCGCGTCGCCTTCTTCGGCGGAGGCTCCTCCCGATCCTCTCTGCATGAATCCTTCGCTAAAGCGAGTGCTACGACTGGCAACGCACCACACGAGAAAGAAGGCGAAATACAACACGGCCCATAAGAGCCATCCCCACCCCGATGATGCAGCGCGCACTAGGCAGTAGATCGTCATCACGACCAGTACCGCGAATGGGCTCAGCACGGCGAAGGCAGCTGCGACAACTACTGGCCAAGCAGGGTCCTTGGCACGATCCTCAACCGCCCGACGATCGAGTCCCGCGATCGCGTCGAGCCTGGACTGTAGATTGCGGGCAACTCGTCGGTTTGGTTCAGCTGTTCTGCCGAGGACCACAACCAGGAGCAGCAGCGCCCAGATTGGTAACGGCAACGCGGGATCCGCGGAATATATCTGGATGACCGGCGACGGCGGCGATCATGCCTCCAGCGAAAGCGAAGGCAACGGTGTAGACCGCGACCGTCCCCGCTTGGACTGCGAATTCCCGCTGCGCCGCAACGCTGTATAGAGCATTCAGCGCTGACAATCGTGACGACGAATCTCCTTGAAGCTCCGAATCATCCACTTGCCCATCAAATCGGAACGGGCCGCTGCGTTCAAGGTGCCCATCGGCTTCCTGCTTGGTCGCGCTTCCAGAAGGGCGGGAATTCTCTCGCAGTCTACGAGCGGTAGTGAACGCTGGCTGGTCAGCAGGGTATGCGCCGCACTCATCTTGAAGGATCCATGTTCCGGTGATCCGCCCCTGCGCAACGATGGTCTCTATCGGATCGTTGTGCCAACAGAACACGTAGCCGTCGTCGTCCTCGAATGTCGCCGCAGGCAGGTACAAGGTGCCATTCAAATTCGCGATGGGCAGATGACGCACCGTCACGTTGAGGACGTCGGAGCGCCACTCACCACCCGCTGCAATCATGCGTGTTGGCGGCTGGAAGTTCACTTTTACATCTGCGTATGCGGCTTGATTCGGCCAGTCCACAACCCAGCCTGGCTCGAAGCGTAGATCGTAGATCGGCCGATCATCGTGGTTTCGGACATTCAGCCGCCAGATGAAACCATCTTCGCCGGCGGCGGCCACGGAGAAGTGGATCCTTCGTGCCCTCCTTGCCGCGCGCTCCTTCTTCTCCCGGCGTTCCCGCTTTCTCTCTGAATCGTTTTCCAACGCCACCCAGAGGGCGACACTTACAGCGACGGCCGAGAGGAACGCACTCATCCAGCTACCGAGCGGCCCCCACTCGATCCCCCAATGCAGCTGGCGATTGAGTGCAGCGACGCCAAATCCGCAGGCGGCAACTGATGCGGAAACAACGAGGGCCACTGTAGCTTTCACAAGCCCGAACGTTAACGCAGAGCTCGACCAGAGCGGGACCACACGCTGTAAACGATGGCGAACAACCGGCTGGTCACTGCCAGCCAGCGCAAAACTGAAAATGCCTGCCTACCTGCCACTTTGACCACCCAGCCGACCTGGGGGTCAAGTGGTCGCAGGTTCAAATCCTGTCAGCCCGACCGAGAAAATCCCCTCCGACCAGGTCGGAGGGGATTTTTCGTTGGTCGAGATAGACCCGGGATTCGATCCGATCTCACAGAAATCTCACGTTTTCGGGTCTGCACCGCGGGCCCACTGCTCGAGGACCTCCCGATTGTCGGGCGCGGTGTCTGGAATGTCGATGTAGTGGGCTTTGGCCACGGCTTCGGTGTTGCCGAGCTGTCGCGCGGCGCGTTCGGGGTCGCCGTAGGCGTTGTCGATGACCGTGGCGACCACCCGGCGGAAGGTCCGTGGTGTCACCCATGCGTAGTTGTCCCCGCGTGCGGCCCGCCACAGTCGACCGAAATTGTTCGGATTGCGCAGCGAGCCGTTGCGGGCTGGGAACAGCACGCGGTGCGGGTTGGGCTGGCCGGTCACCTCGAGGTCCTTCATCGCCTCACGGCACGCCTGCACCGAATGCTCCGGCAGCAGCATCCTGCGCCAGCCGTGCACCGACTTGGGGAACGGCTGGCGCACCCACCCTCCCGTGCCCGCTCCTTTCACTTCGACCAGCGGTCCGGTGACGTCGAGGTAAGGAATAGGCGCATCGAGATCGATGTCGTCCAGGCGAACGGCGAAAACCTCGTGCGGACGCAGGCCGGTGCCGCAGATCAGATCCACCACCCACACCACCGACCAGTCGCGCGGCGGACCGCAGCTATAGGCGGGGGTGCCGGGTATCTCTTCGCCGCGTGCCCATGCCCGTACCTGTTCGCGGAAGGCGGGCAACGTGTCGTGGTCGGCGACCTTTCCGCGGGCGCGAGTGGCGCGCCGGGTGAACGCGCTCACGCCGTCGACCGGGTTGGTGTCGATGGCGCCGTGACGCACCGCGATTTGCATCATCGCACGAAGAATGATCTTGTGCTGCTTGGCTTTACGTCGCTTGCCCAGTCCGACGAGGCGCTTGAGATGGCGATCCAGCTCACCGGTGGTGGCCTGCCATACCTGCAGATTGCCCACGGAATTCTCGATTTTGATCGTCGTGGGATCCGCGCGTTTGTCGGTCGAGACGTAGATCTCGCGCCGATAGTCCTCGACGTTGCCTTCGGTGTAGGCGGTATCGGCCTCGAGGTCGGAGAAACCTTGAAAGCGTCTTGTTGCTGGATGCATCGCAGCCACGCTCCCGGTCTCGCCCGATGGAGCCAGCTGTGTCAGTCGGCACGGGCCGACCGGTGGTGCTTCAGTCGGGTAACGGGCTGGGCTCGTCTGAGTCGGTCTAGCCTGCCTGGTTGTATGCCTCGATGATGTCGGCCTGAATCCGCCCGCGGCTGGATACGTTGTAGCCGTTGTTCTTTGCCCATTCGCGGATCGCGCCAGTTTGCTGCTTGCCGGTTGCGGTACGCGTCGTGTGCTTGGCCCTGGCACGGGAAATCCGGCCAACCTTGCGGGCCGCAGCAGTCCACTCCTCCAACGCGCTACGCAATTTGCGGGCGTTCTTGTTCGACAGATCGCTCTCGTACTCGACGCCATCGATGCTGAACGGGACTGTCTCTTCGGCTTTCGACTTGCCGTCGAAGTCGTCGATCAGTTCGACGATGACCTTCTTCGCCACGTAATCCTCCTCCGCACGCCGAGCGGCCAGTGTGCCTGCCAGGATCCTCGCGCGAGAGATCACTGGTTCCAAACTGTCTGGGACCGGCGCGCCCGTTCACGACGGAGCGAATTTTCGTATGAAGGCGACTGCAATGATCGTGTGCCCAGGGGAGACGCCGACGAAGGTTTCAGCCTGTTCGTCGCGCCGGCTCAGGCTCCCGGTGCCAGGAATGCCGGCAGCATGAATGTTTCGAGCAGCCGCCGATGCGCGGGGTCGTCGGGGTCTTCGAAGTCGAGACGGCCGACCAGGATCAGTTGCACCAACGCCAGCCACTCGCACGCTTCTTCGTTGGTGATGTCCTGGCGCAGTTCGCCGGTTTCGCGGGCGCGGTCGAGGATGGGGCCCCACATCTCGAGGGTCAGGTCGCTGGCCAGCCGGGAGGTGCCGACGACGGCGGCGGCCAGGTCCATGTGTTCCGGGCTGACGATCAATCGGATGAGCGGGTCTTTCCGGCCGCGGTCGACCAGGAATATCAAGCCGTCCACGATTTGGTCGCGGAAGTGCTCACGTTCCAGGACGTATTTCGTTCCTTTGACGAAGAGCTTGCGTGACCGTAGCCGGATGAGTTCCGCGATGAGGGTGTCGCGGTCGCGGAAGTAGCGATAGATGGTCGGGCGGGATACGCCCGCGGCTTTGGCGATGTCGTCCATTGTGGTTTTGGCGACGCCGAAATGCAGGAAGGTCGATTGTGCGGCTTCGAGGATCTGCCCGCGCGCCTCTTCGACGTCCCCGCTCAGGACGTTGCTGTTACGTCGAGCCATTCTCTGGTCCTGCCCTCCATGGGAATTTCTGCGTGTGTTTGCACAGCCGATGACACCATGGACAATACTCGTTATTTGTTGTTCGTTCGAAGCCGTCGCTATCCGTCCGACAGGCCGACGGTGCCGGGAATAGCGAAAAGCATTGCGCCCGAACGTGTCTGGAAGACCATGACCAGCGTAGATCGGTCGCCTCCGCATGCGCGTCGACGGGAGGTCCGGTGAGGACTCTCACATCGGCCGTTACCCCGATTCGATGTCGGTGAGACGAGTGAGGGCCGCGCGGCGCGGCCCTCACTCGGTTGCTCACTTGTTCGGTGTGAAGGTGATGGGTAGGCGCGCGCAACCACGCACCTGACTGGCGTGCATGACGGGCGGATCACCTTCGACGAGGGCGTAATCCGGTATGCGCCGGTGGATTTCCTCCAACGCCAGCCGAAGTTCGATACGCGCGAGGTGGGAACCGAGGCATCGATGTGCGCCGGCGCCGAACGACAGGTGCCGGTTGGGCGTGCGGTCCAGGAGCAGGGCTTCCGGATCCTCGAATTCGCCGGAATCCCGGTTCGCCGAGCAGAGCATCAGGATGAGCTGATCGCCCTCGGCGATCGTGACGCCGCCCAGCTGCGTGGTCCGGGTGGCTCGCCGGCCGGGCACGACGGCGGCCTCGATGCGCAATATCTCCTCGACCGCGGAGGGGATCAAGCTCTCGTCGGCGATCAGCTGCGCGCGTTGCTCCGGATTGTGCGACAGATGGATGATGCTCCAGGCCAGCGAGCCCTGCACGGTGTGCAGTCCGGCGATGAGCAGCAGGAAGAACATCCGATTGAGTTCTTCGTCGGTGAGCAGGCGAGTGCCGTCTTCGAGCGCGACCTCGGTGTGGATGATCTGTGAGGTGATGTCGTCGCGCGGGTTGGCCTTGCGGTCATCGATGATGTTCTGGAAGTAGGCCAGCATCTTGAACGCCGCTTCACCACGGGCCTGGTTGGACTCTTCCTCTGTCGCGCCGGGGATTCCGGTGAGCAGAACATCGGTGGCGTGGGTGAACATGGGAGCGTCCGCCAGTGGCCAGTCCATCAGGGACAGAAAGACCCGGGTGGGCAATTCGTGGGCGAAGTCGGCGATGAATTCCGATGTGCCCGCGGCCGCGAATCCGTCGATCAACTCGTTGACGACGGCCCGGATATCGTCCTCGAGCGCTTTCATGCGATTCGGGCTGAACAACGGCTGCAGGGCGAGCCGATAGCCGGTGTGTTCCGGCGGATCGAGTTCGAGCGGAATGAATTTGCCGAAACCCGCGGTGGTGGTCGTGAGATTGTTCGGATGGCTGGAGAATGTTTCGGGGTCACGCAGAACCTCGTGAATCTCCTGGTATCGGGTGACGATCCAGTGCCCGCCGTGAGCGGTGGAATAGACGACCGGCCCCCGGCTTGCGAGTTCTGCGACTCGGGCCTGCACGGTGTCTTCGGGGAATGCCAGCGACTGGTCGTAGATGTCGAAATCCACGACCAGATCGGCGGAAACCTCTGCGGTGGTGGTCATAGCGGTGATTCCTCGGATAGGGGAAGGGCGCTCGTAAGCGTCAGTGCGCGTTCGGGACATGCGGCTGTCGCGCGATGTGCGGAGTCGAGTTGCTCGACCGGGACCGGATCACCGAGGACGACCGGATTTCCGAAATCGTCGGAGTCCAGTAGTCCGGGCGCGGTGGCGTAACACAGTCCGTGGCCGGCGCAGGCTGTCCGGTCGACGACCAGGTGAGTGGGCGAATCGGCCATCACAGATCTCCGGGTGAACCCTTGTCCTCGGCGAACCACATGCCGACGCGGGCGAGGGTGCCGCCGTCGGTCGAGGGCAGCACGAGACCGGACAGATACTGCGAGTCGTCGGAGGCCAGGAACAGTGCCACCTTGGCGTTGTCGAGCAACGACGGCGGCCGGTTCAGCTTGAGCGGAATGGGGGAGATCGACGGATCCCACGGACCCGCGACCTGCTCGTAGGACTGTCCGACCACCGGCGATCCCGGCGGCATCAGGAAGTTCGGCGACATGCCGTGGGTAGGGCAGATGGCATTGACCCGAATGCCGTATTTCCCGAGATCGAGGCTCAAGCCGCGGACCAGACCATTGACGCCCGCCTTGGTGGCCGAATACATCGCGATGTTGTGGTAGGCGACCAGCGACGCCGCCGAGGAGGTCGCCAGAATCGTGCCGCCGCCGTTGTCACGCAGGTACGGCACCGCCGCCTTCGCGGCGTAGACGACGCCACTGAGGTTCACGCCGAGCACGTGCTGCCAGTCCGCGTCGGTCAGGTCCTGGAATTCGATCTCCTCGCCGCCTGCCACCGACGGCACTCCGCCGCGTGAGACGACGCCCGCGTTGGCGAACATGATGTCCAACTTGCCGAAGTGTTCCACGGCCGCTGCGACGGCCGAGTTCACCTGCTGCTCGACGCTGACGTCGGCGGTGATGGCGATGGCCTTACCGCCCTGCTGCTCGACGAGTTCCACCGTTCCGGCGGCTCGCTCGGGGTCGATGTCGACGACCGCGATATGGGCGCCCTCGGCGGAGAACAACTGGGAACACTGACGACCGAAGCCGGAACCGGCTCCGGTGATGACGGCGACTTTGCCTTCGAGCTTCATTGGGGACTCCGATTTCCAGAAGGATGCGGCCGGCGCGGAGAGGCCGGTCCTGACGGAGGCGACAGCGGGCCGGCAGCGGAAGTGCCGGAGCGTAACCATCCGAGGTTCGGAGTGCTGTGCCTCACACTCGAAGCTACGTCATTAGACGACTGACGTCAATCGTCATTTGTCAGCGGACTCTCGACGAACGATTGACGTATTTCGTTAATTGTATATACCCTGGTGGCGGTGCTTGCGCGGGAAGCTGCGCGCAGCTGTGCAGTGTTCGAGGGATCGTTACGGAGGCAGTGACCAGTGAGGCTTGTTGTGCATCGGTTTCCATCCGAGACGCTGGAACTCGTGTTGTTCGGTATTGCCGGTGTGGAGCCGCGATGACGGCCGCGGTGGCACCGCCGTGGCCGTGGTTTCCGAAACGGACTGACCTGCAAGGTGATTGCGCCATGGTGCCGACCGGGATGACGGTGGAAGCGGCACACCGGATCATGCAGCAGCATGCGCACTGGTCCGGTGCGCCGTGCGCTCGCCGCGCCGCCGCATTGCGGCACCTCGTCGCGCTGGGGCGGTACGTCCTCGACTCGCGCCGATGCCGCGTGCGGGTGCGGTTCAGTCATTCGGATGTCGCCGTGGATTATCAGTGTCCTCGCGAAATAGCCGAGGCGTTCGCCGCGCGGATGCGCCGCCGTTCCGATTCCCTTGTGGTGATCGATGATCAAGTTCATCCCGATCTGCCTCCATTGCCGTGTGCCCGCCTCTGGATGCCGTAGAGTGGCTGCGCTAAACCTACAACCTATAGGTATATTGCGGTAGGTCGGCGATGTCGTCGACCGATGTAGAGAAAGGACCTCGTATGAAGCTCGAGAATGCGGTCGCCGTGGTCACCGGTGGCGCGTCGGGTCTGGGCCTGGCCACGGTGAAGGAACTGCACGGCCAGGGCGCCAAGGTGGTGATCATCGACCTGCCGTCGTCCAACGGTGAGGCGATCGCCAAGGAGCTGGGCGACGGTGTGGTCTTCGCCGCGACCGACGTCACCAACGAGGAGCAGGTGAGCGCCGCGCTGGATGCCGCCGCGCAGCTGGGCACCCTGCGGATCGCGGTGAACTGCGCCGGTATCGGCAATGCGATCAAGACGGTCAGCAAGAAGGGCGCGTTCCCGCTGGCCGACTTCACCAAGATCATCAACGTCAACCTGATCGGCACGTTCAACGTGATCCGGCTGGCCGCCGAGCGCATCGCCGCCACCGAGCTCGAGGGTGAGGAGCGCGGTGTCATCATCAACACCGCCTCGGTCGCGGCCTTCGACGGCCAGATCGGTCAGGCCGCCTACTCCGCCTCCAAGGGCGGCATCGTCGGCATGACCCTGCCGATCGCCCGGGACCTGGCGAGTGTGAACATCCGCGTGAACACCATCGCGCCGGGCCTGTTCCACACCCCGCTGTTCGAGACGGTCGGCGACGAGGTCATCGCCTCGCTGGGTGCCCAGGTGCCGCACCCGTCGCGGCTGGGGCAGCCCACCGAATACGCGGCCCTGGCCCGCCACATCGTGGAGAATCCGATGCTCAACGGCGAGACCATCCGCCTCGACGGTGCGATTCGTATGGCGCCTCGCTGAATGCGTGCCCCCGTCGCGGGCTGAATGCCGCCGGAACGACAGCGCCCGAACCGTCGAAACGGTTCGGGCGCTGGTGTCATCGCGACCGCTCGAAATTACAGTCGCTCGATGATGGTGGCGTTGGCCATTCCTCCGCCTTCGCACATGGTCTGCAGGCCGTAGCGCCCGCCGGTCTGCTCCAGGTGGTTCAGCATCGTGGTGAGCAGGCGAGTGCCCGAGGCGCCGAGGGGGTGGCCCAGCGCGATCGCGCCGCCGCGAGGGTTCAGTCGTTCGGGGTCGGCGCCGAACTCGTGCTGCCAGACCAGCGGCACCGGCGCGAACGCCTCGTTGACCTCATAGGTGTCGATGTCATCGAGCGATAAGCCGGCTTTGTCGAGCACCTTCCGGGTGGCGGGCACGACTCCGGTCAGCATCAGTAGCGGGTCACTGCCCGTCACGGCGAAACTGTGGAAACGGGCGCGCGGGCGCAGACCCAGGGCGTTCGCCTTCTCCTCACTCATGATCAGCACGGCCGATGCGCCGTCGGTCAGGGGCGAGGAATTGCCCGGTGTGATGCCCCAGTCGATCTCCGGAAAACGTTCGGCGAAGCCTTCGTCATAGAAGGAGGGCTTCAATCGGGCGAGACCTTCGACATCGGTGGACGGTCGTACGGTTTCGTCGGTGGTCACCCGCGTGTCGGTGCCGACGGCGATCGGCAGGATTTCCGCGGAGAAGTCGGCGGCCGCCGCGCGAGCATGCGATCGTGCCGAGAACTCGTCCAGTGTCCTCCGGTCGAGCTTCCAGCGCGCCGAGATCAGTTCGGCGGAAATCCCCTGTCCTACAAGCCCTTCGGGGTAGCGGGCGGTGATGCCCGGCCCGAAGGCGTTTTTGCCGAGTGTCGCCGTGCCCATCGGTACCCGGCTCATCGATTCCACGCCACACGCGATGGCGATGTCGTAGGCGCCGGCGATGACGCCTTGGGCGGCGAAATGGGCGGCTTGCTGGCTCGAACCGCATTGCCGGTCGATGGTCGTCGCCGGGATCTCCTCCGGAAATCCGGCGCCCAGAACGGCGCTGCGCGTGATGTTGAGCGCCTGTTCTCCGGCCTGTCCGACGCAGCCGCCGATGATGTCGTCCACCAGGGCCGGGTCGAGTTCGGTGCGGTTGATCAGTCCGCGCAGTACGGCCGACAGCAATTCGGCGGGATGGAGATCCGATAGTTGGCCGCCCGGTTTGCCCTTGCCGGACGGGGTGCGGACGGCATCCACGATGACTGCCGTTGTCATAGGTGATTCCTCTCTTTCGGGTCGCCGAGGTGTCCACGGGCTATTGCGTGGCGCCCGTCACTCAGCGTATAACAAATTACAAATAACGTCAGTCGTACGGTGTTCTGCCCGTGAACGGGTCGAGGTGCCGTGGATCCGGAGGAGAGATGGCGCACGTCATCACCCAGCCCTGCTGCAACGACGCCGGTTGCGTGTCGGTCTGTCCCGTCGACTGCATTCGTCCCAGGCCCGGCGAACCGGGCTTCGGTCGCGCCGAACTGCTGCACATCGATCCGGAGACCTGCATCGACTGCGGCGCCTGCATCGATGAGTGCCCCGTCGACGCGATCGTTCCCGAAGGTGACCTCACGCCGGAGACCGAGCCGTATCGGGAGGTCAACGCGGTGTACTTCAGTAGCGGGCTGGAACCGGGGCTCCCGGCAGCGGACGCGCCGCGGCTCGAGCTGACCGATCGCGGGCCGTTGCGGGTCGCGATCGTAGGATCGGGCCCCTCGGCCTGTTACGCGGCGGAGGAGCTGGTCACGCGGCGTGACATCGAGGTCGAGGTGACCATGTTCGAGCGCCTGCCGACCCCGCTGGGGCTCGTTCGTTACGGGGTGGCGCCGGATCATCAGCACACCAAACAGGTTGCGAGCACGTTCCTTCGGACCTTGAGTCGCAAGCAGGTGAGCCTGCAATTGAACGTGGAGGTCGGGACTCACGTCAGCGCCGGGGAGTTGCTCGACCACCACCACGCGGTGATCTACGCGACCGGGGCCTCGCAGGGCCGTTCGCTCGCATTGCCCGGCGAAGATCTGACCGGCGTCCACACCGCGACCGACTTCGTCGGCTGGTACAACGGCCATCCCGATCACGCGCAGCGTGTATTCGACCTGTCCGGTGAGCGGGCCGTGGTGATCGGAAACGGCAATGTCGCCCTCGATGTGGCCCGCATCCTGGTCACCGATGTGTCGGCCCTGGCGCGCACCGATATCGCCGATCATGCGCTGAAAGCGTTGTCGGCCAGCCGGATTCGCGAGGTGGTGGTCGTGGGGCGGCGCGGACCGGAGCACGCGGCCTTCACCACGCCCGAACTGCTGGGCCTGGGGCAGGTCGACGGACTGGACGTACAGTGCGATGAATTCGGCTCGCCGGCCGGGCTGGACCCGGTGATCCGACTCAAGAACCAGGTAGCGCGGCAACTGGCCGAACGCGCCGCCGGAACGAGCAACCGCCGCATCGTCTTTCGATACTTTTTGTCGCCGACAAGCTTTCATGGCGCGACGGCTGTCCGGGCGGTGGAGTTCGCGCGGACCGAACCCGGCGGTGTGAGTGCCGCGGGGGAGACTGCCGCGCGTGTCTCGGTCGACTGTGGCGTGGTGTTCGGATCGGTCGGCTATCGCGGAATCGCTGTGCCGGGCTTGCCGTTCCGCGATTCCGACGGAACGATTCCCCACCGGGGCGGGCGCGTGATCGAGCCCGAAAGCGGCGATCCGGTTCCGGGAACGTATGTGGCGGGCTGGATCAAGCGTGGTCCGTCCGGAGTGATCGGCACCAACCGGTACTGCTCCCGGGAGACGGTGTGGGCGCTGGTCGAGGATTTCGCCGCCGGTCGGCTGCGCACGCCTACTCGTTCGCGCGAGGATCTGGAGGATCTGCTCGACAACCGCCGCCCGGAGCGGCTCGGGTCGAGCGGATGGAAGTCGATCGATGCGGCGGAGCGCCGAGCGGGCCGTGTCGACGGCCGTCCGCGGATCAAGTTCGTGGAGATCGCCGAGATGCTGTCGGCGGCCGGTGCGGCGTCCCACTGACTCGAAACACTCTCCGGCGCAACGACTACGGCCGGCGCGGACATCCGCGCCGGCCGTCATCTCAGGCACGCATGAGATCGCGATGGATGATCTCCTTCATGATTTCGTTGGTGCCGCCGTAGATGCGCTGGATGCGGGCGTCGATGTAGGCCTTCGCGACCGGATACTCCATCATGTAGCCGTAGCCGCCGTGCAGCTGAACGCCGGCGTCGATGACCTTGCCCTGCAGTTCGGTGGCCCAAAGCTTGGCCTTCGCGGCATCGACCGCGGTCAGTGTGCCCCGGTTGTATTCACGAACACAGCGATCGATGTAGGCCCGCGATACCTCGATGGCGGTCTGCATATCGGCCAAGGTGAAACCGAGTCCCTGGAATTCCCCGATGGGCTTGCCGAACGCGCGGCGCTCCTTCACGTAATCGAGGGTCCAGCCGAGCACCGCCTCCGCGGAAACCTGTGCGGCGATACCGATTCCGAGCCGCTCCAGCGGCAGGCTCTGCATGAGATAACCGAATCCGCCCCCGAGTTCACCGAGCAGGTTGGTATGGGGAATCCGCACATTGTCGAAGAACAGTTCGGCGGTGTCCTGCGCGTGCAGCCCGACCTTGTCGAGTTTGCGGCCGCGGGTGAAACCGGGAGTGCCGTCCTCGACGACGAAGAGGCTGAAACCGCGCGAACCCGCCGCTCGATCGGTGACCGCGAATACGATGACCAGGTCGGCCAGCATGCCGCTGGTGATGAAGGTCTTGGATCCGTTGAGTACCCACTCGTCGCCCTCGCGCACCGCGCTCGTCTGCACCGACCGCAGATCGCTGCCGGCACCCGGTTCGGTCATCGCGATGGCGCCGATGGTCTCACCGGTGGCGAATCCGGGCAGCCACCGGTCGCGCTGCTCGGAATTCGCGTGCCGCAGTAGGTAATTCAGGACGATGTCGTCGTTGGTGGAGAACCCGGACTGGAGCGCTGAGGCTCCTACTCGTGCGATCTCGGTCTGGATCACCACACGGAAGCGGTAGTCCGTTTCGCCGGCCCCGCCGTACTGTTCGGGCACCGCCAATCCGAGCAAACCTTGTTGCCCGGCCGCGCGCCAGGTGTCGCGGTCGATGAGCCGGTCCGCGTCCCACTTCTCCATCTTGTGGATGACGTGGCGTTCCACGAAGCCGCGAACCGTCCGGCCGAAGAGTTCGTGGTCGGACTCGAAGAGATCTGTTTTCACTGCAATCCTCCTGTGCCGGGACAGGTGTGTCCCGGCGCTGTGGTCATTTCTGCGTCAGCAGCTTCTGCGTCTCTCGACGGAAGACTTGATTGGCGACTTCGTTCTGCCCCAGCACCATTCGTCCCGCACTGGCACTGGTCATCCCGCGCTGCGAATCTCGCAGCAGGGGAAAGTCCTCCGCGTGCAGCACATCGAGCAGGATCTGCCAGTTCTTGTCCCACAGTCGTGTCCACTTCTCCTCGCTCAACTCGGTCTGTTCGACCGGCGGGACGATCAGCCGCATCTCCATGCGACTGCGCTGCGGATCGGACGGATGGGGGCGGAAGGTCAGCAACTGGAAATGGTCGGGCTGGCGCAGCAGAGTGCTGTTGGGCAGCAGGAAGTGGGTTTCGGTGATGTCACCGGCCAGGCTGCGGTCACCGGGATCCTCCTCGATCCAGCGGTCGATCGATTTACGCGGCGCGATGAACCGGCAATGCCGGCCGAAATCGTCGAAGGCCATCACGTTGGTATGGATGTGCTTGGCCGCGGTGTTGGGATGTGCGTATTGGATGTGATAGCCGTCGAGGAAGGCGTCCTGCATGATCTTCCAGTTGACCGGCTCGTCGAAGCCCTCGCCCTGGACGCACACCTTCGATTGCAGGTCGTAGGAGGCGAGCACGGCATCCATGTCCGGACCCAGCCAGGAGGCGACGTCGATCTCGGCGTCGGCGTCGTCGACCACCCAGACGAAGCCGTGGCGTTCCTCGGTCGGTAGCTCGATCAGTCCGAGTGTCGCGCGCTCCGGCTCGCCGAAGGTGTTGTCGCGGGTGATGGTGCGCAGACTGCCGTCCATGTCGTAGGACCAGCGGTGGTACGGGCACGAGAACAGCCGGCACCGGCCCTTCTCCTCCTTCTCCAGCAGTGCTCCGCGATGCCGGCATAGGTTGACCAGCGCCTTCACCCCGCCGTCGCGCTGGCGCACCACGATGATGTTGTTGCGGGGCATCTGCAGTGTGAAGAAGTCGCCCGCGCGGGGGATCTCGGAGCCGTGCGCGACGATCGACGGTACCCGGCCGAAGATGAGATCGCGCTCGCGCTGGGCGACGCCTGGATCGGTGAACTCCGTCGGCTCGAACCAGGTGACGTGGCCGAACTCGTCGGTGGTGTCATTGCGCAGATGGGTCAGTGCGCGACGGATTCGTTCTTCACGGGGGGCCCCGACCTCGGTCATGGCGTATCTCCAATGTTCTGCAGCTTGGCTCGGATATTCATCTGAGCGCTTCGGATATGGTCCTGAGCTGTCGATATAGCATCTTAAATCTAACCCATGTAGATTTATGTGTAAACCGGCGCAGCGAAAGAAGGGCGGGACGATGATCGACTACACCTGGTGTCGGCGACTCGGCGAACAGGACGGCGACGAGGCCACGGCGCTGGTCGAAGCCGCGGCTCGCTACGACGAGGAAGCCGGTTTCTCGGTGGTCCCGCCGAGCGCCGTGTCTGCCGTCTCGGACGAGGTGCGGTCGGTGTGGCATCTGCCGATCAAGGCGCGCCGAGACCTGAGCGCGCGCCCGGACGCGCCGATGGTGATGGTGGCCTATCTGAATCTGTCGATCGACGTGGACGGTCAGGGCACGGTCGCCTATACGGTTCATCCCCACTACCGCTCGCGCGGGCTGACGACGCTGCTTGTCGAGGAGCTGGGGCTGGACGTCGGTGGGTCCGACGGCTGGTGTGGCCGGGGAGCGACGGCGCTGCGATGCTGGGCCTACGGCAGCCATCCCGCCTCCGAGCGGCTGACCCGGCGATTCGATATCGCGCCGGTCGCCCGGCAGTGGACGATGCTGCGGCATCTGGCCGGACCGTTCGCGGTGCCCGTGGAGCCGGTAGCCCTGCCCGGCGGCGTGACGGTTGACGGGCCGGTCGACCTCAACGACGACGCGGTCGCGGCGGCCGGTGAGGTTTTGGCGCGCCAGGGGCTGACCGCGGCCCAGTTCGACCGGTTCCGCTCCGAGTTGGCGGAACGTCGCGGCCGGATGCTGCTCGCGGCGGCGGGGTGCGCGCGCCCGGCGGGCCTGGTCTGGTTCGATCCGAGTCCGGTTCGGCATCTCGAGTTGCGGGCGGCCTGGGTACGTGCCCTGATCGTGGTTCCCGAAATTCGCGGCGGTGGTCTCGGGGAGGCGTTGCTGAGCCGGGCGCTGGACGAACTGCGCAGTGCCGGAGCCCAATTGGCGCTCATGCGCATCGACCCCGATGAGCACAGCGCGGTCCGTCTGCTGAGGCTGTCGTCCTTCGAACAGGAGGAGGCGCACGCCTGCTACCAGATCGGACAGTGGCACGACGTTGCTGCTTTCCCGGCACGGTAGCGGGTGCCCGCCGTCGATCGTCCAAACGGCGGGCGCCGTGGCCCTACCGCGGTGGCGGCGGACAGAAGATGCCGCACGGAATCGGGGGTAGTCCGGGGATGTAGATCATCGGTGCCGGTGCCGGTGCCGGTGCCGGTGCCGGTGCCGGTGTGGATGGGGAGGGCGCGTTCCCGGACGGGATGGCGCCGGGGTCGTCATTCGCCGGAGGCGTCGGATCACCGGCGGGCGCGGGTCCGGGTGATGTATCCAGCTGCGGGACAACGAGTTCGGGTGCAGTTCCGCCTGCGCCGGCATAGATGTGTGACCAGGTGAGCACGTTAGACGCGTAGGACATCGAGTGGTTGTAGCGCAGGACGGCCTGCAGGGTCTGGTTCGGGTCGTGCAGATCGGCACCGCCCGCGCACAGGTACCTCCCGGCGGCCAGCGCCGCGTCGTAGATGTTGTCGGGGTCGGCGATTCCGTCGTCGTTGCCGTCACTGGCCCAGCGTTGCCACGTGCTCGGCAGAAATTGCATGGGACCGACGGCTCGGACGTAACCGCCTGCGGTCCTGATGATTTCGTTTCCGGGCAGCGTTCCGTCCAGGGCCGGGCCGAGAATCGGGGAATTGGTCCGTCCCTGGGCGTCGACATCGCCGTAACGGGCATGGCCGGATTCGATACGCCCGATGCCGGCCAGGAGGTTCCAGGTGAGACCGCAGCTCGGTTGTGACCGGGCGAGGACCAGCTCGGCATTGCGGTAGGCGGCCAGCACCGGTTCGGGGATTCCCGCCGCCGCGCCCTGCGGAACTTCCGGCGTCGGCGGTGATGCCTTCGTGGTGGCCGGTGCTGCCGGCGGTGCCGGTGGCGCGGCGTGGGGACGAAAGGCGGCGACGGTGGCCGGCACCAGCATGGGTCCGCTCGCGGTGTCCGACGAAATTCGCTGTGCTGCACTGTGTTCAGTGGCATGACCGGCGCGATCGGGCCGTTGAGGCGCGGGTTCGCCGCCGGCGGCCGAGGATGCCGCGACGAGCATTCCGGTGACCGCGATTGCCGACAGTAGGGCCGGGTTGTGTCCCCGCGTGTTTCGATCCGTACTTCTCGATTGCGCACGACGATGTGACCGCATCGGGCAGCTCCTGGTTCGCGGATTTCGCTGTTCGCCACCGCGACGAGCGGTCGAGCCGCCCGGGGCGCGGTGCCCCTCCGCTGTGGTGAAACGCCTCGTCGAATGAGGCGTAACCGCTATCCTTGCACAGAAATTGTGATCCGTCTAACGTTGGACGAAGTACGTTCTGTGTATCACAGCTGGAACTGTCTGTGATCGGCCACCGGCGCCACTCTCGCGCCGGTTTCTGCTCAGGAGTAGGTATGGGTGTCGAAGTCAGCACTGTCGGAATCACCAAAAGCTTTGGTTCCCAGACTATTTGGCGCGATGTGACATTGACGCTGCCGGCCGGGGAGGTCAGCGTTCTGCTGGGCCCTTCGGGTACCGGCAAATCGGTATTCCTGAAGTCGCTGATCGGCCTGCTTCGTCCCGAGTGCGGATCGATCTACGTCGACGGCACCGACATCACCACCTGCTCGACCGCTCAGCTCTACGAGATCCGGAAGCTGTTCGGAGTGCTGTTCCAGGACGGCGCCCTGTTCGGCTCGATGAACCTGTTCGACAACGTGGCGTTCCCGTTGCGTGAGCACACCCGCAAAGGGGAGGCGGAGATTCGGCGCATCGTCATGGAGAAGTTGGAGATGACGGGCCTGCTCGGTGCGGAGGACAAGCTCCCGGGCGAGATCTCCGGAGGTATGCGCAAACGCGCGGGGCTGGCGCGAGCGCTGGTTCTCGATCCGCAGGTCATCCTCGTCGACGAACCGGACTCCGGGCTCGATCCGGTGCGGACCACCTACATCAGCCAGCTGTTCCTGGATATCAACGCCCAGATCGACGCGACCTTCCTGATCGTCACGCACAACATCAATCTCGCGCGGACCGTGCCGGACAACATCGGCATGCTGTTCCGGCGCGACCTGGTCATGTTCGGTCCGCGGGAGGTGCTGCTCACCTCCGACGAACCGGTGGTCCGGCAATTTCTCAACGGCCGCATGGTCGGCCCGATCGGCATGTCGGAGGAGAAGGACGAGGCGCAGATCGTGCGCGAGCAGGCGTTGGCCGACGCCGGGCATCACATCGGCGGGGTGGACGAGATCGACGGGATTGTCGCCCAGATGGCGGCCACGCCCGGAATGCCGGAGCGCCGCGCCGTAGCGCGGCGGCAGGCCCGAGTTCGCGAGTTGCTGCCCACGCTGCCGGCCGCGGCGCGGGCGGCTGTCGAGGCGAGTTTCGTGGCCGCGCACTCGCTCACGGCCCCCGGTCGGTGATCGGGCAGCTGCCCGGGGTGGCGAAACGTAAACCGAGCTGTTTTACAAATTACGATTGACGTCACGCGTAAAACGAAGTATGTTTTATGTGAGCCACGACACGTGGTGCATCGTCCGGGTATGCGGGTCACAACGGGGTGGTCCGACTGTCGTTCTCGGAATTCGTGCGTGGCTCCACTGCCCGCCCATCAGCGGCGAATGCGGTCTCGTGAATCGGAGTATCGAACAATGACGCTCGAAGGCAATGTCGCCGAACCGATCTGGAATGCTGCGATCCCTTTTCCGGTCCCCGAATTCGTGCCCGACGTGGCACCGGCGGACGCGGGATACAACGGACAGCGCAGATCTCCACATCGTCCGACACGAGACCGCGCAGGAACTCTCCCGGCCCCCGCTACTCGGCATCCCGTTTGCGGGAATCGGGCTTTTCGGTCGGCGGCGCACCGGCGTTCGCCGAGTCACGTGCATTCGGTTCGCGGGCTGACGAATGGCAATCGACGCGCAAAACTCTGAGCGATAGGCGATTTCGTCCTCGGTAGTTGTCGTTCACCGGAGGCGAAAAGACTCTCGCACGTCATCCATCGATACCCCGGCAACAACCGGCGCAGTTGTCGCACGCGCCGATATCCACGGAGGGAGGTGCCACCGATGAGTATTACGCAGGCACCGTTGATCGCGCACGCATTACCCGACTCGAGCGGCCCGATGCCGAGCCATCGGGCCGGGTCGCCACCCTCGGCCGTCCTGTCACGCGCCGGCCGGGTACTGGCCCACCTGCGGCGCGCGCCGCTGGACAGCCTCGCGACGCTGGGCCGGTCCGCACACCTGACCGCAGCGGTAGTGCGGTACTCGGTGGTCGACACCGTTCGCCTGCGCATGCCGGTATACGAACTCGTCGAACAGATGTGGTTGCTGCTGAAGGTGACCGCCCTGCCGGCACTGCTCATGGCGATTCCGATCGGGGCGGAGGTGTCGGTTCAGGTCGGCGGCATCATGAACCAGGTCGGCGCGAATTCGCTGGCCGGTGCGGCGAGTGGACTCGGCGTCGTAGGACAGGGCGCGCCGATGGCGGCCGGGCTGTTGATGAGTGGTGCGGCGGCCTCGGCCATCGCCTCCGATCTCGGCGCCCGCGCGATTCGCGAGGAGATCGACGCGATGCGCGTCATGGGCGTGGACCCGGTCGAACGACTGGTGATGCCGCGCTTCCTGGCGATGATCGTGATCGCGCCGGTGTTGTGCATCATCATCATCGCCGCGGGCGTCTTCGCCGGCCTGATCATCTCGGCCAATGTCAATCATGTTGTGCCGGGCAGCTTCTGGCAGTCCTTCGGTGCCTTCGCCACGCCCACCGACTTGGCGTTCTCGGTACTGAAGGCGCTCGTCTTCGCCGCCATCGTGGTATTGATCGCGAGCTTGCGCGGGCTGGAGGCCAAGGGCGGCCCGAAGGGTGTGGCGAATGCCGTCAATGCCTCGGTCGTGCTGAGCGTGTTCTGCATCTTCATGACGAATCTGCTCATCAGCCAGTTGCAGATGATGTTCTTCCCGGCCCGATTGGCGTGATCATGAGTACACCCTCGCAATCCTCTTCTCCCCGGCCCGCCTTCGCCGCCCGCCCGATCCGCGTACTCGTTCGAGGCGTGAGCGAATTCGTCGGCGAAATCGGCCAGGTCGCGCTGTTCGTCACCAAAACCTTGTATCTGCTGCCGGTGACGATCCGTCACTACCGGAAACAGACCGTGAAGACGATGAACAACATGGCGTGGGGCAGCGGTTCGCTGATCGTCGACGGCGGCGTCGTGAGCCTGATGTTCTTCCTGGGCGTCGCTGTCGGCGCCGTCGTCGCGATCGAAGCGTTCATGGCGTTGAATCTGCTCGGATTCGGTGCGCTGACCGGAATCATCGGTTCCTTCGGCAACATTCGTGTGATCGCGCCGATCATCACCGGTATCGGATTCGCCGCCCAGGCGGGATGTCGCATGACCGCCGAGATCGGAGCCATGCGTATCTCGGAGGAAATCGATGCCACCGAATCGATGGGCCTGCGCGCGATTCCGTTCGTCGTCGGCACGCGGCTGGTCGGCGGGATGCTCGTCGTGCTGCCCGGATATCTCATGGCGCTGGTGATCGCCTTCTTCACCGGTGGGGTCATCGTCAAGGTCTTCCACCATCAGCCGCCCGGCACCTACGACCACTATTTCGCCCAGTTCCTCAGCTGGCCGGATCTGACGGCGTCGGTGATCAAGGCGGTCACCTTCTGTGCTGTGGTGACGCTGATCCATTGCTACTACGGCTATTTCGCCACCGGCGGCCCCGCGGGCGTCGGTGCCGCATCGGGACGGGCGATCCGCGCGAGTCTCGTGGCGATCGTCGTGCTGAATTTCGCGATGACAGTGGCGATCTGGGGACTGTCCCCGCTACTGGTTTTCAAAGGATAGGGTGATGGCCAAAACACGCAACCAGGATTTCCTGCGCGGCACCGACCGGCACCAGAAGCGCATGGTCGAGCTGGCGGCCGCTGCGGTCGCGCTGGTGATCGCCGTCGTACTGGTGATCGCCTTGTGGGTCTATCCGCGTCTGCACAAGCCGGCGGGGCTGGCACTGAATATCGAGGTGCCCTATGTCGGGCCGGGTGTCGGAACCGGCACCAAGGTCATCCTGCACGGCGCGGAGATCGGCGAGATCACCCGCCTGGAGAAGACCGACCCCGGGACCGTGCGGATGAGTGTGCGACTGCGCTCGGATATTTCGGCCGGCCTCACCGACGCCTTCGATCTCGATTTCCGGCCGCAGAACTATTTCGGCATCACCGCGGTGGATCTCATCTCGCGCCCCGAAGGAAACCGTTTGGTGAACGGCAGCACGCTGAACAAGATGCCCACCGGCGACTTCACCATGTCGACGATGCTGGAGAAGGGATCGCTCGCGATCGACGGCACCCTGACCCAGTCGATGGTGACCACGCTGAACAAGGTGGTGCGCTACACCGACGGCCTGACTCCGCTGATCCAATCGGGCATCGTCTTCGCCGACCGGATAGCGGCCACGCAACGCGCGCTGCCGACCGAACTGATGCGCCGAGCCGACGACATCCTCGAGGTGCTACCGGCTTTCGGAACACAGGCGGTCGACGCGCTCTACAACGTCTACGACAGCCGATACAACCAGCGCCCGGACGGTTCGTTCGGCGTGGACGACGCGTTCATGGACAAGACCGACCGCGGCCTCGGATTGGCCGCGAACAGTTTGTTCGGCAAGGCCGGACATCTGCTGGCCTCCCACGGCACGGAGCTGACGCCCGCCACCCAGCTCGTGCAGGCGATGACCGATACCGTGCCGCAGATCCTCGGCGGCGCGACGGTACCCGACAAGCTGTCGGCGCTGATCGACCGGTACAACGCCGCGTTCAGCGACCGTAACGGCAAGAAGACGCTCAACCTGCGCGTCGTCGTCGACGATCTGCCGATGTTCGCCACGCCTCTGGCGCTCACCGGAATTCCGACGACACCGGCGGGGGAGGGACATCGATGACTCCGCGCACGAAACTGTTCGTCACACTCGGAAAGCTCGGCGTCGCCGCAGTGTTGGCGGTGGTGCTGTTCTCGATAATCTTCAGCGCGATCAAGAACCCGGTACACGGTGATACACGCAGCTATTCCGCCGAGTTCACCGATGTCTCCGGGCTGCATGTCAACGGCGACATCCGAACCAAAGGCGTTCGAGTGGGAAAGGTTTCGGCCATCGATCTCACCCGCAAGAACGGGGCGAGCATCGCCGAGGTGACTTTTTCGCTGGAAGCACCGTATCGATTGCTGGACAATACGGTTCTGGCCGTGAAGTACCAGAACCTCACCGGAATTCGATACGTCGACCTCGAGGAACCGGAGCAGGCGGGCCGCCCGGTCGGACATCTGGGCACCGACCGCACCCGGCCCTCGTTCGACATCACGCAACTGTTCAACGGTCTACAGCCGGTGCTGAGCACGATGAGCACCGACGAGATCAACACTTTCATGCAGAACGCCATCACCCTGCTCCAGGGCGACGGCTCCGGTCTGGCGCCCATGCTCGACAGTGTTCAGAAGCTCGCCGACCTGGCGCACGACCGCGAACAAGTCATCTCCGCACTGGTTACGAATCTGTCGCGGATATCGGATTCGATGGGCGGCAAATCACCACAGGTCATCGAGTTCATGCGATCACTGAGCTTTCCCATCGCGAAGGCGATGACGGTGTTGAGTGAATTCCCGAAGACAGCGAAATTCGGACCGGAATTCCTCACCCCGGTCCACCAGCTGATCACCGAACTGGGTTTCTCTCGCGACGTCGATGTCGACACGTTGCTGACCCACGCCTTCGCCTCGCTGCCGCAGGCCGCCGATGCCCTGCGACTGCTGCCCGTGGCGTTCGCCGGCCTGCAACTGCCGCAGGTCTCGGCGGCGCCGGCGGCGATGAACTGCACACACGGCGTCGCCCAATTGCCCTCGGAGGTCAAGGTTTTGCTGAACGGGAGCGAGGTCGTGGTATGCGCCGAGTAATGCGCCGGATCGTGGCGAGTGAAACCCTGCTGGGGACGGTCGTCGTCGTGACCGCGGTCGTCGCCCTCGGTGCGACCACACTCTTCTACACCCACCCGGTCGGCCAGCGCACCGTGGCGTTCGAGACCACCGACGCCGCGGCCCTGGCCACCGGCCAGGAGGTGCGGGTGGCCGGCATCACCGTCGGCAAGGTCACCAAGGTGGCCTTCCGTCCGGACACGGTGCTGGTGGAGGCGCAGGTCTCCGACGACACCTTCATCGGCGACGACTCCCATGTCGAGGTCCGGATGCTGACCCCGGTAGGCGGATACGCGGTCACCATCGTTCCGCTCGGCCGCGCTCCCCTCGGATCGCGCGTGCTTCCCGCCGATCACGTCTCCGTGCCCTATTCGATCGGCGACGTGCTGCAAGCGGCGCCGCACGTGACCGACAAGGTCGACGGCACCACTGTGGACGCGAATATCGACCAGGTCGCCCAAGCGTTGCAACACAATTCGACCTCGGTCGGTTCACTGATCTCCGGGATGAACAGCATCGCCGCGGTGATGGATCGCCAGCGCAGTCAGGTCGAGCAGATCACCGGACTGGCCTCGGAATATCTGAAGTCGTTCGACGCCAACCGCGACTTCGTCTTCGATCTCATTCGCCAGATCGATGTCGTCGTGTCCACCTACGACAACGCGCACGTCGGATTCAACGAGGCCTACAGCCTGCTCGGCGATGTGCTGATGCGGGTGCAGCCGGAGATGAAGTTCTATCTCGATCACAAGGATCAGGTTCGCGCCGTGGTCGATCAGGTGAAGAAGTCGATCGAAAGTCTCGACACCACCATGGGTCCCGCGATGGACAAGTTGCAGGGCCTGCGCGCACAACTCGAGGCCTGGCTCACGCCGCAGGGGCTCGCGACGGTTTCCGGAGGCACGATTCTGGCCTCGAATGTCTGTATTCCTCTCCCCGGGCGGACGTGTTGAGATGAAGGTGAACAGGAAATATCTGATCGGCACCGGTGCGGTCGTATCGCTCGCGCTGATCGGCGGCGTCGGCTTCACCGTCGTCGAACCCGACGGCCCGCCATCGCAATCGGGATTCTGCGCACAGATGCCGGACGCGGTCGGTCTCTACCCCGGGAATCCGATAACCCAGATGGGTTTGCAGGTAGGACGAGTGGACCGGATCCGGCCGGCGGGCGATCACGTCGAGGTGACGTTCTCGCTCGACGGCGGCCGCCGGTTCCCGGCCGATGTGCGGGCGGTGACGAGGTCCAAGTCGATTCTCGCCGACCGCAGCGTGGAACTGGTCGGCAACTACCGGTCCGGGCCGGAACTGACCGCGGGACAATGCATTCCCGAAGATCACAGTTTCACGCCGAAGAGCATCTCCGAAATCGCCGGATCGGCAGCGGATTTCATCGACGCGCTGAGCCCGAACGACAGCAAGGAGAGTTTCGAGAAGGCCGTAGCCGGCTTCGAACAGGCACTGCGCGGCCAGGGTGAGAATGCGCGGGCCATGATGCTGCACGCCTCCGCGGCGGCGGCGAGCCCGGACCGGTTGACCGCCGATATCGGCGCCATCATCCAGAACATGGCGCCACTCACCGACGAGGCGCTGCAACGATGGCCGGCCATCCGCTCGATACTGGACCAGATGCCGGAAGTAGTACGGGCCGGCATCGATCTGTGGCCCGGAGTGGTCGACGTCTGCGTGGGCGTGGGCTGGCTGGTGAACCTGCTCCACGACATCCAGACCAACTACGGCGGGGACCTCTGGCCACTGCTGCAGGGCCCGGTCGCCGACGTCATCCACCTGGCCGCGACCCGCTCCAAAGATATTGCCGGCCTACTGGATTCGATTCCTCCGGTCGCGTCGATGCTGCGGCAGCAGGCGGCGAACGACGGCGGGATGTCGATCGACTACCGCCCGCCCACGGTGCAGCTCGATTCACCGGCGGCTCCCGAACTGTGCGCGGCGGCGAACCACAGCGCGCCCGGTAGCTGCTCGGCCGACCAAGGCCACGTGCAGGTTCCGATCGCCGGCCTGCTGGACATGGTGCTCGCGAAAGGTCAGCGATGAAGACGACCACACGATGGAAGACCGCCGCCGCGGCGCTCGGCTGCAGTCTGCTGGCCACCACCGCCTGCTCGGTCGGGCCGGACGACCTACCCTCGGTCCGGGGCGGCGTCGGCGCGGGCTATCAGCTCGACCTGCAATTCGTGAGCACGATGAATCTGCCGACCGGCGCCGATGTGATGATGGACGGACTCAGGGTCGGCGAGGTCGAAAAACTGACCGCCTCGGGGAAATTCGTCGATGTCAGCGCACATGTCAAGGACGGGACGAAGGTGCCCGCCGACGTGCGCGCGGTGATCCGGCAGAACACGCTGTTGGGTGACACTTATATCGCGCTCGATCACGGACCGGTCGTGCAAGGTCCGTATCTGCGGCCGGGCGCGACCGTGACCGTCGACCACACGAGTTCACCGCCGCAACTGGAAGACACCATGGCGGTCCTCGCCTATTTCGTCAACGGCGGCAGTATCCGAAAGATCGAGGACGCGATGACCGGAATCAATACCGTCATGCCGCAGCCTCACGACGTGCAACGATTGGCTTCGGTGGTCGCGGGCGATATGCGGGATCTGGCCGGCGATACCAACGAAATCGATCGCATGCTCAACGGTTTCCGCGACACCGGCGGTGCGATCGATGCCAAAGGACAAACCTTGGCCACCCTGTTCGGGCAAGAGACCGAACACTATTGGCGGCGAACCGCCGTGAGCATCGTCTCCTACATCAGCCAGATCCTTCCCTCTGTCGGCAGCGTGTACGAGGGCGGCTTGTGGTTGGTACCGCTGTTCGATTCGCTGGCCGAAACCGGCGGAATCGGGCGCGACATCTGGGATCGCGCCCCAGCGGATACCGCGAAGCTGTCGGAGTTCCTGCGCACGACCCTGTTGCCGTTCGTGCAGGACCCGTCGGTGAACATCCGCTCCATCGATACCGATCACGGCGACCGGATCGTGGCTGATGTCGAAAATCTGCTGCGCATGCTGGGGGCAGTGAAATGAATCTGAAAACCGTCGCATCGGTCGCGGGAATGGCGGTCATCGCCGCGTCCTCGTTCGTGTATCTGGACCACATCGGGTTGGAAACCGGCGCGTTTCGACATATCCGGACCGCCGGCATGTCCGTGCCGGACACCAATGGGCTCGTGGTCGGTTCGCGGGTGCTGCTGCGTGGCGTCGCCATCGGGCATGTCACTGCGGTGACGCCCTCGGCGGACCATGCCGAGATCTCCTGGAACTACGACGACGGCTACCGCATTCCGGTGGACAGCCGATTCCGGGTGGACAATCTATCGGCGCTGGGCGAGGCGTATCTGGCCGTGCAACCGACCACCGAGCGGGGACCCTATCTCGGGGACGGCGCGAAAGTTCCGACCGCGCACGTCGTAGTGCCGACCACCTTCCAGGAAT
The DNA here is from genome assembly GCF_000308375.1 of Nocardia aobensis NBRC 100429. Taxonomy (GTDB): domain Bacteria; phylum Actinomycetota; class Actinomycetes; order Mycobacteriales; family Mycobacteriaceae; genus Nocardia; species Nocardia aobensis. Next base: position 88,140 of record NZ_BAFQ01000298.1, on the reverse strand, counting down.
TGTCGGCCCGTCTGACCCGGATGCTGGAACAAGTCGAGCCCGAACGCATTCGGGAGATATTCCAGACTGTGGACGTCGCGCTTCCGGAGGACCCCTGGGTCCTGAACGACTTGTCGCGGGCCGGTGAACTACTCGCGAAGACCCTGACCCAGCGATCGGGCGATCTGACGCAATTGCTCACGGCACTGCAGCCGCTGCTGCAGAGCACCGATACCGTCCCCGCAGATCTCGCCGGAGCCACGCCGAAGCTGGCCGAGTTCGGATCAGGATTCACCGATGTGCTCGGCGGTGTGCACTTCGCAGCCTCCTTCGGACCACTGACGAGTATCGAGGACGGTGCGGCTCCGCTGATCGACGCGCTGCAGTCGTTCCTGGACAAGAGTTCCGGCGATCTGCACACCCTCGGCGTCGACCTGCTGCCCGGCGTCCGTGCCGGAGCCGCGGCGATGTCGACCGTCGACCTGGGACGTTTCCTCGACAATGCGCTCGCCTCCACCGAGTCGGGTGACGCCGTCACCGTGCATATCCGACCAGCGGGGAGGTAGCCCCTGAACCTGCGCCGACCCCGCACTCAGTGACCATCAGCGTTCGAAGAAGGCCATCATGACCAATTCCCCCTCGGTACTGACCGATCCCGAGCCCACCGACACCGCGACTACGTCCGCCGAGGCGGAGCGAGCCGGCGGCCGGCACTCCGCCCCGCTGTCCTCGATCCTGCGCCGAGGACGCCGGACCGGAGAGTCGTCGATCAAGCTGAAGACCCTCGCCGTCGGGGCGCTGGTCCTCGTGCTCGCCGTCGCGGTCGCACTACTCGGTTGGCAGCTGAGCGACAAATCCGATCAGATCGCCGCCGCCCGGGCCGAACGCGCCGACACCGCCCACGCCGAACAGATCGCGCTCGACTACGCGACCGCGGCGGCGGAGATGAACTTCCAGGATCTGGCCGCGTGGCGGACCCGTCTGACCAAGGGCACCAGCCCGGAACTGTCGAACCGGCTGACCCAGGCCGCAGGCTCGATGGAGCAGATCATCACCCCGCTGCAGTGGGTGTCGACGGCGAAACCCGTTGCCGCCAAGGTGCGTTCGACCAACAACGGCATCTACGCCGTGGATTGTTTCGTCAGCGTGCTGACCAAGAACAGTCAGGCGCCGGAGGGGATCCAATCCACGGCGACCTATCAGCTCAGCCTGGACAGCCACCACAACTGGACCATCACCGATATCGGCGGTGTCGGGTCCGCACTGAGCGGTGCGAACGCTCCACGATGATGAACAACCGGGTCCGGCGCGCCGACCGGACTCCGGCGTCGCGGCGCCTTCACCTGTCGAAAACGGGTGAAGGCGCTACGTCGTAATGGTCGGCCGCGGATGGGATTTCGGGCGGTCGGGCAGTAGCGCGGGAAGCAGGAAAGTGCGCAGTTTCCCACGTATGTGGTCGAGGTCTTCGGCGTCCGCGGTCGATCCGCGACTGATGTAGTAGATCTCCAATTCCGATATCCATTCGCACAGCAAGCGGATGTCGAGATCGGCTCGCAGCGTGCCGGCGGCCCGGGCCTCGGCGAGAACGGGCTCCCACAATTCGTAGGTCAGGTCCACGGCTCGTCCGGATTCGGTGAGCAATCTCGCCGCGAGCACCATCTCCGCCGGCGAGACCAGTCGATGCACCATCGGGTCGCGGCGGCCGCGCCGGATATCCGCACAGATGCCCTCGACGATGCTGGCTTGGATGGTCGGGTGGCGGGCGATGAATGCACGCGCGGAATCCATGTTGGCGCGGGCGCGGCGGACCACCGATTCTGTCACCAGGGCGTCTCGATCGGCGAAATAGCGGTACACCGTCGCACGCGAGCTCGACGCGGCCTTCGCCACATCCTCCATGGTGGTGCCCGCGATGCCCAAGCGGGCGAAACAGGATTCCGCCGCGGCCAGGATGGCCGATCGAGTATCGGCCGGGCGCTCGATGTCCGTGCCGCGTCCAGTCACGGGAAGCACCGTACCAAGTTCTCGAAGAATCGAAAACCTTTAGATAAGACACTAGACAATGATTGTATCGTGTGCCACGCTCGGAGTATGGATCGCGACGAGAAGATCAGGCTCACGCGCAGGCTCATCGCCCACGTGGACAACAACACCACTGATTACGCGGAAGAGCTTCTGCGCGTTTCATTTTCGGTCTTCGATGATCCTGACCTCGCGGCCAAGGAGCGCGATGTGGTGCGCCGTTTTCCGCACATCGTGGCGCACGTCGACGAGCTGGCGAAGGCGGGCGATTTCCTGACCACCGAGCTGATCGGCACACCGTTGCTGGTGGTCCGGCAGAACGACGGCAGCGTCAAGGCCTTCGCCAACGTCTGCCGGCACCGTGGATCCCGCGTCGAGTTCGCCGAGTCCGGATGCAAGCGCGTCTTCGCCTGCCCCTATCACAACTGGGCCTACGGCAAGGACGGATCGCTGCGCGGTATGCCGCACGCCGAGGGGTTCGACGGTATGGATCGCGGCGAGTACGGGCTGGTCGAATTTCCGTGCGAGGTGCGCCACGGGCTTGTCTGGGTCGTGCCCACCGCCGGCGCCGAACTGGATATCGCCGCGATTCTGGGTGACAAGCACGATGCCGAGGTCGCCGATACCGGCATGGGGGAGTCCTACCAGGTGCGCAAGGAGACCTGGCGGCTGGATATGAACTGGAAGATCGCGGTCGACGGAGTCCAGGACTCCTACCATCTGTGCCAGTTGCACACCAAGACGGTCTGCAACTATCTCGAGGGCAATATCACCGCCTTCGATCCCGTCGGCCGCTCCTGGCGATTGGTGGTGGCGCGCAAGTCCATCACCGAGGTGCGTGACGCCGATCCGGACGCCTTCGACGTCCGCGACTATTCGCTGGCGAATTACACGATCTATCCGGGCACCATGCTGGTCACCGAGCCCAATCACTTCGAGATCTGGACAATCGTCCCCGATGCCCAGGATCCGAATGTCAGCTACTGCACCATCCGGCTGCTGTCGCCCGCAAAGCCGCAGACCCCGCGGGAGGAGCGAATCCTGCAGAAGAACTGGGATCTGCTGATGGAGACGCTGCACGCCGAGGACTGGTTCGTCACGAAGACGATCACCGCGAACGCGGCACACGGACAGGTCGACGAGCTGATCTACGGACGAAACGAACTGCCGGGTCAGGTTTTTCACAAGATGGTCGCCGACGATGTCGCCGCGCTCGACGCCGAGCGCGCGGCTGCGCCGGTCGCGGCGCGATAGCACGGCGATGGTTGCCGACGAACTGCGCCGCGACCGCCCGGTGCCCGGTGTGCTCAGGCTGACCCTCGACCGGCCGCACGCCCACAACGCGCTGTCGATAGCACTGCAGCGGCAGGTGGATACCGCGCTCACCGAGGCCGCCACCGACGACTCGATCCGGGCGGTGATCGTGAGCGGTGCGGGTGGCCGGGCATTCTGCGCGGGTTACGACCTGAAGGAGCTCGACGCGATGACGCCGCAGGCGCTGGCGCAGTCCACCGCCGAGCGGGAGGACATGCTCTGGCGTTACCTGCGCTACCCGAAGCCGACCGTGGCCGCTGTCGACGGTCTGGCGTATGCGGCGGGGACGATGTACGCCGCGTGCTCCGATCTGCGGGTCGGAGGCCCGCGGACCACGATGGCGGTGAGCGCGGCCAGGTACGGCGGGGTGAACCTGAGCTGGCTGCTCGACACCCTCATCGGCGGTGCCCGGACGCGAGATCTGCTGATGACGGCACGAGCTGTCGCGGGAGACGAGGCCTACGAGATGGGTCTGCTCACGCGCTACACGCCCGACGTAGCCGGGGAAGCGGTACGGATCGCGCAACAGATTGCGGCACAACCGCCGGACGGGCTGCGCCATATCAAGCAACTGCTGCTCGATGGTCCGGGGCAGGGCTTGCGCGAGCGCTATGAACGCGAGAACTCGGTCGTTCGAGCGACACTCGGACAACGGTCGATCACCGATATGTTCTCGGCATTCTTCGGCCACGAGCCGGCCCCCGCCCCGGGGGGTGCCTCGTGAATCCGAATATCTGGCAACCGACCTGGGACGATCCGTTCGCCCCGACGGTCGCCACCGACGACGAGTTCGCCCGGCTCATCGACGCGTTGCGCGCGGCCCAGGAGGCGGTCACCCGTAGCCGGCCGACACCGAGAGCCGCCGCCGACGCCGCGGCGCGCCTACGTGAGATCGCCACGGCCCTGGCCGGTTTCGAGGTTGACGAGGACGAACAGATCGCGGGCAAGCGCTGGGAATCGGCCGGCCACGGCCAGGCGCTGGCACCGCCGGTGCACCTGGATCGGATCACCGAGACCACCGCGATCGGCCGGGTGACGGTCGGCCGCTTCCACTCGGGACGCTATGCGATGAACGGCGGTGTCGCGCCGTTGATCTTCGACGAGATCCTGGCCCGGCTGGCCAATCATCGCCGCCCGTGGGCGCGAACGGCCCGGCTGCAGGTCGACTTCCGGGCACCGGCACCGTTGCACACCGAACTCACGGTCACCGCGCGACTGGTCGGGCAGCAGGGGCGCAAACGGTTCCTGCGTGGGACGTTGCACCACGAAGGGGTGCTCGTCGCGGAGGCCGAGGGTTTGTGGATCGAATTGAAACCCGAACAGACACACAATCTTTCGAAGGAACTGGAAGGGGCCGGCGAATGAGTGGATTCTCGTTGCTGAACGGTGTGCGCATTCTGGAAGTCGCGCAGTTGGCGCCGGCCTCGCTCGGCGGGCATCTTGCCGACCTCGGCGCCGAAGTGATCAAGGTCGAGTCCGGACCGCTCGGTGACCCGGTACGCGTCGGCGGTAGTCGCGCCGTCGGCGATCCGGACGGGCCGGCCTTCATGCATCTGCGGTGGAATCGCGGGAAGAAGTCGGTCGCACTCGATCTGCGCTCGGCAGAGGGGAAGCAGGCGTTCCTCGATCTCGCGCGCTCGTGCGATGCGGTGATCGAGGGAATGCGCGGTGGTTACCTGGATTGGCTCGATCTCGGATTCGATCGCTTACGGGAGATGAACCCGAAGATCGTGCTGTGCACCGTCTCCGGGATGGGCACCGACGGCCCGTATCAGGGGCTCGGCACCGGCGGCCCGGTTTTCGATGCCTATGCCGGGCTGCGCGAGGTCACCACTCCGGACGAGCCGCCGGTGGACGGGATCGCGGGCTCCACCAGCCCGCCGATCGCGATGTACGCCCTCGGTGCGTACGGGGCCATGGGATTGCTGGCGGCACTCCATCGTGCGAACGTGACCGGCACCGGCGGCCGGGTCGAGGTCTCCGGCATCGACGTGGCCGCGGCATGGATGCCGGATCTGGGCGACGCGGAATTGAACCGGGACCGATCGATCCCGCGTCCGACGTGGTTGCCCGACGGGCGACTGCCGGACTGGCCACGACTCGAGGCGTATAGGACCGAGGACGGCAAGGCCGTGCTGTTCGGCTCGCACGTGGAGAAATTCTGGCGCAACTTCCTCGTGGCGGTCGGTCGCGAGGATCTGGCCGATATCGACCTAACCGCCGCCGACGAGGACGCGCCGCGGCGCGCGGAGCACGTGTGGCGAGAGCTGCGGCAGATCTTCGCCCAGCGCACTCGCCAGGAATGGATGGACTTGTTCCTCGCGCACGGTATCGCCGGCGGCCCGGTCAACACCGTGGCCGAGATGTTCGACGATCCACATTTCCGGGCCAGGGACACTACCTATCGGGTCGACTACCCCGGGGTGGGAGAACTCGAATTCCTGGTGAGTCCGGTACGGGTGTCCGGGGAGGAATTCGCTCCCGCACTGCCGCCGCGGGCCGGGGCGGACACCGCGCGGGTGCTGCGGGACATCGCCGGATACGACGACGCGCGCATCGCTACGGTAGCCGATCGCCACCTGTATGCGAGGACCGCCGAAAAGGTGGAATGAATAGCGCATGAGCAAACGACACTCACACGAAAACCATTGTGTGGGTGTTGTTTTCATGCCTGCTGTAGGCGGTTTCGGGAGCTTGCCGAGGTATTGCGCGCAAAATCTAAAGCTGTTAGGTTTGACGACACGCAGTGAGGGCGGTCACATCCGCTGGTGCTCGCGGCCGAACGGTCGGCGAACGAGGAGGTACTCGAATGAATCTGGCGGATCTGACGCGCTATTGGGGTAAGACCCGCCCCGATCAGCAGGCGATCGTCTTCGGTGATCACGCCGAGACGTGGGCCGAACTCGATGCGGTGACCGACGCGCTCGCCCGCGGCCTGGTGGCGCGTGGCGTCGGCAAGGGTGATCGCGTCGCGGTCATGATGCTCAATCGTCCCGAGCTGGCGCACGTCATCCTGGCCACCCTGAAGATCGGCGCCATCAGCGTGCCGCTCAATTTCCGGCTCACCGCAAGGGAATTGGCGCCGATGGTGGTCGATTCCGGGCCGCGGGTGGTGGTCATCGAAGACGAGTTCGCCCCTTTGCTGGAGGTTGCCGCCGAACAGATTCCGCTCGACATCTTCGCGATCGGCGGCAGTGCGCATCGGCGGTACGACACCCTGGCCGACCCCGGTGTCGCGCCGCGAGTGGACATCGCCGGCGATGACGCGGCCTTCATCTGCTACACCTCGGGTACCACCGGTGTGCAGAAGGGCGCGGTGGTGACCCACCGCAATGCGATGGCTCCGGGCATCGCGCAGACCGTCAGCCACGGTTTCAGCGCGCGCGACCGGGTGTTGTGCGCCGCGCCGCTGGTCTACACCGGATCGGTGCTGTCGATCTTCATGCAGTTGGTCGTGGTCCCCGGGGCGACGATGGTGCTGTTGCGTGAATACGATCCGCAGATCGCTCTGGACACCCTCGAGCGCGAACAAATCACCGCGACGACGGTGGTGCCGGTGATCTGGGAGCGGATGACGACCCTGCCCGACTTCGGCGCGCGCAAACTGGCGACGTTCACCTTCGCCGGAACCGGCGGCGCACCGGTGGGTGTGGATCTCGTGGATTTCTATTGCTCACGGGGCATTCCGCTCACGCAGGTGTACGGGCTGACCGAGGCGTCGGGCATGGTCTCGACGTTGAACTACGCCGACGCGTCCGCTCGTCCCGGCTACGCCGGGCTGGCGCTGGTGGGTACGCAGGTCACGATCGGCGACCCGAATGCGGACACGCCTCCCGGGGAGGTGGGCGAGATTCTGGTTCGCGGTGAGCACGTGATGCGCGAGTACTGGCGCAAGCCGGAGGCCACCGCCGCCACGCTCGTGGACGGCTGGTTGCGCACCGGCGATCTCGGCTTGCAGGACGAGAGCGGATTCCTCAAGATCGTCGACCGCAGCAAGGACATGCTGATCTCCGGTGGCCTGAATGTCTATCCCGCCGAGATCGAACGGGTGCTGCACGTTATCGACGGCGTCGCGGATCTGGCGGTGATCGGCGTCAAGGACGACCGGTGGGGCGAGGTGCCGATGGTCGTGTTCCACAGCGATCGTCCGGCCGCCGAAGTGGTGGCCGAGATCGAGCTTCTCGCGGCTGCGAATCTGGCGAAGTTCAAGCGCCCCAAACACGCTGTGGCGCTGGATGAGCCGCTGCCCCGGACGTTCTCCGGCAAGATGGCCAAACCGCTGTTGCGGCAGCGGTTTCCCGAAGCGCCCACCCACGCCATCGCCGTCCGCGCGACCACCGCTACCGCATGAGCGCCGAGGCGACGCGCGTCGCGGTGGTCACCGGCGGCGGCCGGGGAATCGGGGCGGCGATCGCACGCCGCCTGGCCGCCGACGGAATGGCTGTGGTGGTCAACTATTCCGCGAGCGAAGAACCGGCGCGGCAGGTGGTCGGGGAAATCACCGACGCCGGCGGCAGGGCCGCTGCCATCCGCGCCGACGTGTCCGACGCCGATCGGGCGACCGGCCTGATCGAACAGGCCACCGCCGAATTCGGTGCACCGACCGTGTTGATCAACAACGCCGGGATGAACCTGTTCGGTTCGGCCCGGCAGCTCTCGCCCCAGCACTGGGATCGGGTGATCGGCGTGAATCTCAGCGGCGCGTTCTACTGCACCCATGCCGCCCTGCCCGCGATGTACGAAAAAGGCTGGGGCAGAGTCGTGTTCGTCAGCAGCCCGTCCGGCGGACGACGCCCCTCGCCGGGGATGAGCGCCTACGCGGCGGCCAAGGCCGGACTGGCCGGAATGACGCGCGTGATGGCGCAGGAACTCGCCCGGCGCGGCGTGACGGTCAACGCGGTCATGCCCGGTTTCGTCGAGACGGACATCATCGCCTCGGGCGGAACGGATGCGGCGCGGACGCTGGCCGAACACTGGCCGCGGATACCGGCCGAATCGATCGCCGACACGGTGTCGTTTCTGGTCAGCGATGCGGGGCAGCACGTCTCCGGCGAGGAGATCGGCGTCTGGCTCGGGGGACCGGTCGGGATCTGAGCCGCACCGGGCGCGGGCGGTCGCCAGCCGGCCCGCCGCCCGGCATCAATATCTTCAGCCGCCTTCCGATTGCGTCTCTACCTTGTGTTATTAATCTAAAGGCGTTAGCTTTATATAGGGTGGCAGCGCTTTCTGCGTGACCGTCCGCCGACGATTCGAGGAAGTCAGACACATGTCCGATGTGATCCAGACCGAGTATCCCCGGCCCGGCATCCTGCTGATCCGGATGAACCGGCCGGAGGCGCTCAACGCGATGAACGCCGAACTCATCGAGGCGCTGCACCGGGTGCTGGCCGAGGTGCGCCACGACTCGGAAGTCCGGGCTATCGTCCTCACCGGCAACGGCCGAGCCTTCTGTGCCGGCCTCGATCTGCGCGGATACGGCGCGCCGCCCGGTGCGGCCGAGGACGAGGGGCGGGCGCAGGCGGGATTGCGCGTGCAGCAGCACATCGCCGGATTGGTCGAGGCGTTTCGCGGTGTGCGGGCCCCGGTGATCGCGGCGATCAACGGGGCGGCGGCGGGCGGCGGTATGGCGCTGGCACTCATGGCCGATATCCGGATCATCGCCGCCGAAGCCGCGCTGCACGCCTCGTTCATCAACCGGGGGCTGTCCAATTGCGATATCGGGGTCAGCTGGCTGCTGCCACGGATGATCGGATTCGCCAGGGCCGCACAGATCCTGCTCACCGGTCGGTCGGTCACCGCCGAGGAGGCCGAGCGGGTCGGCCTGGCGTCCTCGGCGGAGCCGGCCGACCGGCTCCTGGACACCGCACTCGACACCGCGGAGGCGATCGCCGGCAACAGCCCGTTCGGGGTCTGGATGACCAAAGAGGTCATGTGGTCCAACCTCGAGACGCCGAGCCTGCGCGCCGCGATCGACCTGGAGAACCGGACGCAGATCCTGGCCGCCACGACCCGCGACCATCGCGAGGCGGTGCGGTCCTTCCTCGACAAGCGCGCGCCCGTCTATCGGAACCACTGACAGGACAACAGCTTTGACGACAGTATCGAACGACGGGTACGTGCGATGAAGGTCGGCGTGATGGCCGGATACTGGGGAGCGCAACCGCCCCGGCGGATGGAACGGACCATCGCCGAGGCCGAGGCACTCGGTGTCGACAGCTTCTGGACCGCGGAGTCCTACGGCTCGGACGCGCTCACCCCGCTGGCCTGGTGGGGCGCCAAGACCGGCCGGATCGCCCTGGGAACATCGGTATGCCAGATCTCGGCGCGCACCCCGACAGCGTTGGCGATGGCCGCGCAGACCATCGACCATCTCAGCGGCGGACGGCTCATCCTTGGTATCGGCGCCTCCGGTCCGCAGGTGGTCGAAGGATGGTACGGCCGTCCCTACCCCCGGCCGCTGGAACGGACTCGCGAATACATCGCGATCATGCGGGCGGTGTGGGAGCGGACGGAGCCGGTAACCTTCGCGGGCAAGCACTATCAACTGCCGTACCACGGCGGCACCGGGCTGGGTAAGCCGCTGAAGTCCATCGTGCATCCGCTGCGCCGCGACATTCCCGTCTATCTCGGCGCGGAGGGCCCGAAGAATGTCGCGCTGGCCGCCGAGATCGCCGACGGCTGGACACCGCTGTGGTTCTCACCGAAATCCGACGAGTTCTATCGCACCGCCCTCGCCGAGGGGTTCGCGCGCGAGGGTGCCCGCCGCACGGCCGGGGACTTCGAGATCGCCAACGTGTGCTGGCTGTCGGAGGGCGACGACGTGGATCGCGCGGCGGCCCGGCTCAAACCGGTGGTCGCACTCTACGCGGGCGGGATGGGCGCGCAGGGCGCGAACTTCCACAACGACGTATTCGCCCGCATGGGCTGGGGTGAGGTCTGCGCGGAAATCCAGCGTCTCTATCTCGGCGGCCGGGCCGATCTGGCCGCACAGGCGGTGCCCACGGCGATGGTGGAAGACGTCGCCCTCGTCGGACCGGTCGACAAGATCTGTGAGGACATCGTGAATCGTTGGAAGCCAACCTGTTTGACCACCATCATCCTGGGCGGGTGGCCGAAACCCGAATCCCGGGAGCGAATCCTCGAGGCGGTGCGCTCATGAGCCTGGACCCCCGCACCCCCATCCTGGTCGGTGGCGGTCAGATCAACGAGCGCGAGGGCGGATGTGAACCCGTCGACCTGATCGTCTACGCCGCCTCGCGCGCCGCGACCGAGGCCGGCACCGCGCGCCTGCTGGAACTGGTCGACTCCGTGCGGATCGTCGGCATGCTGTCGTGGCGCTACCGTGATCCCGGCGCGCTGGTCGGCGAACGAATCGGCGCCACACCGCGCCACACCGGCTACACCGGTAGCGGTGGCAGCACGCCACAGGTACTGGTCAACCAGGCCGCGCAGGATATCGCCGCCGGCCGCTGCGACGTGGTCCTGGTCGGCGGCGCGGAATCCTGGCGCACTCGAATGAAGCTGCGCGCGCAGGGAATTCGGCCGGACTGGACCGTCCAGGACGACACGGTCGCCGCGGCGCCGATGCTGGTGCCCGAGGTTCCGATGCGTTCGGACGCCGAGAAGCGGGCCGGACTCGACCGCCCCGCCTACATCTACCCGCTGTTCGAACAGGCGTTGCGAATATCCGCCGGGCGCTCGGTGGGCGAGCACCGTGCGGCGATCGGTGCGCTGTGGTCACCTTTCAGCGAGGTCGCCGCGAACAATCCGCATGCCTGGACCCCACGCGTGCACACCGCCGCGGAGATCGTCACGCCCAGCGCCGCCAACCGGTGGATCGCCTCGCCGTATACGAAGCTGATGAACTCCAACAACATGGTCGACCAGGGTGCGGCACTGCTGCTGTGTTCGGTGGAAGTGGCTGCCCGACTGGGGATTCCGCGAGAGAACTGGATCTTCCCACACGCCGGAACCGAGGCGCACGACACCTACGACATCGCCGAACGCGGCGCCCTGGACCGCTCGCCGGCGATCCGGCACGCGGGCGCGCGCGTGCTGGAGCTGGCCGGAATCGGCGTGGACGATCTCGCTCACATCGACGTGTATTCGTGCTTTCCCTCCGCTGTGCAGGTGGCGGCGTGTGAACTCGGTCTGCCGGCCGACGATGCTGCCCGGCCCCTGACCGTCACCGGAGGACTGACGTTCGCGGGCGGGCCGTGGAACAACTACAGCACCCACGCCATCGCCACCCTCGCGACCCGGTTGCGTCGTGCACCGGGCAGCTTCGGATTGCTCACGGCGAACGGCGGTTACCTGACCAAACATGCATTCGGCGTCTACAGCAGCGAGCCGCCGCCCGCGGGGTTCCGGCGAGTCGATGTGCAGGAGCGTGTCGACCGGGAGCCGACGGTACGGGCGCACCCGGGCTATGCCGGGCCTGCCGCGGTCGAGGCGTGGACCGTCGTTTACGACCGCGCCGGCAATCCCGAGGCCGGGTTCGTCGCGGCGCGGACTCCCGACGGCGGGCGCACGCTGGCCTCCACCCGCCGACCCGCGGATGTCGAGCATCTCGTGAGTGCCGAAGTGGCCGGGGCGGTCGTAGAGATCGGTGCCGACGGCGACCTTCGATTCGACGGCGACTGAAACCTCGCGACCGGGGACGGATCCGTTCCGGCCGGGGTCTCGCATTGACCGAATAAACCTAAAGGCTTAAGGTAAAAGTCATCGTGACGCCTCGCGTCGCATCAGGGGAACTAGGAGATTTCCAATGCCTGATCAGGACTTTCGTGAAATGTACGAACGTCATGTCGGTGCCGTAGCCCAGGGTGATTTCAAGGCCGCCCTGGCCGATATGGTGCAAGAGAATCTGCCCGCGGTGTTCGACGGTGTCACCGTCCCGCGCGGAGAGGTACACGGATTCCGGATCCGCGATGTACGCGCCGAAGGTGACAAGCAGATCGGGGAAACCGTCTACGACACCCCGGAGGGCACCATCGGCTTGCGTTCGATCTGGGAACTGCGCGACGGTGCCTGGAAAGCCGCGGCATTGGAGAACTTCTCTGTGGCCGGAGAATCGGCATGAGCGAGACACCGGAGCTGGAACTGCCGTGGGGCCCCGCCGACGACGGACTGGATCGGCCCTACTGGGAGGGCCTTGTCGCCGGCGAGTTGCGATTGCAGCATTGCCGGCACTGTGGCGAATGGATCTGGGGCCCGCAATGGATCTGCGCCTCCTGCCACAGTTTCGATCCGGACTGGGAGCAGGTCGAGCCGGTCGGCACCGTCTACAGCTGGGCTCGCAGCCACTACCCCTTCATCACCGAACTGGCCGACCGGGTGCCGTACGTGACGGTCCTGGTGGAACTGCCCGGCGCCGGAAACCGAAGGGTCCTGGGACTTCTCGTCGGCGAGGAGACCGACACCGTGCGCATCGGCGATCCGGTGGTCGGCCGGATCGAACTCGATCCGGGGGCGAAGTGGCCTCTGCTGCGGTGGCGCCGAGCCGACCTGGAAGGAGCGCGAGCATGAGCGCGAGGATGCTACGCGGCGCCGCCGCGGTGGTCGGTGCGGCGGAGTTGCACTACAAGCGCGGTGAGGCTCCGCACGGTGAGTTGCGAATGACCCTGGAAGCCATCGTCGCGGCCTGCGCCGATGCCGGTGTCTCGCCGCATGAGCTCGACGGATTCGTCTCCTACGCCGGCGGCGGGCACGACGGCGCTACGCTCGGCGGCGCGCTCGGGGTCCGCGACGTGCGGTGGTCGAACATGATGTGGGGCGGTGGCGGCGGTACGGTCGCCGCGGCGATCAACAACGCCGCGGTCGCAATCGCCACCGGCCAGGCCGAGACGGTGGTCGTCTACCGCTCGATGGCGCAGGAGGATACGGGCCGCCTGGGCTACGCGAAGTACTTCTACGGACCGCATTACCTCGCACACGGTGTCGGTTCGCCGGCCCAGGTCTGCGCCCTGCGCACCCAGCGATTGCTCGAACACGACGGCGTGCCACGCGAGGCGATGCGCGCGCTGGTGCTGGCGGCCTATCGGCACGCGCAGAACAATCCCACCGCGGCCGGGTACGGCAAACCACTGGACGAGGCGACCTACGAGTCCTCCCGCCTGATCACCGAGCCGTTCCATCTGTTCGACTGCTCACGCGAGAGCGACGGAGCGGTCGCCCTGGTGCTGGTATCCGGCGAACGCGCTCGCTCGATGCGGCCGGATGCCGCCTATGTGCTGGCGGGAGCGCAGGGCGCGCCCGGCGGCTACTCGGCGCTGATCGACAACGACGACCTCTACACCAGTGCCGGTTTCGCCGGCCGTCCCGGACGCCCCGGCGTTGCCGACCGGCTGTGGGCGGCCGCCGGTGTGACCCACGACGACGTCGACGTGGTGCAGGTCTACGAGAATTTCAGCGGACCCGCGGTGGCCGCGCTGATCGATCACGGGTTCGCGCCCGCCGGTCCGGCCGCCGGGGAGATCCTCACCGTCGACAACCTGACCGCCGGGATCGGGAAGCTTCCGGTCAACACCAGTGGCGGCAATATCGCCGACTCCTTCGTCAACGGCATGGGCCTGGCGGTGGAGGCGGTACGGCAGATCCGCGGCACCTCCACCAATCCCGTACCGGGCGCGCGGATTTCGCTGTTCATCGGCGGGCCGATGGCGCCGCTGGTCAGCTCGACGCTGTTCGGGCACGAAGACACCCTCTGACCTACCCGAGGACGGACTATGGACACCAACCAGGATCGAACCAGCCTGTTCGTCGACGGGCAGTGGGCGGCACCCGCGACCGGCGCGACGGTCGAGGTGATCGAGGCCGCGACCGAAAAGGTACTCGCAACGGCCGCGCTGGCGGCCCCGGCCGATATCGACAGGGCCGTAGCCGCGGCCCGCAAGGCACTGGCCTCCTGGCGTTCCCTCGATTACGCCGAGCGGGCCGATCGCCTCGACCGTTTCGCGGCAGCGCTGAAAGCGCGGGCCAAGCAGACCGCCGTGCTGGCCAGCCGGGAGAACGGCATGCCGATCGCGACGTCGATCAACGTCAACGGCTACGCCCCGGCCCTGATGGTCGAGTACTACACCCGCCTGATTCGCGACGCGGAACGAGACGAGGTGCGCCCCAGCGCGTTCGGGGGCCGCACGGCGGTTCGGCGCGAGCCGGTCGGGGTGGTCGCGGCCATCACGCCGTGGAACTATCCACAGTCGCTGGCGGCGATGAAACTGGCACCCGCGCTCGCCGCGGGCTGCGCCGTCGTCCTCAAGCCCGCACCCGAAACCGCCTTGGACGCTTACGTATTCGCCGAGGCCGCCGAGGAGGCGGGCTTGCCCGCCGGTGTAGTGAACATCGTGCCCGCGGGGCGGGAGGCCGGGGCGTACCTGGTCGAACATCCGGGCGTGGACAAGGTCGCCTTCACCGGCTCCACACCGGCAGGCCGGGCCATCGGCGAGGTGTGCGGGCGATTGCTGCGCCCGGTGACACTCGAACTCGGCGGAAAATCGGCGGCGATCGTGACCGACGACGCCGACCTGACGGAATTCGCGGCGAAACTGCTCGAGGTCTCGCTGGTGAACAACGGCCAGACCTGCCACGCCAGTACCCGCATTCTGGCCCCGCGTTCGCGCTACACCGACGTGGTCGAGGCGGTCACCGAAACCGTCCGTGCGCTGCGCATCGGTGACCCGCTGGACAAGACTACCCAGATCGGGCCGCTGGTCAGTGCCGCACAACGCGACCGGGTGCTCGGTTATATCGAGTCCGGGCGCGCGGACGGCTACCGGATCACCACCGGCGGCGGCACTCCGGACGATCAGCCGGTGGGCTGGTTCGTGGAACCGACGGTGTTCGACGGCGTCGACAACAACGCGCGCATCGCGCAGGAGGAGATCTTCGGTCCCGTCCTGACCATCACGCCGTTCGACACCGAGCAGGACGCGATCGCCCTCGCCAACGACTCCGCCTACGGCCTCGGCGGCACAGTGTGGACCACCGACGAGGAACGCGGTCTGGCGATCGCCGACCGGATCGAGAGCGGAACATTCGGCGTCAATCACTATCTGCTGGACCTGGCAGCCCCGTTCGGTGGGGTGAAATCCTCCGGTCTGGGGCGGGAGCTGGGGCCGGAGGGGCTCGCGCCGTATCTGCGCACGAAATCGGTGTACTTCGGCGGTCCGGCGTCGACCACAGGAGGCCGGCCATGACTCTGCCGCTGGCCGGAATTCGCGTTCTCGACCTCACCGACGGGCTCGGGGAATCATGCGGCCGCTACCTGGCCGACCTGGGTGCGGAGGTGATCCGCGTCGAACCCGCGGGCGGAGCGCGCTCGCGTTCGGAGGGGCCCACAGTCGCGGGTACGAGTATCGCGTTCGCATTGCGCAACGCCAACAAACTCGGCATCACGATCGACTTTGCCACGCCCGCGGGCATCGATCGCTTCCGGGAGCTGGCCCGGGATGCCGATATCGTCGTCGAATCGACGCCGCCGGGGTTCCTGGCCGAGAGGCGGATCGACGCGGCCGAGATACGTTCTGTCGCACCGGGTCTGGTGTGGACATCGATCACCCCTTTCGGCCGGACCGGCCCCTACTCGGGGTGGTCGGCCACCGAACAGGTCCTGTACGCGATGTCCGGTGTGCTGTCGCGTTCCGGTGCCCCCGGCGCCGAACCGCTGCTGCCACCCGCGGGCCTGGTGGAGGAGACCGTGGGTGCCCACGCGGTGTGGGCGACCCTGTTGGCCTACCGGCGCCGACTGGAGACCGGTCGCGGTGAGACCGTCGATCTCTCGGCGTTCGAAGCGGTCGTGCACGGCTTCGATCCCGGCTTCGGCACTCAGGGTTCCGCGGCGGCCGGGCGCTCGGAGGACTTCCCGCGCGGCCGCCCGAACGCCGCCGACTTCTATCCCGTCTTCGCCTGCAAGGACGGACACGTCCGCATCTGTCTGCTGGCCAAGCGCCAGTGGCGGGCGATGTTCGAATGGCTCGGGGCACCAGCGGAATTCGCTGATCCGAAATACGACACCATCCCCGCCCGCTTCGCCGCGGCGGGCACGTTGCACCCCTTGATCGGTGCCCTGTTCGCTACCTGCACGCAGGCGGAACTGGTGGCCGAGGGCGCTCGCCGGGGTGTGCCCGTCGGTGGCGTGCACACCCCGGCCGAGGTGTTGGTCACCCCGCATTTCCAGCAATCCGGCGCATTGATCGAGACGGAAATCGTGCCGGGGGTGCGAGCGAAGGCGCCCTCGGGTTATGTCACCATCGACGGGCATCGGGCCGGAATCCGCGCGCGAGCGCCGCGACCCGGCGAACACGACGACCTCGTGCGGCCACGTGGTGGGACCACGGTGGTGGGCACCGCCGATCCGTCGGGCGCCCCACTCGCCGGACTCCGGGTCCTCGACCTCGGCGTGATCGTATTCGGCGCGGAGCTCAGCAGGCAGTTCGCCGACTACGGCGCCGACGTGATCAAAATCGAGAACGCGAACTTTCCGGACGGTCTGCGCCAATCGAAACGCGGTGCGGCCCTTGCGGCTTCGGTCGCGTGGGGGCATCGCAACAAGCGCAGCCTCGGCCTCGACCTGCGCAACCCGCACGGTGCGGAACTGTTTCGCCGGCTGGTGTCCGAAGCGGATGTGGTCCTTGCCAACTTCAAACCCGGCACACTTGCGGCCATGGGCCTGTCCTACGACAGGCTCGCCGCCATCAACCCCGGCATCGTCGTGTCGGAATCCAGCGCATTCGGCGCGACCGGGCCGTGGCGCACCCGGCTGGGTTACGGACCGCTGGTTCGCGCGTCGTGCGGAGTGTCGGCACTGTGGCGTTATCCCGGCAACGAAGAACTGCTCTGCGACGGACAGACCGTCTACCCCGACCATATCGCCGCACACATCACCGCCAGTGCGGTGCTGGCGGCGCTGATCGCCCGCGCGAGGACCGGCCGGGGCGCCGATATCCAAGTGGCGCAGGCGGATACCGCGCTCGTCCAGTTGGGGACCCAGCTCGTGGAGGAGAGCCTGCGTCCGGGATCGGTAACCGCGCCCGGCAATGCGGATCCGCACCGGGCGCCCGGCGGCGTGTACGCCTGCGCGGGGGACGACGAATGGTGTGCGGTCACCGTTCGCGACGACGAGGACTGGCGGCGGCTGTGTGAGGTCCTCGGGCGCCGCGAGCTGAAACACGACGAGCGGTTCGCCACTGCCGCGCAGCGGGTTCGCGCTCGCGAATCGTGCGACGCGCTACTGGCCGAGTGGCTCGGCGAGCGCGATCCGCACGAGGCGGCAGCGACCCTGCAGGCGGCGGGGATACCGGCCGGGCCGATGCTGCGCTTACCGCAATTGCTTACCGATCCCCAGCTCACGGCCCGCGCGACCTACACGCTTGTCGAGCACGAGTTGCTCCCTGCGGGCCTGCCCGCGACCGCTCGTGCGGCTGGTTTCGGCGAGATCGCCGATCCGCCGATGCGGCCCGCCCCGCTGCCGGGCCAACAGACTCGCGAGATCTGCTCGGAGTTGCTCGGGCTGGGGCCGGCCGAGATCGACGAGCTGGTGAGTGAGGGAGCGCTGCAATTGCCGTCCGGAGACCTGGAGACGGCGCCGGTTCGAGGCTGAATAAAACTATTTGGGATAGATTTATTTCGGGCTGAAATGCTCGCGAATGCGCTGACGGATTACTGAACTGTCGGCGCATTTGTGCTGTTCACAGCCTTGTGGAAGGAGTGGTCGACGCGCCGGCGATATATATGACAAAAAACGTCCGTTGTTGACTCCCAACTCATTCGGCGCTACTGTCATGTGACGCCATTCACAGGCTCCCCGCTCGGTAGACGAGCCGCAGCCAGAGCGATTCGGTACGCGAGAGCGCATCCCGGCGCCCGCAGGCGTCCCCGCCGACATCAATCGGCGGTCGGAAAATGCAGTGAGAGAAGGAATTCCATGAGACGTCTCGAAGGCAAGGTCGCTTTCATCACCGGTGTCGCGCGCGGGCAGGGTCGCTCGCACGCGGTGCGGCTGGCGCAGGAGGGTGCCGCGATCGTCGGCATGGACATCTGCGCGCAGATCGACTCGGTGTTCTATCCGATGGCCACCGAGGAGGACCTCGCGGAGACGACTCGTCTGGTGAAGGAGGCCGGCGGGCGCATCGTCACCTCGATCGGCGACGTCCGCAACCTCGAAGATGTGCAGCGCGCCTACGACGCCGGGGTCGAACAGTTCGGATTCGTCGACGTCGTCGTCGCGAACGCGGGCATCATGCCGGTGATCGACCAGGGTGTCGAAGCGCAGGCGTGGCACGACGCCGTCGACACCATGCTCACCGGGGTGTGGCACACCCTCGAGGTGGTCGTCGCGCCGATGATCGAGCGCGGCGGAGGCGGCTCGATCACGATCACCAGTTCCGCGGCAGGGCTGACCAGTATGGGGCTCAACACCTTTCCGGGACAGGCCGGTTACTCGGCCGCCAAGCACGGCGTCGTCGGGCTGATGCGGCTGTACTCCAAGCAGTTGGCCGAGCATTCGATCCGGGTGAACACGATCCATCCGACCGGTGTGAATACGCCGATGGTGGCCAATGCCGAGTATGGCGCCTTCGTGAATGCCCATCCCGAGGTCATGAACGACGAGGCCTACAAGAACCCGATGCCGGTCGAGCTGATCGAGGCCGTCGATGTCAGCAACGCGCTGGTCTTCCTCGCCTCCGACGAGGCGCGATACATCACCGGCGTCACCCTGCCCGTCGATGCCGGCTACAACAACCGCTGAGAAAGGAATGTCGATGACCACCACCGACACCGCCGTCGCCGCGCCGACGGTCGCCGACCGGGAACAGGTCTTCATCGGAGGGCGCTGGGTCGACTCGTCCGGTGCCGAATGGATCGATCTGATCGACCCGTGGAGTGAGCAACGCGACGCTCGGATTCGCAGCGCCACCGCCGACGATGTCGCGCGCGCGGTCGAAACGGCCCGGCGCAGTTTCGATTCCGGCGTCTGGTCGGCGAAGACAATGGCCGAGCGGGCCGACGTGATCGAGGAGATCGGTACCCGTCTCGAACGCCGGATCGAGGAATTGACCACCATCGGGGTGCTCGAGGTCGGGGTCCCGGTAAGCGTCAGCGGGCCGACCCAGCAGATGAGCGCGGGACTGTTCCACGCGGTGGCCGCCGAGGCGCGCCGGTTCGAGCAACGCGAGGACCGGGTGCGCGCCGACGGCGGCGTATCCCGGATTCTGCGCGAGCCCACCG
Organism: Nocardia aobensis NBRC 100429; assembly: GCF_000308375.1. Classification (GTDB taxonomy): domain Bacteria; phylum Actinomycetota; class Actinomycetes; order Mycobacteriales; family Mycobacteriaceae; genus Nocardia; species Nocardia aobensis. The sequence goes on along the minus strand of NZ_BAFQ01000298.1, from coordinate 68,598 downwards.
GTGTGGTCGCCGCGATCATCCCGTGGAACGGGCCCATCGGCACCATCGCCTTCAAAGTGGCCCCCGCTCTGGCCGCCGGATGTTCGGTGGTCCTCAAGGCCGCCCCCGACGCACCGTTGTCGCCGTCGGTTTTCGCGGACGTGATCGCCGAATTGGTCGACGAGGGCGTGTTGCCCGCGGGCGTGGTCAGCGTGCTCGTGGCGGATCGTGAGGTCTCCGAGAAGCTGGTCACCGACCCCCACGTCGATCACGTCACCTTTACCGGTTCCACGGCGGCCGGTCGCCGGATCGCGGCGCTGGCGGGTGACCGGATCGCCCGGGTCTCCCTGGAATTGGGCGGCAAATCCGCCGCGATCGTGCTCGACGACGCGGACCTGAATCACGTGCTGCAGTCTTTGCCGATGGGCGGATGTATGCAGTCGGGGCAGGCATGTATCGCGCTGACCCGCGTGTTGGTGTCCCGGCAGCGTCACGATGAGGTGGTCGCGGCGCTGGCTGCGGCATATGGGGCACTGCCTATGGGAAATCCGTGGGAGCCGCAGAACTTCCTCGGCCCGCTCGCCGGTGCGCGCCATCGCGACCGGGTACAAAGCTACATCGATTCCGCGGTCGCCGACGGCGCCCACGTCGTGGTCGGAGGAGGCGCACCCGAGGGCGTCACTCAGGGATACTTCGTCGCCCCGACGCTGCTCGACGGGGTGCGCAACGATATGCGCATCGCCCAGGAGGAGGTGTTCGGCCCGGTGATCTCGGTGATCACCTACGAAGACGAGGACGACGCGGTCGCGATCGCCAACGACTCGATCTACGGTCTGTCGGGCGCTGTCTACACCGAGGACCTGGACCGCGGTTACGCACTGGCACAACGGATTCGGACCGGAACGGTCAGTGTGAACGGTTCGGTCATCGACTTCACGCTGCCCTTCGGCGGATACAAGCAGTCCGGAATCGGCCGCGAAGGCGGCGTCGAGGGACTCGACGAATTCTTCGAGACCAAGACCGTGCACATGCCGGCCCCGCAGCAATAGCTCGAATACGGCTCGGCCGCAGCGCGATACCGGAGCCCGGTCGGTTTACCGACCGGGCTCCGATGAGTGGGTCAGTGGCCCTGGGCCGACACCGACGAGGTTTCCGAGTCCTGGGTCACCGCGGTGTTCTCTTTACGCGTCACGCCGTAGAGGAAACTGCGCACCATCTCCTCGTACAGGCCCTTGGAGGTCAGCGTGTTCTGCGCCAGCGCCCGCGCCAGCACCGGCTGCGACCCGGGATCCACGTGGGGAAAGATCGTGGTGCGCGTACTGGCGCCGCGCACGGCGTCGGTGAGGGCCGCCCCCAGTGTCAGTCGTTCCATCCCGTCGAGGATCTGTACGTGCAGGTGCGTCGGAACACCGGAGGCCTCGAGGAACCGAGCCGTCTCCTCGTAGGTGCCGATGAGCAGATCGCGCGGCAGATACTGCAGCAGAATCGGCGCAGCATTGGGGTGACGCAGAATCGACCGGCGGAAGTTCAGCGCGAGCTGGACGAAGAATTCCGGCCAATCCGGCCCGGGTTTGCGACGCGGAATCGAGCCCGCACCGGCGATGTGGCGCGCGACCGCCGACAGGATCGCCGATCGGTCGGCGAAATGGTGGTACAGCGAGGGCGCGCTCACGCCGATGTATTTGGCGAGCTTCGGCAGGCTGAACGCATCGAGACCCTCCGAATCGATGATCTCGATGGACGCCGCGATCACGGCGGAGCGGCTGATCAACGGTTGCGACGGTCGGGGCATCTGCGGCTTTCCACTCGGTGGCGCACCAGGTCAGTTACCTAGCGCCTTTAAATTTGATGGTAGCCGGTGCCCGAGCGGGGCCGGGGTGCGCCACCGCGTCGGCGAGAAATTCGAGCAGACCGCCAGTCAGGACGTCGTTGTCGTCCCCGCCGACCATATGGCCGGCGCCGGCCACGTCGATGTGGCGCGCGCCGGGAATCAACGCCAGCAGATCGCGGACGCCGTCGTCGCCGATCACATCGGACCGGTCGCCGCGAAGCAGCAACGTGGGCACCGAGATACGGCGCGCTGCCGCGCGGGCGCGCTGCTCGCGCACGCCGGCGCGGTCGGGGCCGTTGTCGCGTTCACTCAGGATGCGCGGATCCCAGTGCCAGTACCAGCGGTTGTCACGCAGCCGCAGATTCTTGCGCAGACCGTCCGATCGAGACGGCCGGGGCCGGTGCGGATTGTAGGCGGCGACGGCGTCGGCGGCCGCGTCGAGCGAGTCGAATCCGGCCAGCCCGTCGCGCATGAAGGTGGTGATCCGGTCGACCCCGGCCGGTTCGGACTTCGGCGTGATATCGACGAGAACCAGTGCGCGGGCCAGCTGTGGATGACCGCCTTGCGCCACGAGCGCGGCCAGCCCGCCCATCGACGCGCCGACCAGCACGACCGGCCCGGCGAGTGCGCCCGCCACCGCGACCACGTCCCGTGCATGCGCGGTGATCGCGTAATCGCCGTCGGCCGCCCAGTCGCTGTCGCCGTGTCCCCGGGCGTCGACTGCCACTGCATGCCAGCCGTTTTCGGCCAGCCTGGCCCCGGTGCGCTGCCACGAATGCCTGGTCTGCCCGCCGCCGTGCAGCAGAACCACGGTGCCCGGCGCGTCGCCGTCGGCGCGCCAGTGGTCGGCGACGAGGGTGATGCCGTCGCCGGGCAGTCGGACGACGGTGGCGGAAGCTGTCATAGGTGTCGGGCTCCTCGGTCGCGATGCGTGAATGGTTCAGTGTCCGGATGTTCCGCCGTCGACGGCGAGTGTCGACCCCGTGATGTAGCCCGACGCGGGGCCGGCCAGGAAGACGACCGCCGCGTCGATCTCGCGTTGGGTGGCCGTGCGCCCGAGCGAGCAGTCCCGCAGAAATTCCGACAGCGTGTCGTCGGCCATCTCGCCGATCATGTCGGTGTCGACGAAACCGGGGGCTATGGCGTTGACGCGGATGCCTTTGCGTCCCGACCACTGGTGGGACAGGTCGCGAGTGAGTCCGATCAGCCCAGCTTTGCTGGAGGCGTAGGCGGCCTGAGGCAGCACCGATTTGATCAGGCCGAGCATGCTCGCGACATTCACGATGCTCGATCCGGGGAGCATGACCCGGGCGCAGGAGCGAGCTGCCCAGTACGCGCCGAACAGGTTGACCTCCACGACCCTTCGGTAATCGTCGGGATCTTCGCGGGTCGCCGCTGCGGCATGGGTGACCCCGGCATTGTTGACCAGGATGTCCACCCGGCCGAATGCGTCGATCGCAGCCCGGGCCAAGGTGTCGCACTGGTCGGGGTCGGTCACGTCGGTCGGCACCACCAGGCACCGCCTGCCCAGTGCCGCAACACTTTCCGCGACGTTCTCGAGCTTGTCACGCCTCCTGGCGGCGACGACGACATCCGCGCCCGCCTCGGCCAGCGCACGCGCGAAACCCGCTCCGAGTCCGGTGCCGGCCCCGGTGACCACCGCGACGCGGCCGGTGAGCCGGAAGAGGTCGAGAACCGATCCGCCGCGATGGTCTGCCGTGTCCATGTGCTGCTCTCCCGTCGGGTTCTCGCTGTCCTATCGCCTATAGGTTTTATACGGGCATCTGGCGAGAAGCAAGCGGCCATCTAGCTGGGTATTGCGTACTGTAAAACTAATGGCTTAAGATTTAGAGAATGGCTGTAGTGAACGGATCGGTTCGATGAGCGAAGATCGGGCGCCCCGCGGGATGCGGGTGATCGGCAAGAAAGTGGCGGCCGTCGGGGTCGTCACGGTGACGCTGGCCGACCCGGACGGTGGCCCGGTGCCCACGTGGGAACCCGGTGCCCATATCGACCTCGTCCTCGGCGACATGACCCGGCAGTATTCCTTGTGCGGTGATCCGTCCGATCGGGGATCGTTGATGGTCGCCGTCCTGCTGGAGCCGGACGGTCGCGGCGGCTCGGCCTATGTGCACGACAAGCTCGAGGTCGGCGACCTGATCACGATCGCGGGTCCGCGCAACGCTTTCCGGCTGTCCGCGGCCGAGTCCTACCTGTTCATCGCCGGCGGTATCGGCATCACACCGTTGCTGCCGATGCTGCGCTCGATCGACGCCCGCGGGCTGCCGTGGCGGCTGCTGTACGGCGGCCGCACACGCACGAGTATGGCCTTCGCCGACGACCTGGCCGCAGCGCATCCGGATCGGGTCGACGCGCGCCCGCAAGACGAATCCGGCCTGCTCGACCTCGAGGCCGCGCTCGACGGCCTGGGCGCGGGCGCGGCGGTGTACTGCTGCGGGCCGGAGCCGCTGCTGCGGGCGGTGGAAACCGCCTGTGCCGCAAGAGATCACCTCACCTTGCATGTGGAACGGTTCGCGCCGAAGGCGGCGGATCCGAATGCGGTGTCCGACTCGTTCGAGGTCGAGCTGGCGCGCACCGGCTCGGTGATCACGGTCGGTGCCGATGAATCCGTACTCGACGCGCTCGAACGCTCCGGCGTCGACGCCGAGTTCTCCTGCCGCGAAGGAACCTGCGGGACTTGCGAGGTCGCGGTGCTCGGCGGACGGCCCGACCATCGCGATTCCGTTCTCTCCGAGGACGAGCAAGCCGCCGATGACGCGATGATGATCTGCGTGTCTCGAAGCCGGACACCCAGGCTCATTCTCGATCTCTGAAAACTATTCCGCCACTACCGAATCCCTACGTCAGGAGATGACCGTGCCCCAGCCGGAACCTGCCGCACGCTACGAAGTGAACGGCCACATCGCGGTGGTGACCTTGAATCGCCCCGACGCGCTCAACGCCGTCAACTCGGATCTTTCCGCGGCGGCCGGAGCGGCGCTGGAGAGCGCGGCCGGCGACCCGCAGGTCCGCGTCGTGGTCGTCACCGGCGCCGGCCGGGCGTTCTGTGCCGGAGCCGATCTCAAGGAACTGGCAGCCGGAAACAACGTCTACGACCCGGAACATCGAGAATGGGATTTCGCCGGCATCGTGCGCCACTGGATTCCCAAACCCGTGATCGCCGCGGTCAACGGTTTCGCGCTCGGGGGTGGCACCGAAATCGTATTGTCGGCGGACCTGGCCGTCATCGATGAAGGCGCGTCGCTGGGGCTGCCCGAAGTGACTCGCGGACTCATCGCCGCGGCCGGCGGGGTTCTGCGCATGCACCGGCAGGTGCCGCCGAAGGTCGCGGCCGAGATCGCGTTGACCGGCAGGCCGATCTCGGCAGCGCGGGCATTCGAACTGGGCCTGGTCAATGCCGTCGCTCCGGCCGGCGGCGCCCTCGCTGCCGCGCTCGAGCTGGCCGAGGTCGTCGCCGCCAACGCGCCGGTGGCGGTGCAGGAGAGCAAACGCGTCATGCACGAAAGCGCCATGGCGCACAACGGCTGGGCCGAGGGGGATTGGAAGCTCAGCCGCGCCGCTACCCGGGTGGTGATGAGCAGCGAGGATGCCAAGGAGGGGCCGCGTGCCTTCGCGGCGAAACGGAAACCGAACTGGAGCGGGCAGTAGCGGCGGACCGATCGTGAAACATATGACAAATATCGATTGACGTAATATGTAACTAACTGTAGTGTGGGTCACACCACCGGACGAGACGGCGGCGAGCACCCCGCGCCGTATCCGGTGCCCATCGCGAATCATCCAGAATTCCGACGCCGGATCGCCGGCCGTCCCGGCTCGTGAGTCCCCCGGAGTAGCGCTCCGAAACCACTGAGCCCGAGGCCATTTCACAACGAGAAGGACCACAATGGCTGCGACAATCGCCTCCGCCCTGTACTGGTGGGCCGACACCACACCGGGCCGTCCCGCCCTGATCGTCGAGGACGAGACGCTCACCTACCGAGAGCTGCAGGACTGGTCGAGCCGGGTGGCGCGCCGCATCACCGAATCAGGAATCCAGCCGGGCGAGCGGGTCGGCGTGCTGGGGCCGAACTCGCTCACCTGGCCGGTACTCGCGCTCGGTGTGCTGAAGGCTGGGGCGGTGCTGGTGCCGCTCAACCCGCGGCTCACCGCGGCCGAGCTGCGCAAGGTGCTCGACGACTCCGGCGCCGTACTGACCATCGCACCGGTCGAGTTCGCCGAACGGATAGAGCAGACGCGTACGCTGGGCGGTGATTTCCGGTCGCTGTCCTTCGACGACTTCACCGCGCTGCGATCGGGTGAACGCGACGATTTCCGCATCGACGTCGAGCCGGACGAGCCCGTCGCGCTGCTGTTCACCAGCGGTTCCACCGGGCTGTCGAAGGGCGTCATCTGCACCAACCGGACACTGCTGAGCATCGTCTTCGAGGCGACTCTCACCGAGGAAGGCTTCCGGCCCGGGTGCACCTCGCTCCTGTTGCTGCCGCTGGTGTTCACCCCGGGCCTGGTCTGGGGCCTGCTGATGTCGGTGGTCCTGGGCAACACGCTCGTCGTGGAAAAGGAGTTCCGGCCGGGACGCGCGGTCGGGCTCATCGGACGACACCAGGTCAACGCGCTGTTCGGCGTGCCGCTGATCTGGGAATCCATCGCTCGCAGTGCGGAATTCGCCGATACCGACCTGTCATCGCTGCGCACCGCCATCGTCGGCGGTGCGGCGGTCGCGCCGGCGCTGCTGCAGGCTTGGGCGGACAAGGGCGTGGCCCTGCGACAGATCTACGGCATGACCGAGGCGGGCGGCGTCGCGACCGCGACCACCCGTGACGAAGCCTTCAGTCACCCCGAAAGGTGCGGCACCGGTTCGATATTCACCGAATTGAAGGTCGTCCGCCCCGACGGCACCGAAGCGGCGCCGGGGGAGGAAGGCGAGATCGTGGTCCGGGGGCCGGGCGTCACCCCTGGCTATTGGAACGACCCGCAGACCACTGCGCAGGCGCTGCGCGAGGGCTGGCTGCACAGTGGCGACCTCGGCACCCGCGACGAACAAGGTCGGGTGAAATTCGTCGATCGGATGAAGGATCTGATCATCACCGGCGGCATCAATATTTCGCCTGTCGAGATCGAGCGCGTCATCGCCGATCTGGACGGAGTCGAGGAAGTGGCCGTGATCGCCGCGACGGACGAGCGATTCGGCGAGACCCCCGCGGCCATCGTCACCATCAGCGGCAATGTCGACGCCGCCGCCATCGTCGCGCACTGCGACGCCCTGGTGGCCGACTACAAAGTGCCGCGCTACGTGGTAATCCGGGATGAGCCCCTGCCGCGCCTGCCCAGCGGCAAACTGTCCAAAACCGCGATCCGCGACGAATACCGCGATGTCGCAGAGCGATTCGAGAAGGTGCGATGAGTGCGAACACAGACACGGTGACCGTCGACGACAATCCGGTCCTGACCGAGCGGCGCGGCGACATCGCGATCGTGCGCTTGCATCGCCCGGACCGGCTCAACGCGTTCACCGATGCTATGTGCGAGCGCATCATCGCTGCGTTCGACGAAACCGACGCCGACGACACGATCCGCGCGGTCGTACTCACCGGCACCGGGCGTGCATTCTGCGCCGGAGCCGACCTTGCCGCCGGAGGTGACACCTTCGTGCTGGGCGACGATCCGGACACCGGGGGCGCGCCCGCCGACCAGGGCGGCCGGGTCACACTACGAATCTACCGTTCGCTCAAGCCGGTGATCGCCGCGATCAACGGGCCTGCTGCCGGCGTCGGCGCCACCATGACCCTGCCCGCCGATATCAGAATCGCCTCGGACACAGCGAAATTCGGTTTCGTGTTCACCCGCCGCGGGCTGGTTCCCGAAGCATGCTCGACCTGGTTCTTGCCTCGCGTCGTCGGCATCTCCACCGCATTGGAATGGACCCTGAACGGTCGCATGGTGAGTGCGCGACAGGCGCTCGACTCCGGGCTGGTTCGTGAACTGGTGTCTGCCGAGCGGGTACTGGACCGTGCGATCGAGCTGGCCCGGGAACTGATCTCGGGCACCGCCCCGGTCTCGGTCGCGCTGACCCGCCAGCTGATGTGGCGCATGCTCGGCGCCGATAGCCCCGAGACAGCGCACCAGGCCGAATCGAAGGCGATCTACCTGCGCGGCGTATCGGATGATGTACAGGAAGGCGTCGAATCCTTTCTGGCCAAGCGGGCACCGCAGTTTCCGGATCGGATCTCGGGTGGTTTGCCTGACTTGTTCGACTTTCTGCCCGGTCCCCGCAGCGAGTCCGGCGAGTCCAGCACCGCAGCCGCGGGTTGATGCCCTAGGCGCTCCGTAGACGAGAACGAATGTCCCATCCCGCGTCAGTCCGAGGGACTGTGTGAACTTCGCGCCTCTCACGTGAGAGGTTCCTGGTTCGAACCCAGCTCGAAACACTTTGTGTGAAGCGGCCGCGAAATGCCCTGCAATACAAGATGTTACGTACCATCCCGGGCGGCCGGGGAGTCAGCCCGTCGATCAGACCGAAGACGTATTCGGTCGCCGCTTCCGTTGTGGACGTTCGCATCCACCCCGCTCGGTGTCGGGCAGCTCGAACACCAACGGACTTCGAGGCAGCCACCCCCGTCGCACCGCCCGACGTCCGGACGAGAAGCTCGACGAAAGAGCTTGTTTCTGATTCATACCGGGCATGACCGGCTGACGAAGCCTGGAACCGCTCGCGCCTTCAGCTGTCGGCGGAACGTGAATACTGATCACTGCGGGCCGTGGGTTCGAGGATTCGTCGCAACGCCCTGCTAGAAGAATCGGGTGGAGATGGGACGACCGGGCCGCAAGCGTCGACTGGCTCTGGAGCACGAGTACTGGAAGCTGACGACGGCCGGTGTCGGCACGGTCGAGGCGTGTCGACGGCTCGGGATCGGCCGAACCACCGGGTACTACTGGCGATCTCAGCGTGGAGGTCTGCCTCCGACTGTCCTGCGTGAGGATTTGCGCTCGTCCCGCTTCCTGTCACTGCTCGAACGCGAACGCATCGCGGTGCTGCGCGAGCAAGGATGCGGTGTCCGCGAGATGGCTGCGCACCGAATACCCTGACCAGCTGCACTGGCATGTCTGCCACGAGACCATTTATCAGGGCCTCTATTTCTGTCGCTTGCCAGGGTTATGGGACCACCGGTTTGCCATGAGCATGGGACCAGTTGGTCCGGTCGCGGGCCGCGTGATGATCGTGGCCGACGATCGGGTGGTTGGTCAATCCGAGGCGGCGGGGTTGCCGCGGCGTGGTTTCTGGCGTTGCCGGTATGACTCGCCCTCGACGACGAGTTCGTAGGCGACGGATTGGAGTCGGTCCATCGCTGATTGGGCCAGCAGAGGGTCGGCCATCATGGTCAGGATTTCCGGTGGTTCCCGGTTGCTTGTGATCACGGTGGAGGCCTTGCGGTGGCGCTCGACGATCAGTTCGTAGAAATCGTTGGTCTCGGGCGCTTCGAGCCGGTGCAGAGCCAGATCGTCGATAATCAGCAGGTCGACTCGGTGCAGCTTGCGCATCTCGTCTTCGTAGCTGCCGTCCAGGCGTGCGCCGCGTAGTCGTTTGAAACAGTTTGTCGGCGCGTTCGGTGTGGACGCTGTGGTTGCGGCGAACGGCAACGTGTCCTAATGCGTTGGCCAGGAACGTTTTTCCAACACCGACTGGTCCCATGATCAAGACGTTGTAGGCGTCAGCGAGGAACCGCAGCGAGGTCAGCTCGGCCCAGAGTTCGCGGTCGAAGGTGACCGCGGTCGAGTCGTCCCATGCTTGCAGCTGCATCTGCGGGTCCAGGTGGGCGATCTTGGCGCGGCGTTGCTCGGATTGCCGGTCGCGGCGGGCGACCTCGTCGGCGAACAGCATTTCCAGAAAGTCGTGGTGCGGCAACCGATTCGATCGTGCGAGAGCCAGCCGTTCGGGCAGGGTGTCCAGCAGTTGGCCGAGTTTTAGCCGACGCATCAGCGATTTCAGTTCCGGTGTGATCTCGATCGGTTTGACCGCCGGGGACGCGGCGGGTCGGCGGGTGGTGCTCATGAGGGCCTCCTGACCGCGAAATCGGTGGTGGATCGGACGAATCGGGACGGTGCAGGTGGCGGCAGCAACGTCAACTGCTGGCCGGTAGCGCCGCGTGTGAGCATGCGGTCGATGAGCCCGACGTCGACCACTTCGGCGTCCAGGGCGCGGCGGCAGGCGTCATCGACGCTGTCGGGGCCGTGGCGGCGCACCAGTCCGAGCAGCCGGTAGACCTGCCGCATTTTCGTCCAGGGCAGCGGATGTTCCAGCACCGCTGCGGCGTAGGCGCCGATATGAGCTCCGTGATCGAAAGCTTTGCGTTGCAACGTAGTCAAGTCCCGCATCGCGTAGGCGGTCAACTCGCTGGGCAGGTCCGCCGGATCGGTCTGCCGACGGCCGGCCTCGATGCGGGGATGGACTTTGATCAGCTCGCCGCGGAAGTAGAGCTTCACGGTGGCCGGGTCGACGCGAGCGGTCAGCCGTTGCCCGACCAGATCACCGGGAACGCTGTAGAGAGCTTGGCTGATCTGAACATGCCGATCCGGAGCGACCTTCGGATTCGACCAGGTCGGGATGTCGAACACTGTGTCGGGCAACTGTTTGAGCATCGGGTGCTCCTCAGCGGCGAACACCTCGGCCGGGCGTAGCCGGGCGGTGCCGTGCACGCGCATGCCCGCGATCTCCCGGCACCACCGTGCAGCCTTGTCGCGGCAGTCGTCGAGATCCCGGAATCGTTCGCCGGCAAAGAAATTCGAACGAGCATAGGGAACGCAGCGTTCGACGCGTGGCTTGTCCTGTGGACTGCGGACCCGGGCTGGATCCACCACGAACCCACGGGACTCGGCATACTCGCGGAACGAGTCGTTCAACCGCGGATCGGTCGCGTTCGCCCGGTCCACGATGGCTTTCATGTTGTCGGGCACCACCACGGCGAACACGCCGTCGAAGAACACCCACGCAGCTTCGAATCCGGCGATGACGTCGTTCAACGTTTCTCGGTAGGTCGGGAACACGAACATGTGCCGCGAATACACCGCGGTGAAGATCAACCCCTTCACCACCCGGCCATGGCCCTCGACGTCGGTGAGCAGGCCCAGCCGGCCGAAGTCGACCTGCACCTCCGCACCGGGTTCGCAGTCGGTCACCCGCACTGTCGTGCGGCGCTTGCCGAACTCCAATTCTGTTGTCGCGTAACGATTCAACGTCCGATACGACACCACCACCCCGCGCCGGCCCAGCAAGATGTGGATCTTGGTCAACGTCAGACCCTGATCCAGCCACGCCTTGATCTGCTCGGCTTCCCCGGCCAAGGGCGCCCAGGCAGAGCTCTTGCCGGTCGGGCGTTTGGGCCGCACGCCCGTAATCACCATCGTCAGCAGCTCGTCGGTCAACTGCTCGACACCGCCGTCACGGTCCACACCGCACGACTGGGCCCGCTCGACGTACCGGCGCACAGTCTTACGATCGGTGCCCGACAATCGGGCCACCTCCCGCAACCCGCGACCCTGCAGCCACAACCGCAGCATCTCCCTGATCTCGATCACCGACACCTCCCGGTAGCTCATCCGCTAAATACAGCGGCCGAGCAACCGAAAGCACCCAAGCCACGCCGGGTGGTCCCATAACTGGCAAAACCGCTAGTCAGGTGGTCCCATCAATGGCAAACGGGGTGGTCCCATCCACATGGCAAAACCAGCTCCGAAGTGGTCCCTTCACCCTGGCAACCGACACCCCACAAGGGCGTGAAGATTGCTAGTTGGTAGCTGTAAGGGTGGGCCGAAGTCGGTCAAAGGGACCTGGATCTGCACGTGCTTCAGCAATCCGGCGTTCGGCGCTGGCCTCCGCCTTCGTCCAGTCGGCTCTGTTCCCAGCTCAGTAGATCGGACAGGCGACACCGCCTGTACCGTCCCATGCGTGCGAAGCGCGGGCCGCGCTCCGCGGCCGCCCGACTCGCCAACGTCTTCTTCGGAACCTTGAGACGCTCGGCGATCTCATCGGTGCTGAGCCATACTTCGTCAGATTCCATGGCAGCCTCTGAAGGCCTCGCTCGAATGAAATTCCTTGCTGGCCAGGCAAAGCCGAGCGTCGAGCAGGGTGGCACTTGCTGATGGTCCGCGGGGGATGGCCGCGTGCTGCCGCCGCTTAACGGAATGGGTGAGGGCGCAACAGGGTCGCTCGTCGGCAGGCTTGGAGCAACAGCGTATGGCGATCGCGCTCAGGCAATGGTGCGTGCAGGTGCACCTGGGATTACTGCTGCAATCGACACAGCGAAGATGGTGGAGTCGCAACATAGACAAGGCCTCGATTCGGTTTGATCGAGTCCCTCGCTCTACGCCAGATGAAGTCGAGGATCCCATCTCCGTTTCCAAAAGGGAAGGAGTTTTGCCCATTTGGGCCAGCCTTCTTGGGAGCCTCTCAGGGTGTTGGGCTGGATTCAACGCTCGTCAGGTTCCCGCCATGTCATGTCTGTCGATGGCGCGGCTCGGCGCGGGTGGGACTGCAACGCCCGCCCCGCCGCGGGCGGAAGGGCGGTAGCCGCACGCGAGAGGTCGGTGGTTTGAAACCAGCCAGGTCCACTCTTGTCTATGCAACCGGTTCCGTGGACAGGTACGCGGGGAGTTGCCCGTCGGCGATCATTCGCCGGATGGTCGGACGAGGTTGATTCAACGACCGCATCCAGCAGTGATACCGATCCCACGAAATCAGCGGTGTAGGGGCACTATTGGGGCCTGGCGCGCGGCCGTGCCGGTGTCGAAAACGGCTGCAGGCGCGTCGCCGGGCACTCGTGCTTCAGTCGGGCTCCGCGCTGCTACCGGTGGGATTAGCTGGCCTTGTTGTATGCCTTGATGATGTCGGCTTGGATGCGGCCGCGGCCGGAAACGTTGTAGCCGTTGTTCTCCGCCCCTCGCGAATGGCACCGGTCTTCTGCTTGTCCACCTACGAGCGCGGCAGGGGCGTCCAACGCGTCGGTGGCTACCGCTTGGAGCAACCGGCGGATCGTCGATTCCACCGGCACCGAGGCGCCGAATGTCAACTCCGACAACACCGCCGCGGGCGCTTCGCCGACCCATTGACCGATCGCGGTCAACGAGCGTGCACCCGCGACCACGGCCGCCAGCACGGCCGCGAGAATCGCGTGCGCCGAATACCTCCCGCCGCGACGAGCCCGCGGATCGGTGACCTCCCCCAACACTTCCAGCAAACTCACCGCAGCGGGCAAAAGGTCCGATTCACCGCCATCGCAAGGCAACTCGACGGCCGGAACGGCCAGTGGCAATCGTTTGTTGGTGTTGTGGACACTGCGGCTACCGCCCGGCATTCGTAGCGCTCACTGACCGTCAAACTCCGTAGACCGCGGATGCCAGCAGATCGCCGAGGAAGGAGGCGACCGCGTCGATATCTTGGAGGCTCGTCTCACCCGCGAGTGAGCCGGCGATACTGCGTTCGATAGTCCACAACAGCACCGCGGCGAGTTCTGGAGACGGCGGCCCCTCGATGGCCAGTCCGGCCGCGCGGTCGTCGTCGATGATGCGCTCCATCACCGTCGTCATCCTCGCCACGGTGTGCAGATAGAGCTGGCGAAGTTCGGGGCGACGGGGCCATTCGTGGACGGCGTTACGCAGCACACCGAGATCGGCTGGGTCGAGGTCGAGCCACGCGTGAATCGCGCCTCGAATCCCGCCGGGGTCGGTGCGATCGATTGCGGCGAACCGCACGAATCCGCGGACAATGTCTTCGGCGACGGTTCGGAACAGTTCGATGAAGGCTTCGTCTTTGTTTCCGAAGTAGAAGTAAAATGTCGCCCGTGAGAGTTGTGAGCGTTCCAGGATCTTGGCAACGCTCAATTGATCCAGGGTCATTTCGCCGAGCAGTTCGCTCGTCGCTCGCAGGATTGCTGCTTTGGTCTCCGCATCGCCGCCGGTCGTCACCGGCTCGATGTTCTCGTCGGAAATCTCCAACGGCGCCGCCGCCGTGACCTTTTGCTTTCGGCAGCGTTTTGTACGGCGTTTCCCACCGTAAATGCCGGCCAAGGTTAGCTCTGTGATCGGCGCGACTGTCGATTCCGGGTCGGGAATTCGTGCGTCGAGCTTACGCTGCCCGATATAGAAAGCGCGCTCATAGGCGCAGACCAACACCGTGGCGATCAGCTGCGCCGGTGCACCTGCCGGAGCGCGGCCGGCCGCGCGCTCGAACTCGATCTGTTCGGCGATCGCGGAGACGAACCGCTGCAACATGACATTCCACGCTGCCGACAACGCGGGTGTCCCGTGCATGTTCTCGACGACGGCGCAGATCAGCGGTCCGTGCTCGGACCACATCCCTATTGTGCGCTGCAAATTGTCGCCCAGAGCGCGCTGACGGGAACGCCCGAGATCGGAATTCCACGGCCCTTCCTCGATATAGGTGTCATCGAGTAGCCGGGACACCATGGCGACAATCACATCGAACTTCGAAGCGAAGTAGTGGTAGAAGTTAGCTCGCGACAACCCCGCACTTTTGATGATTTGCGCAACGGTCAGGTCGTGCAGCGCGATCTCTTGCAGCAGTTGCTCAGTGGCCGCAAACACCGCGAGTTCGGCAACAGCGCCGCCGTCATGTGCGCGGGGTCGCTGGCGTGCTAGCGATTCCATGTCCACCTGCCTACAGTAGCCGATGTCTGGACATAATGAACGGTGTGGGTGTCTGTGCCGATTCACGACAGTGTGAGGTCGCAGCCGGGCGGGGTGAGTCGGCAAGCGATTCCTCACCCCGCCCGGAGTCCGAATGGCGTAGTCACGCCGGGCGTGCGGTGGATCGATAGATATCCTCGATAATGTCGGCGTATTTCCGAGCGATGCCTCGCCGACGCATTTTCATGGTCGGAGTGAGTTCTTCGGAGTCTGGAAGCCATTCAGTGTCCATTAGCCGGAAAGCTTTGATCTGCTCGACCCTGGACAGCCGCGTGTTCGCCTCCTCGACCGCGGCGCTGACCGCCGCCCTCACCTGAGGCTGCGCGGCGAGCGCGGCTATCGAGGCATCGGACAAACCCTTCTGCTGCGCGAAGATTCGCCCCGAGTCGGCGTCCAGCACGATGAGTGCGATGTTGAACGGTCGGCGATCGCCGATCACACATACCTGGCCGATCAGCGCGGACGCACTCTTCAGGGTGTTCTCGATGTTGACCGGAGACATGTTCTTGCCGGCCGCGTTGATGATGAGTTCTTTCTTGCGGTCGATGATCGAGACCCAGCCCTCGTCATCGATGTCCGCGATGTCGCCGGTATGGAGCCAGCCCTGCGCGTCGATGGCATCGGCCGTCCGGGCCGGGTCGTTCCGGTAGCCACGCATGACATGCGGTCCGCGCAGTAGCAACTCGCCATCCGGCGCGAGAGCCGCCTCGGTGCCCGGTTGGGCCAGGCCGACCTTCCCGATCCGGATATCGGTGGTCAGATTGGTGAAGCCCAAGGCGCCGGTTTCCGACATCCCGAACCCCTCCTGCAGTGGGAGGCCGATGGCGAGGAAGAACTCGTGCACCACCGGTGCGATCGGTGCGGCGCCGGTCATGAGCAATGCGATGCGGTCGAGGCCGAGCTGGGCCCGCAGCGGCCTGAAGATCCGCTCTTCGTCAGCGGCGACCCGGGCCTGGAGGTCGGCGGGGACTGCGCCCTGTCGCTGGCGTATCCGAACGTACTCGACCGCGGCCTCGAGGGCTTGTTCGGTCGAGGCCCTCTCTGCCGGGGGTAAGGAGCTGAACTTGCTGAGCAGGGCGCCGCGCAGCTTCTCCCAGATGCGCGGCACTCCGAGGAACCAGGACGGCCGGGTGGCGGCGACCGCGGCGAAAACCGTTGCGGCGTCGCGCACGGTGGTTATGGGCCATCCCGTGACGGTGGCCAGATAGTGAGAGAAGACGCGGTCCGCGGCATGCGCTGTGGGCAGGTAGGAGATGGCCGCCCCCTCGACTGTGAACGGGAAACGGATATTGCAGGAGTGCATCACGAACATGAGGTTCGAGTGCGTCAGTTCGACGCCCTTCGGATCGCCTGTGGTTCCGGAGGTGTAGATCAGGGTGGCGACATCGCTGGGCCGCACCGATTTCCAGGTTTCGGTGAAATCGAAGCCGTCAGGACGCCGACGGCGCAGTTCGGCGAGTGAGAGGGTGCGGGCGGAATCGGCGGCGACCGCGGCCTGGTCGGCGTCACTGATCACGATATGTTTCAGCGACGGCGCGTCGGTTCGCGCGATCACCTCGAGGTAGCGCTGCTCGGCCACCAGTACGGCATTGCCCGCGTTCCGGAACAGATAGGCGATCTGTTCGGGGGAGGAGGTGAGGTAGATCGAGAAGGGGGTGGCGCCCAGGTGTAGTGCTGCCATGTCGACGATGTGGAATTCGGGGCTGTTGGACATCAGGATGCCCACGGTGTCGCCGTGGCCGACGCCGAGCGCGGCCAGCCCGGCCGCGACTTCTTCGACAGCGGAACCGAATTGGTTCCAGCTGAGCGTGGTGTCCTCGCCGTGGGCGACGAGCGCGGGCGAGTCGCCTCGAGCGGCGACAGTGGCTTGAAACGCCTCGGGCAGTGTGGCGGCGGCGATGCCGGGCGCCGCGCCGTCGGTGGTGGCCTCGACCAGTTCGGACATGACTACCTCACATCATCGGGTTGTTGTAGGGGCGACGGACGCGTCGCGGTAACTGATCTCGAAGTCCGACAACTGCGGCTCGTGCACACGTTTCCAGTAGTCGATGTAGCGCCATGGGCTGTTGGTGACGATGCGGCCGCGATCGTTGCGATAGTAGGTGGTGGTTCCGCCGAAGTCCCAGACTGTCTGTGCCAGTGCCGCATCCAGTTCGCGGTTGTAGGCATCGTGCACATCCTGGCGCACCTCGACCGAGGCCCAGTTGTTGTCGATCAGTGCCGCGATCATGGCAGTGACGTACTGGACCTGCATCTCGGTACTCGCGATGACGGTGCCGCCGTGTCCGGTATTGGTGTTGGGCCCGTACAGGCAGAAGAAGTTCGGAAAACCCGGCACCGTGATACCCAGGTGCGCTCGGCCGTCGCCCTCGCCCCAGACCTCGCGTAGCGTGCGGCCGCCGCGGCCGCGCACGTCCATCGAGGCCAGCACATCGACGGCCTTGAAACCCGTTGCCAGAACGAGGATGTCGGCCGGATGCTCGGCGCCGTCGGCCGTGCGCACCCCCTCGGCGGTGATGGTGGCGATAGGGGCGGTCACCAGCGTGACATTGTCGCGGCGCAGCGTACGGAACCAGCCCGCGTCGATGAGCATGCGCTTTCCGTAGGGCGGGTAGTCGGGGACGCTCTTGGCGATCAGGTCGGGGCGGCCGTCCAGTTCGTGTTCGATGTACGCCGTCAGATGTCGGCGCAGTTTGTCGTTGGCCTTGTTTACCGCCCGGCCGAGGTGTGGGTAGTCGGGGTCGACCTGTAGCAGGCCCCACACCTTGTCGCCCATACGCCAGAACAGTCGAGCGCGGTACCAGGCCAGATAGAACGGTACGTGCTCGCTGAGAAACTGGAATGCCGACGACACCGCACGGCCCTTGAGCGGGTGCGGAGTCGCCCATTGCGGAGTGCGCTGAAACACCGTCACGTGCTCGGCGGTCTCTGCGCTGGTGGGGACGAGTTGCATTGCGCTGGCGCCGGTTCCGACGACCGCGATCCGTTTGCCGGCCGGATCCACGTCCGGGTCCCACTGCGCGGTGTGCGCGATGGATCCGCGGAACTCTCCGAGCCCGGGCAGATCCGGCACGCTGGGCTGATTCAGTAGCCCGACGGCGCTGACCACCACGTCGGCGGTCAGTGTTTCGGAATCGCCGCCGGCCGATTCGACCGTGAGGTGCCACCGGTTCGTGTGCTCGTCGAAGATCGCTGTGCGAACCCGGGTGCCCAGCCGAATGTGTTCGAGCACTCCGTGGCGTTCGGCGAGGGTGCGCCAGTAGCGGGCGAGCTCGGACTGCGGTGCGAAATAGCTGGACCAGTCCGGTTTGGGGTCGAACGAGAGCGCATAGAGGTGACTCGGGGTGTCCACTCCGCAACCGGGATAGACGTTTTCGTGCCAGGTACCGCCCACCTCGGTGTTCTTGTCCACCACGAGGTAGTCGACACCGGCTTGTCCCAGCCGAATCGCCATGGCCAGGCCGGAGACGCCGGCGCCGACGATGATCACCCGAAACGTCGGGTCGATCGGTGCCGAGGGCTCGGTGTGGCGGGGATAGATTCCCATTTCCTCGCCGAGCAATCTGCCGTATTCGGCGGGGATCGTTTCGCCCAGCATGACCGAGAGCACCAGCGCGAGCCGGTCGGGCTCCGGGGGAGTGTGTCCGAACGTCTCGGTTCCGTCTCGCCAGGCCCGAAGCGCCTCCGTCGCCTCGTCGATGATCTGTTGCCGCACAACCTCGTCGAAGCCGCCCGAATCGTGGTCGCCGAGGTCGGGTGGTGGTGTCGGCAGGTACGGAGCCTTGATCCAGCGGTCCTGTCCGGTCAGTACAGCGAGCGCACCGAGCAACACGGGCAGATTCGCCTCGTGGAGTGCGGCGGCGAGTTCGTCGTCGGTGAAATCGGGCGACGGCTGAAAACTTCCGAGCGGTTGCAGACCCCAGCGGGCTGGGCTCGAAGGGGGATTCGACTGCGGCATACGGCGACCATACAATTTGTTCAGATACAGTGTCAATTGCGTTTTCGGGCTGCGTTCGATGCTGGTGAGAAAGTATTACGAACCGTACGGACACGATGTATGGATCGCATGTATTGTCGCCTGTATGACGACATCAGAGCAACGAGTGAGTGCAGGGTCGGTGTACGACGCTGAACACGAAGCCTTCCGGCAGAGTTTCCGAAAATTCCTGGAGTCCCGTGTGGTTCCGCACTACCCGCAGTGGGAGAAGGACGGCATCATCCCGAGGCGGTTGTTCGCCGAGGCAGGCGGGCATGGCTTTCTCGGTATGGCTATCGGCGAGGAGTTCGGTGGCGGCGGCGTCGACGACTTTCGATTCAACGCGGTGATCGCGGAGGAGGTATCGCGGGCCGGGGTGATGTCGTTCGGCGTCAACCTGCACAACGACATCTGCGTGCCCTATTTCCTGCGCTATGCGAACGACGAGCAGCGCAAGCGGTGGCTGCCCGGGCTCGCGAGCGGAGAGCTGATCGCTGCTATCGCCATGACCGAGCCGGGTACCGGCTCCGATCTCGCCGGTATCGAGACCACCGCCGTACTCGACGGTGACCACTATGTGCTCAACGGTGCGAAAACCTTCATTTCCAACGGAATCAATGCCGATCTGGTGATTGTCGCGGCACGTACCGATCGCGATGCGGGCAGGCACGACGGACTTTCGCTGATCGTGGTCGAACGCGACACTCCAGGGTTCACTCGCGGCCGCAATTTGGACAAGATCGGGATGCACGCCCAGGACACGGCCGAACTGTTCTTCGAGGATGCCGCAGTACCCGCGGCGAACCTGCTGGGCGATCCGGGTAGCGGATTCACCGCGCTGGTGTCGAATCTGCCACAGGAGCGCCTGACCATCGCGGTGGCGAGTGCCGCGGCCGCCGCTCGCGCGGTGGAGCATGCCACCGAATACGTGCGCGAGCGGAGGGCATTCGGAAAGCCGTTGGCGGCGTTCCAGAACACCAGGTTCGCGCTGGCACAGGCGTACTCCGACACCGAGGTGGTGCGCTCCTTCGTCACAGATTGCCTGCGCGAACACCTCGACGGGCGTCTGACCGCCGATCGCGCGGCCATGGCCAAGCTCGAAGCCACCGAGGTACAGGGTCGTGTGGTCGATGCCTGCCTGCAGCTGTTCGGTGGCTATGGATACATGGCCGAGTACTCGATCGCCCGCGCGTACGCCGATGCCAGGGTGCAGCGGATCTATGGCGGAACCAGCGAAATCATGAAGGAGATCGTCGGGAAAGCGATGGGTATCTGAGATGGAACGGACCATCTTCGCGGACGAACACCATCAGTTCCGTGCCTCGGTACGTAGCTTCCTGAATCGCCACGCCGTGCCGCACACCGCTGAATGGGAGGCCACGGGGCAGGTCGACCGTGGTTTCTGGAAAGCCGCAGCGGCACAGGGACTGGTGGGATTCGCGGCGGCGGAGGAGTTCGGTGGCGCGGGTCTGCGTGACTTCCGGTTCAACGCCGTGCTCAACGAGGAGGTAGTGCGCACCGGAACGGTCGGTGATGGCTTCTCGCTCACCAACGACATCGTGCTGCCGTACTTCCTGGATATTGCCGCGCCCGCACAACAGAGGCGTTGGATACCCGGAATCGTCAACGGCGACATCGCGATCGCCGTGGCCATGTCCGAGCCCGGCACCGGATCCGACCTGCGGGCCATCAAAACCACTGCGGTCCGCGACGGAAACGGCTGGCGGCTCAACGGTGCCAAGACTTTCGTGACCCGCGGCATCCAAGCCGACCTGATCATTGTGGCCGCCCGTATCCCGGAGGGAGACGGTGGAGGATTCGGCCTGTTCGTCGTCCCGTCGGACCGCGACGGGTTCGAACGTGGCCGCAAACTCGAGAAGATCGGCCGGCGTGCCCAGGACACCGCCGAGCTGTTCTTTCGTGACGTACATGTGCCGGAGACCGATGTGCTCGGTGAGCCGGGTAAGGGCCTGCACTACCTGATGAGCAACTTGGCCCAGGAGCGGCTGTCGATGGCGGTGGTCGCGGTCGCCAGCGCCGAGTACGCCGTCGAGACCGCGATCGCATATGCCAAGGAACGCAATGCTTTCGGCCGGCCGATCGGCTCGTTCCAGGCAAACCGGTTCCGGCTCGCGGAGCTATCCACCAAGGTCGGGTTCGCTCGGGTCTACGTCGATCGATGCATCGAAGCGCAGAACAGCGGTGAGCTGACCGCCGCGGAGGCAGCCGGGGCCAAGTTCTCCACCACCGAACTCGAATTCGAGGCGCTGGACGCCTGCCTGCAGTTGCACGGCGGCTACGGCTATATGGAGGAGTACGAGGTCGCGCGGCGATGGCGCGATGCGCGGGTGCAGCGCATCTACGGTGGCACCAACGAGATCATGCGAGAGATTGTCGGCCGGTCGCTCGGTCTCTAGTCCTTGCGGTCCAGGACGGTCGCACCGCGATACCGTTGCCGCGCTGATCTTCTCGCGGCTTCGGCAACGCGGTGCGACCGTCTCGCCGCTCAGTCGGCGACGACCCCGCCGGCGACGAGTGCGTCCACCGCCTGCTGCGGGTAGCCGAGGTCGGTGAGGATCTGGCGGCTGTCCGCGCCCGGCGCTCGGCGCGGACGCGGTGCGGTGGGCGCGACGCCGTCGAATCTGGGTGCGGGTGCGGGTTGGACCACACCGTCGATATCGACGAAGGTGCCGCGTGCGCGGTGATGTGGATGCTCCACCGTTTCAGCGAGCGACAGTACCGGCGCGTAGCAGGTGTCGGTACCGAGGAACAGCTCGTCCAACTCTGCCCGGTCGTAGCCGGCGATCCGCTCGGCCAGGATGCGGCGGTACTCGTCCCAGTTCTCGATGTCGAACTGGTTGTCTCGCACCTCGTCCGGCATCTCGAGGAGGTCGCACAGTTTCTGCCAGAAGGCCGATTCGATGGCGCCGATGCTCACCCACTGCCCGTCTCGGGTGCGGTAGACGTCGTAGAAGAAGGCGCCGGAGTCGAGTAAATGGGTGCCGCGCTCGGCTGTGAAGGTTCCTTCGGCGCGGTAAGTGTGGAACATCGCCATCAACGCGGAGATGCCGTCGATCATGGCGGCGTCGACAACCCGGCCACCGGCGCCGGCGCGTGCGGACAGGATCCCGGCCAGCATGCCTACACCGAGCAGCATTCCGCCGCCGCCGAAGTCGCCGACCAAGTTCAACGGAGGGACTGGCGCTTGGCCCTTGCGGCCGATCGCGTGTAGGGCGCCGGCCAGCGCGATGTAGTTGATGTCGTGGCCCGGCATGGATGCCATCGGCCCCGTTTGCCCCCAGCCGGTCATCCGGCCGTATACCAGATTCGGATTCACGGCCAGGCAGTCCTGTGGTCCCACGCCGAGCCGCTCGGCCACCCCGGGACGGAACGTCTCGATGAGGCCGTCCGCCTCGCCACAGAGCTTGCGCACCACTTCCGCGCCCGCGGGGTTCTTCAGATCGAGGGCGAGATGTCTTCTGCTCCGAAACAGGATCGAATGTCCTTGGGCCGCCCAGGGATTGCCGCCCGGTCGGTCCACGCAGATCACCTCGGCACCCAAGTCGGCGAGCATCATTCCCGCGAACGGGCCGGGGCCGATACCGGCCAATTCGATGATTCGCACTCCATCGAGGGGCGGCCGCGTCATGAGGAACTCACCCGGGGCATGCCCCCCTTGTTGGCGGTGATGTCGGCGTGCACTTCGTCCGGGTTGGCGACTGCGGCGGCCTTCTGCCCGGCGGGTACTTCGATCGCGGCGTTGAAGGTGCGAAGAATATCGAAGGCGGTGCGTTCGTCGTCATGGGGGAGGAGCCGGCTGATCCGGTCGGCGGCAGAGACGAACGGGCGGACGGCGGGCAGTACATGTCGCCAGCGCGTTCGTTCGGCGCCGAGTGCTGTCATGACGTCGGCGGGGATCCAGGAGTGCAACAGACCGTAGGCCAAGGACAGGCGGCGCTCCGTGGTCATGAATTTCGCCACCGGGCCGGGAAGTACCTCTACGTCGCCGGGCGGATTCTCAACGCTGAACTTGATGATGGAATGCACCACTTCCCGGCACAAATCGTCCGGTGGCTGCTCGATCAGCGTGTGGAGTTCGGTCTTGCGCCGCGCGTCTTCGTAGCCGGTGTGCAGGATGTCTTCCGGGACTCCGATCACGTACCCGACGTAGCGGCTGAGCGCGAAGATGTCCTCGAGTTCGCGATCGCTGTAGCGGATGCCCGAGTTTTGCACGGCGTCGATGAATTTCACCCCGAACTGTCCCGCCTGGGTGACCATACCGTCGAGGTTATTGATCGGCACACCCCATCGGGCCCAGTCCCAGGCTTCCGAACGTCCCAGACTGTGCCGGACCGCGGCGTGGATCATTCGTACCTTGGCAGTGAGCCGGAACCCCTCGTCGAAGCGGTGCATTCCTCCGGGTGTGTAGGCGGCGACGACGTAGCGGAAGCTCTCGATCAGCCGGGTGCCGACCCTGTCCGAGTGTTGCAGCCGCCCGCTGAACAGCACCGGCCTGGTTGCGCTGTACATGGAGAACCCGCCCGCGATGGTCGCCCATGCCAACACCGGCGGGACGATGGGGCCGGCCCGCCAGAAGGCGACCGCGCCTCGGTAGAGCTGGTCGAAATCAACCCAATCCGGGATCCGGTCGAACTGCTCGAACAGCGCGACCAGGCCGGGACTCGGGTCTTCGACAGCGTCGATTCCCTGTTCGAGGGCCAGATCGAACGTGCGCCAGTTGGTGGTGTTGCTCTTGTCCTTGAAGTCGAGCATCGCCTGATAGGCGTAGTCGTCGGCGAGCAGTGCGTGATCGGTCAGCTTCTCGACCATCTCACGGCCGAACATTGCGATCGCCTTGTCCTTGTTGGCGATGCGGCCGAGGTCTATGCCGCGGGGAAGTCCGGGCGGGACATCCAAGTCGCCGCGGAAGGTGCGGGCCTCCGGGCGCGTCGATGCGCTGGTCATTTCCATCTCCTCGTTGTGACTGTGGTTACAGCGAGGGTAGACCCGACTGAACACTATGTCTACACTGACTGTCTGGCTTCGTTGTTCGTAAGGCTCTTGCCCGCGATGCCGGTCGTTTGCCATCTTCGGTAAGGAATCCGCCATGCCTGACACTGCTGTTCTCCGTTCCGACGACGAGGCCACCGCGGCGCTGGAACGCCTGCTGGCCGATCGATGGAGTTGTCGCGCATTCCGGCCGGAACCTGTTGCGCGCGAGGAGATCCTGCGGATACTCGACCTGGCCCGTCGCTCACCGTCGTGGTGCAACACCCAGCCCTGGCATGTGCACGTGACGAGCGGGGCCGAAACCGAGCGCTTCCGCGCTGCGTTGCGCTCCGCTATTGCCGATGGGTTGCAGCAGTCGCCCGACATCGCGTTTCCGGAAGCGTATGAAGGTGTATATCGCGAGCGGCGGCAGATCAGCGGCCGGCAGCTGTATTCGAGTCTCGGCATCGAAAAGGGTGATCGGATCGCTTCTGGCCGGCAGATGTTGCGCAATTTCGAACTATTCGATGCGCCGCACGTCGCGATTGTGACCACCGAGCGGGCGCTCGGCTCCTATGGTGCCGTCGATTGCGGGATCTTTGTCTCGAATTTCTTGCTCGCCGCGCACAGCCGCGGGATCGGAACCATTCCGCAGGCCGCGCTGGCCACTCAGGCGCCCCTCATACGGCGGCACTTCGGCCTGCCCGCGAATCGGCAGGTGCTGGTGGGAATCTCGTTCGGCTACGCCGATGACGATCACCCGGTCAACTCCTATCGCACCGATCGGCAGGACCTGAACCAATTAGCGACATTTTGCGAAGGCTAGACATGTAGTTCATACACGTTGTATGGTCCGGAAAGTGCCTGATCGCAGCGGCACTCGCGAATATCAATAGGTAAGGAGTCCTCATGCCGGAGACACAGGCGCTGATCTACGACGCCGTCCGGACCCCCAGGGGCCGGGGTAAGAATTCCGGTTCCCTGCACACCGTCAAACCGATCGACCTGGCGAGCGGGACCATCGAAGCTGTGCTCGAGCGCAACCCATCGCTGGATCCCGGTCGAGTCGACGACATCGTGCTCGGCGTGGTGACTCCCGTGGGGGAGCAGGGCGGCGACATCGCCCGGACAGCCGCGCTGGTGTCGGGGCTGCCGCACACCGTCGCGGGAGTGCAGATAAACCGTTTCTGTGCCTCCGGTCTGGAAGCGGTCAACCTCGCGGCGCAGAAGGTGCGTTCCGGCTTCGAGGACGTGGTGCTGGCAGGCGGTGTCGAATCCATGTCCCGGGTGCCGATGAGCTCCGACGGGGCGGCCTGGATGGAAGACCCGATGACCAACCTCGTCACCGGATTCGTGCCCCAGGGCATCGGCGCCGATCTGATCGCCACCATCGAGGGTTTCGGGCGCGCCGATGTGGACGAGTTCGCCGCACGCTCGCACGAGCTCGCCGCGAAGGCCGAGTCGGAGGGGCGGTTCGAGGGTTCGGTGGTGCCGGTGCGCGACCGCAACGGCCGAATCGTGCTCGACCGCCACGAGACCATTCGCCCGGGTACCAGTGTCGAGTCGCTCGCCAAGCTCAGCCCATCCTTCGCCGCGCTGGGCGCCTCCGCTGGATTCGATGCTGTTGCGCTGCAGGAATTCCCGCACGTCGAGCGGATCGATCATGTCCACCACGCCGGCAACAGCTCGGGCATCGTCGACGGGGCGGCGCTCCTGGTGATCGGCAGTGAGCGTGCGGGCGCCGAACTGGGGCTGACTCCGCGCGGACGCATCGTGTCCACCGCGGTCTCCGGCGACAACCCGACCATCATGCTGACCGCCCCCGCCCCGGCATCGCGCAAGGCACTGGCCAAGGCGGGCCTGGCCGTGGAAGACATCGATCTCTTCGAGGTCAACGAGGCATTCGCCTCGGTCGTCATGCGTTTCGTCAAGGATCTCGCCGTCGATCTCGACAAGGTCAATGTCAACGGCGGCGCGATAGCGATGGGCCATCCGCTCGGCGCCACCGGGGCGATGCTGGTAGGCACCGTGCTGGACGAACTGCACAGAACCGGCGGCCGATATGGCCTGGTGACGCTGTGTGTGGGTGGCGGGATGGGCATCGCCACCGTCGTAGAAGCCCTCTGATCGTCGACGAACCCAAAAGGACACGGAAATACGATGAGTACTGCCAGCGCAATTCACCTGACGCGCGATCCGGACGGGATCGTCACCTTGACGATCGATGACCCGAATCAACGTGTCAACACGATGAATTCACTGTTCGTGGAGTCCCTCGCCGCCGAACTCGACGCTATCGAGCGGGCCGATGATGTGACGGGGGTGATCATCACCTCCGCCAAGAAGACCTTCTTCGCCGGTGGTGACCTGAACGACCTGCGCACGGCGAGCCGCGACCGGCTCGACGAGTTCGCCGCGTTCGTCGAACGCAACAGCGCCCTGCTGCGGCGGCTGGAGAAACTGCCGGTTCCGGTGGTCGCGGCGATCAACGGCTCGGCACTGGGAGGCGGTCTGGAACTTGCCCTGGCCGCCCACCACCGAATCGTCGTCGATGCGCCCGATCTGCGCCTCGGACTGCCGGAGGTCACGCTGGGGCTGCTGCCCGGTGCGGGGGGCGTGGTGCGATCGGTGCGCATGCTCGGAGTCCGGGTGGCACTGCAGGAACTGCTGCTCACCGGCAAAAAACACACGGTGGCCCACGCGCGCGAACTCGGTCTCGTCGATGAAGCCGTGTCCACCGTAGCTGAACTACCCGCGGCCGCAGCGGCCTGGATCCGGGAGCACGCCGATGCTCGACAGCCATGGGACACAACGGGATTCAACATTCCCGGCGGCGCTCCGGGCGACCGCGGGCAGGCGCTGGCCGCGACCCTGCCCGCCCTGGCGGCCAGCCTACGTGCGCAGACGAAAGGCGCTCCCTGCCCGGCGCGGGAGAACATCCTCGCCGCAGCGGTCGAAGGCGCTCAGGTCGATGTCGACAACGCCTTGACGATCGAGGCGCGCTACTTCCTGGATCTGGCGACCGGCCAGATCGCGAAGAATATGATTCAGGCGAATTTCTTCGATATGCAAGTGGTCAGCGGACCTCGCGGCCGTGATGCGGCGCGTGAGCCGTGGTCGCCGCGTAAGGCGATCGTGCTCGGTGCCGGGATGATGGGTGCGGGAATCGCGTACCAGTGTGCGGTCTCGGGAATCGAGGTCGTACTCAAAGACGTGACCGCCGAGGCCGCACAGCGTGGCAAAGGTTATTCGCAGCGGGTGCTCGACAAGCGAGTGAAGTCCGGGCTGGTCTCCGCGAAGTTCCGGGACGAGGTGCTGGCTCGTATCCAGCCGACCGCCGATGCCGACGACGCGGCCGGTGCCGATCTCGTGATCGAGGCGGTCTTCGAGGATCCAGCGCTCAAGACGAATGTGCTTCGTGAGATCGAGCCGCTGCTGGCCCCCGACGCGCTGATCGGATCGAACACATCTACCCTGCCGATCACAGGGCTCGCCGACAGTGTCACCGACCCTGCACGCTTCATCGGGTTGCACTTCTTCAGCCCGGTGGACCGGATGCCGCTGCTCGAGATCATCAAGGGTGGGCGCAGCTCGCAGGAAACCCTTTCCCGCGCATTGGATCTGGCGCGTCTGATCGCCAAGACACCGATCGTGGTCAACGACAGCCGGGGGTTCTTCACCAGCCGGGTGATCGGCACCTTCGTCAACGAGGCGTTGGCCATGCTGGGAGAAGGTGTGCCGGCGCCGGTGATCGAACAGGCGACGACCCGGGCGGGCTACCCGGCCCCGGCACTGCAACTGGCCGACGAGCTGAATCTGGAACTGCTGCGGCGAGTGCGTGACGCTTCCCGCGACGCCGCGAATGCCGCGGGCGGCACCTGGGTCGCGCATCCGGCCGAGGCGGTGCTCGATCGCATGTTGAACGAGTTCGGCCGCGCCGGTCGGTTGGCGGGGGCCGGCTTCTACGAATACGTCGACGGTGTCCGGCAGCGACTGTGGCCGCATCTGGCAGAGGCTTTCGGGGCGTCGCGGGCGGATGTGCCGTTCACCGATGTCAAGGAGCGAATGCTGTTCGTCGAGGCGATCGAGTCGGTGAAGTGTCTCGACGAGGGTGTTCTGGAGTCGGTGCCCGATGCCAACATCGGCTCGTTGCTGGGCATCGGTTATCCCGGCTGGACCGGTGGTGTTCTGCAGTACATCGACGGATATGCCGGAGGCGTAGCGGGTTTCGTGCGCCGTGCCGAGGAGTTGGCCGCCGCTTACGGCGACCGCTTCGCACCGCCGGCCTCACTGGTCGCGCTGGCCGGCGAGGGCGGCACACTCGCGGCCGCACACGCAGCCCCGGAGCCTGTGCGCTCCTGAGTTTTCCGGGGCCGCTGTAGTTCTCGGCTCCGTCCGAACCGCCCGTCCCGGGCCGCCCCATCCGTAATCCATTGAGGGAGAACCATGTCCGAACGCCTCGTCGAGACCCGTGACAATGTGCGCATCAACGTCCGGGTGCTGGGGACGGGGCGACCGGTCCTCCTGATACACGGCTGGAGTCTCAGTGGGGAGGTCTGGGACCGGCAGATCCGAGTATTGGCGGACGCCGGCTATCAGGTGCTGGCCATGGATATGCGTGGTCACGGCGGTTCCGACGCGCCGCTGGACGGGTACGACATCGGATCACTCGCCGAGGACGCGGCCGACGTGCTGGTCGCCCTCGGCATTCCGATCGCGGCGGTGGTGGGCTGGTCGCTCGGCGGCATGGTCGCACTGCGCCTGGCTTGTGATCATCCGGCCGCGGTCGAACGCGTCGTCATGGTCGCCTCGAATGGTGTCGCCGCGTCTCGTACCGAGTCCTTCCCTTTCGGCGTGCCCGCCGAGGGGCCGTTGACCGCCATCCTCAACGCCGAGCACCGCGACCGGATCGCCCTGCGCCGCAGTGCGGTGGGCGATCCATTCAAGCAACCGCCGAACCCGGACCTGCTCGACTGGCTGCACAGAGTCTCGCTGCAGACGCCGAGCTGGGCGGCCCGGGCCGCGATGCGGACCCTTCTGTGCACCGATCAGACCCACATCCTGGACCGGGTGGCGATACCGGTGACTCAGATCATCGGCACTGCCGACCCCGCATTGTCGGTGCGCGGCGCGCGCTGGGTGTGCGAGCGTCTCGGCAGTACGCTCGTCGAACTCGACACCGGCCACTATCCGATGCTGGAAGCCGCTGCCGAGTTCGATGCGGCGCTGCTTGCCGCTCTTGCCGAAACAGACTGAGCGGCGGCACTTTCAGTTTCCGGTGAACGCAGGGGGCCGTCGCTGTGTGAAGGCGGTGACCCCCTCCCGGAAATCGGGTGAATCGACCAATCGCGTCTGGCCGGCCACCTCGACTTCGAAACTCGCGTCCAGTCCGGAGAGCAGCGCCGTGTTGAGGCTGCGTTTGGTCGCCGCGAACGCGCCTGTGGGTCCGGCGGCCAGCTGGGCAGCCAGTTCGCCGGTGCGTCCGGGCAACGCGTCGTCGTCCACGATCTCATCGACCATGCCCCATCTCAGGGCGGTCTCGGCGTCGACGCGGTCTGCCAGCAGCGCCATCCTGGTAGCCCGGCCCAGGCCCACCCGTGCTCCGAGCAGCAGTGACGACCCGGCGTCCAAGGTCAGACCGACTCGCGCGAACGCGAGGGTGAAGGATGCCGACCGAGCCGCCACGATCTGATCGCAGGCCAACGCGAGCGAACATCCCGCGCCGACGGCGGCGCCGTTGACCGCGGCTATCACCGGTTTGGGCATGTTTCGCAGGGCACGCACTGTCGGGTTGTACCGCAGGCGCAGCTCTTCCTCGGTCCGTGGTGCCAGCCGGGTTCCGTCGGACAGGTCATCGAGTGAAAGGTCGGCGCCGGCAGAAAACGCACGACCGGCGCCGGTGAGTATCACGCAGCGCACCGAATCGTCGGTAGCCGCCGTTTCCACGGCATTGCGTAATTCGCTCTGCAGCGCGAGGTCGAAGGCGTTGAGGGCCTGCGGGCGAGCCAGGACCAATTGTGAAATGGCACCGGAACGGCGAATTTCGAGGACATTTGTACGAGAAACAATTTCCCAGTCGGACATGGATCGGCAGCGTAGTCCATACACAATGTACAGACAAGATGTTTCCCCCAATTCGCAACGCCTTCCGGCCGGGTAGAGAACGTGATTGACATTACATCTGAACACTATGTATGGTGCTCGTCATGTTCGAAGTTATTCCTGTTCCAGCCACTTTTGTGGCCATGGTGGGGGGCGCCCCTACATCCCGCGATCGCGCTGGAGTCCAGCGATGACCGCCGCGGCCACCGCGAAGGCGAGTGGTGCGTTCGACCAGGATTTCACCGCCGACCTGGACAGTGCTCGCGCGGCTTTCGGCAGTGGCCGGACACGTTCCTTGTCCTGGCGGACCGCGCAATTGGAAGGGCTGCTCCGGTTCATCGATGAATGCGAACCCGAAATCGCGGCGGCAGTCGAGTCCGATTTGGGCCGGAGTCCGATGGCGACGTTCATGGCCGATATCGGGCCGGTGCGGCACGAGATTCGCCATACCCTGTCACATCTGGCGCACTGGATGCGGCCGAACCCGGTGCGGATGAGCGCGGCGACGGCGCCGGGTAAGGCGTGGTCACTGCCCGAGCCGCTGGGGGTCGTGCTGATCCTCGGCACCTGGAACTTCCCGGTACTGCTTACTGTGCAACCTCTGGTGAGCGCACTTGCAGCGGGAAATACCGTGGTGCTCAAGCCCTCCGACGCCGCCGGCCGTACCGGTGCGCTGCTGGCCCGGTTGCTGCCGCGTTATGTCGATCCCGAGGCGGTCCGAGTGGTCCTCGGCGACGGTAAGGTCAACCGCCGGTTGCTGAAGCAGCGCTTCGACCACATCTTCTTCACCGGTTCGACCACGGTGGGCAAAGCCGTGATGACGGCGGCCGCACAGCATCTCACTCCCGTGACCTTGGAGCTGGGCGGCAAGAGTCCGGTGATCGTCACCGCGGATGCCGACATCGAGGTCGCCGCTCGCCGGATCGCCTGGGCCAAGTCCATCAACGCCGGGCAGACCTGCATCGCGCCGGATTACGTGCTGGTCGAGGACGCGGTGCGGCCACAACTGGTGGAACGACTGCTCGCGGAACTGCCGGCGCACGGCTCGAACGACACCACTCGCATCGTGAACGAACGCCAACTCGACCGGCTGGCCGGTGCGCTGGCCAGCCACGGTGGCGAACAGTTCGGCGGTGCGATCGATCGAGCGAAGCTGACCCTGACACCCGCCCTGGTGACTGATCCGGACCCCAGCTCCGAGCTCATGCGCGAGGAGATCTTCGGACCGATCCTGCCGCTGCTGTCGGTCGAAAACGTCCGGCATGCCATCGAATTCGTCAATCGCCGGCCCAAGCCACTGGCGCTGTACCTGTTCACCTCCTCGCGGGATACCGAGCGCACGGTGCTGGAGCAGACATCCTCCGGTGCGGTGGTGGTGAACCACTTGCTGTATCACCTGCTGGTGCCCGAACTGCCCTTCGGCGGAGTCGGTGACTCCGGGCTGGGCAACTACCACGGCAAACACGGGTTCGATACTTTCAGCCACTACAAGGCTGTGCTGCGCAAGCCGTCACGGCCCGACCCCGCGGCGGCCTATCCGCCCTATGGCGCGACGATGCAGAAGATACTGCGCCGCCTCATGGGCTGAGTCGTTCCCGCCCAGTTCGTTCGATCCGACCTGCCACAGGAGATGTGCAGTGAGTATTTCTGTATCCGGGGGGATTGCGCAGCGTGTCTGCGACTCGTTCGTGGACCGTATCCTGCGCGGCCTCGGCACGCTGGGTAGATCGGCGCGCCTGGGCGTAGACGTGACACGCTTCTCGGTCGTCGACACATTCGGCGCGCGGTTGCCGGTCGGCGAGGTGATCGAGCAGATGTGGAAATTGTTCAAAGTCACCGCATTACCCGCGCTACTGATGGCAGTGCCGATCGGCGCGGAGGTGTCGGTACAGGTCGGGGGCGTGATGGATCAGGTCGGTGCCAACTCGCTTGCCGGTGCTGCGAGCGGTTTGGGCGTAGTGAGTCAGGGTGCGCCGATGGCCGCCGGCCTGCTCATGAGTGGAGCGGCCGCATCCACCATCGCCTCGGACCTGAGCGCTCGCTCCATCCGGGAAGAAATCGACGCCATGCGCGTGATGGGTGTCAATCCGGTGCAGCGACTTGTGGTTCCCCGTTTCATCGCGATGGTCGCGATCGCGCCGGCGCTGTGCATTTTGATCATCGCGGCGGGTGTGGCGGCCGGTCTTATTATTTCGACCAACGTCAACGGGGTGGTGCCGGCCAGTTTCTGGCAGTCCTTCGGCGCCTTCGCCACGCCGGTCGATCTGGTCTTCTCTGTGGTCAAGGCTCTTCTGTTCGCGATCATCGTGGTGACGATCGCCAGCCTGCGTGGTCTGGAGGCCACCGGTGGCCCCAAGGGGGTCGCCAACGCCGTCAACGCCTCCGTCGTGCTCAGTGTTTTCTGCATCTTCATGACGAACTTGGCCGTGAGCCAGCTGCAGAACATGTTCTTTCCGGCGAGGCTGGCATGAGTATCGACAGTCTGAATTACCCGCTGACCCGGCCCGGACCACTGGCGCGCACCGGGCGCGCTGCGACCAGCTCGCTGCTGGGCCTCGTGTACGAGTTCGGGCAGATCGTGGCGTTCACCTGGAAGACGCTGACGTCCCTGCCGAAGACGGTGCGGCATTACTCCAAGCAGACGCTCAAGACCATGAGCGATATGGCCTGGGGCAGCGGCTCGCTCATCGTCGACGGTGGCGTGCTGAGCTTGATGTTCTTTTTGGGCGTCGCGGTCGGCGCGGTGGTGGCGATTCAGGCGTTCATGGCCTTCGATCTGCTCGGGTTCGGCGCGTTGACGGGCATCATCGGCTCGTTCGGCAACATCAGAGTGATCGCGCCGATCATCACCGGGATCGGCTTCGCCGCCCAGGCCGGCTGCCGGATGACCGCCGAGATCGGCGCCATGCGCATCTCGGAGGAGATCGATGCCACCGAATCGATGGGGCTGCAAGCGATTCCGTTCGTGGTGGGAACCCGTCTGGTCGGCGGCATGCTGGTGGTACTGCCGGGCTATCTGATGGCCATCGTGGTCAGCTTCATCACCGGTGGCCTGATCATCAAGATCGGGTACGGGCAACCCTCGGGTACGTACGACCATTACTTCGCCCAGTTCGTCAATGCCGGTGACCTTGTCGCGTCCGTGGCCAAGGCACTCGTCTTCTGCGCCATGGTGACCATGATCCATTGCTACTACGGCTATTTCGCCGCAGGTGGACCCGAGGGCGTCGGAATCGCCTCCGGGCGTGCCATCCGGGCGAGCCTGGTCGCCATCGTCGTTCTCAATTTTCTGATGACAGTTGCCATCTGGGGCCTCAACCCCGAACTTCCATTCAGGGGATGAATATGGCCAGACATATCAATCAAGACTTCATCCGAGGCGACCGGCGCAGCCAACTACGGGTACTGGCGCTGTGTGGCGGCGCCGCGGCCCTCGTGATGGTGATCGCGGTAGTCGCGGGATCCTGGACCTATTCGAAAGTGACAGCGCCGCAGGGGATCCGGCTGCAAATCGTGGTACCCGCACTGGGACCGGGTGTCGAAGCCGGATCGAAGGTGCTCGTCCGTGGCGCTGAGGTCGGCAATGTCACCGAGGTCATCGCGCTCGGCCCCGGCACCGTGAAAGTGGCTCTCGTGCTCGACCAAGGGATGGACACGATCCTCACCGACAGTCTCGATGTCGATTTCCGGCCGGAGAACTACTTCGGTGTCACCGCGGTGAACCTGATCGAACGTCCCGGCGGTGCGGCCCTCACCAGCGGCGAGGTCCTACAGCGCACCACAGCACCCGATTTCACCATGTCCACGATGCTGGAGCAGGTATCGACGGTCGTGGACGGCACGCTCACCTCGAGCATGATCGCCACGTTGAACAAGATGATGACCTATGCCAACGGCCTGGCACCGTTGATTCGCACCGGCGTGATCATCGCCCAGCAGATGTCACGCACCCAGCAGCACATGCCGGTCGAGTTGCTGATCCGTGCCAACGACGTGCTGACACAGCTACCGGCCTTCGGCCGGGGCGCGGCCGACGCCTTGTATGCGATCTACAACAGCGCCTACAACAAGCGCCCGGACGGAAGCACCGGTGTGGACGACGCCTTCATGTCCGAAACCGATCAAGCATTGACCCTGGCGGCATCGGACCTTTTCGGCTTGGCCGGCTCCCTGCTGGCCTCGCACGACAGCGAACTGACCCCGGTCACCGCATCGGTGAACGAGGTCGTCGCTCCACTGCCCGGCCTGCTCGGCAACGGCCGAATGAGCGAACTGAACGCCGCCGTCGACAGGATCGAATCGTCGTTCAGCGGCACCCCGGAGCAGAAGACGCTGCAACTGCGGGTCGTGCTGGACGGTGTACCGGCGCTCGCCGGACCGCTGGCACAGCTCGGCGCGCTCTCCGGACCGGCGCGAGGGGGACACTGATGGCGAGCGGACGCGGACGACTCTGGGCCGCAATCAAACTCGCGGCGGTGGCCGTGGTGACCGTGTTGCTCTTCGTGATCGTGCTCAACGCGATGCGCAACCCGGTCGAGCAGAGCACCCGTGGTTACTCCGCCGAATTCACCGATGTTTCCGGCCTCCGCGTGAACGGCGATGTGCGGCTCGAGGGGTTGCGTATCGGCAAAGTAACGGGCGTCGAACTGATCCATCAGGGCGCTGGGATGGCCGCGCGGGTCACCTTCTCGATGGAACGCCGGTATCAGCTCACAGATACCACCACGCTCGCGATCAAGTATCAGAACCTGACCGGAGTCCGCTTCATCGATGTCAGCATGGGTGCGCAGCCCGGGAAACCGGTCGATCACCTGAGTGCCTCGGCCACGCGCCCCTCGTTCGACATCACTTCCCTGTTCAACGGTTTGCAGCCGGTGCTGTCGACCATGAACACCGACCAGATCAATGCTTTCGCCGAGAACGCCATCGCGGTGCTGCAGGGCGATGGCGGAGGGCTGGCGCCGATGTTGGACAGTGCGCAGCGGCTGGCCTCCTGCGCCCAGGACCGTCAGCGGCTGATCTCTACCCTGACCGGCAACGTCGCGCGGATCGCCGACTCCATGGGCGGCCGGTCACCGTATGTGATCGAGTTCCTGAAGGCCATGAGTCTGCCCATCAGCAACGCCATGACGGTGCTCGACGAGTTCCCCAAGACCGCATCGGCCGGCCCGGCGCTGGTCGAGCCGATCGAGCGACTGCTCGCGGCGCTGGGATTTCGCAGCGACCTGGACGTGGACGCGTTGGTCGGCCACGCATTCGCCTCGCTCACCGAGGCCGTGGATTCGTTTCGGCTGATGCCGGGTGCGCTGGCCGGGCTGCAGGTCGCGCACCCTCGTCCGGAGGCCGCTCGATGCAGCAACGGGCACGCGCACCTGCCGCCCGATATGGAGGTCCTGCTCAATGGTAGTGAGGTCGTACTGTGCAACGCCAAATAACAAGGGGTAGAAGGGGACTGCGCGACCGGGCACGCACGGTGTGGCACAACGACGTGCTCCTGGGAACCGCTGTCGTCGGCGCCACGATGGTCGTCGTCGTCGGTTTCGCCGGGCTGTACCTGCATCCGCCCGGACAGCAGACCATCGCCTTCGAAACAACCGATGCTTCCGCCGTCGAACCCGGTGCCGACGTCCGTGTCGCCGGCATCAGCGTGGGCAAGGTCTCCGACATAGCCATCGGCGCTTCCACCGTGACCGTGCGCGCTCGAATCGACCACACCATCCACGTCGGTGACCAGTCCCGCATCGAGGTGCGAATGCTGACCCCTGTCGGCGGCTACGCGGTATCGCTCATCCCGCTCGGTTCCCGTACCGACCACAACGGCGTGATTCCGGTAGACCGGGTCGCGATGCCGTACTCGATCGGTGATGTGCTGCAGAGCGCACCCACTGTCACCGACCATGTGGATGCCGCAACCATGAACGCCAATCTGCGCCAGGTCGCACAAGCACTGCAGGCGAATACCACCTCGCTGGGCACGATCGTCAACGGCATGAACTCCGTCGCGGAAGTCCTCGATCGGCAACGGCAGCAGATTCACCAGGTGGCAGCATTGGCTGCCGAGTATCTACAGACCTTCAACGCCAACCGCGGGTTCATCTTCGAATTGATCGGCAAGATCGACACCGTTCTCACCACCTATCAAAACAATGCGGCGGGATTCAACTACGCGTACGAACTACTCGGCAGTGCGCTGTCGAGGCTGCAACCGCTGGAGTCGTATTATCTGGCCCACTCCGAGGAAGTCTTCGCCCACTTCCGCGATCTGCGGGAGCTGATCACCGAAATGCAGCAGCACCTCGGTCCGGCCATCGACAATCTCACGCAGCTGCGCGGACAACTCGAGCAATGGCTCACGCCGGCGGGCATGGCCGAATTCGGCGGCGGTGTGCTGGCCAGCTCTCTGTGTATTCCGATACCCGGGCGGGAGTGCTGATATGCGCGTATCCAAACGAACCACGGTAGTGACACTGGCGCTCGCCACCACAGCCGCACTCGCCACGACCGCAGTGGTGCACTACGCCCGCGGTACGGGATCGGTCGGCACCGCACCGGTCGCGGCAAGCGATGGCTACTGCGTCGATATGCCCGATGCCATCGGCCTGTACCCCGGTAATCCGGTGACGCAGATGGGCTTTCGGGTCGGCAAGGTACGGGCCGTGACCGAGCGAGGTGACCACGTGCGCGTCGAGTTCGCCCTCGACGGCGGTCGACGCTACCCCGCGGACGTGCGGGTGGTCACCCGCTCGAAATCGCTTCTCGCCGACCGCAGCCTGGAACTGGTGGGCAACTACACCGCCGGTCCCGTCCTGCGGCCGGGGCAATGTGTGCCCATCAGCCGCAGCTACACCCCGAAGAGCATCTCCCAGATCGCCGGTTCGGCAGCGGATTTCATCGACGCGCTGTCGGCGACGAGCGACGAGAGCGTACGAGGTTCGGTCGCCGGATTGGACACCGCACTCGACGGAACAGGCCCCGCCATCCACGCCATGTTGGATCATGCGGCCTCGGCTGCCGCCAGCCCGGACCAGGTCACCTCGGATATCGGCTCGTCGATCATGAACATGGCCCCATTGACGGAGAACGCCCTGCACGACTGGGATCGCATCAGCTCGATCCTCGACCGGATGCCGCAAATCGCCGCCCAAGGCACCGAACTGTTCGGGTTCGTCGCCCGCTTCGATCGAGGCGTCGGCTGGCTGGTCGCCACCATCTACGACATCCAGCGCCACTACGGCGAACAACTGTGGCCGTTCATGCAGGGACCGGTCGCCGAACTGATTCATCTGGCCGCCACCCGCGCACCGGATCTCGCGAAATTGTACGGAACCGTCCCGGCGATCGTCACCGCCGCGAACTACCAGGCCGACTCCGGCGGTGGATTGTCGGTGCCATACCAGCCGCCATCGGTTCCGGTGGACGCCGCCGCGTGCGAACTGCTCGGGCCGCAGTGCGTAAACAACCAATTCGCCCCGGGCACAGTGAATCTGCTGTCCCTGATCGTTCGGAGGGCGTCGTGAGAAGTTCCGAAATCGGCCGCGGGTTGCGGGTATCCGCCATCGCCGTGGGAACGGTGATCGCACTATCGGTTGCCGGATGTTCCCTGGGCCCCAACGATCTTCCTTCTGTTCGTGCGGGCGTACACACCGACTACACGGTGACGGTCAAATTCGACAATGTCATGAATTTGCCCTCCGGCGCGGACGTCCTCTTCGACGGGTTGCGCGTAGGGCAGGTAAAAGCGCTGACATCTACTCCGGACGGGGTCGATGTCACCGTCGGGCTCAGCGGGAACACCAAGGTGCCCGGCGACGCCGGTGCGATCATTCGGCAGAACACTCTGCTCGGCGACACCTACATCGCGCTGATCCCGAACACCGACCGAGACCCCGATCAGGGCTTCCTCGGCCCGGGCGGGGTGATCCCCATGAATCGCACCACGTCACCACCACAATTGGAGGACACCATCGCGGTGCTCGCCTATTTCGTCAACGGCGGCAGCATCCAGAAGATGCAGGACACCATGGCAACGTTGAACCGGACCATGCCGGCGCTTGCCGACGTCAGGCGAATGGCTTCCACTGTCGCGGCGGACATGTCCGATCTGGCTTCCGGCACTGCGGAACTCGATCGACTGCTGAACGGATTCAACGACACCGCGACTGCGGTCGACGACAAGGCCACCGAATGGCAGGCCGCCTTCGGTGAGCAGGGCGCCTACTACTGGCACAATGTGGCGCGCGCCGTCGTCGCTCACATCAGCACGCTGCTACCGTCGGTCGGATCCATCTTCGAAGGTGGGCTCTGGCTCACTCCGATGTTGAATTCACTGGCCGGAACGGCGGAATCAGGACGCGGCATCTGGGACGGCGCGCCCGCGACCATGGTGCGGATAAACAACTTCCTTCGCACCACGCTGCTGCCCTTCGCGCAACATCCCGCTGTGAACGTCACCTCGGTGAGCAGCGGCAACGGTGACGAGCTCATCGGTGACGCAACATCCATTCTGCGCATGCTGGGAGCAGTTCGATGATCACCCGCACCCGTGTCTCGGTGGTGGCCATGACGGCCTTGACCGCGTTGTCGTTGCTCTATATCCAGCGCGTCGGCCTGGATGTCGACCGATTCCGCGACACCCGCACGGCCACCATGACAGTGCCGGACACCAACGGCGTCCTGGTCGGCGCCCGCGTCTTGCTGCGCGGCGTGCCCATCGGAAAGGTCACCGCGATCACGCCCGTGGCAGGCGGCGTCCGGCTCGCCCTTCGCTATGAGGACTCCCATCACATTCCCGTGCGAAGCTGGTTCCGGATCGACAATCTTTCCGCGCTCGGCGAGTCGTACATCTCCGTGCTTCCCGACACCGCGAACGGGCCCTACCTGGCTGACGGTGCGCAGGTCGCGGCGGACCGAGTTTCGGTCCCGACCACGTTCGAGGAACTCTCGGCCCGGCTGACGCACCTGCTACAGCAGGTCGCCCCTGATCAGGTCCAGGGGATCTTTCACGCTCTCGATATCGGCCTGCCTGGTGGTGTGCAAGTGATCGGCGACCTCAACCGCGCCGGCTCCTTGCTCGCAGCCGAATTCACCGAGCAGACCGACAACTTGGTCACCCTGCTCAGCACGCTACAGCCGTTGCTGATGCGATCCGGCGATGTCCCCGCAAGCCTCGCTGCGACGAGTCCGCAGCTCGCCGGTTTCGGCGTCGGATTCCAGGATCTGCTGAACTCGGTGCGCGACGCGATGCGGCGCGGCCCGTTGCTGGATGGTATTCGCGACGGTGCCAGTCCACTCTTCGGCGAACTACAAAAATTTCTCGATCACACGGCATCCGATCTGAAGGTTATCGGCGTAAATCTCTTGCCCGCTGCCCAGGCCGGCGGCGCCGCACTGCGAACGGTCGACCTCGGAAGCCTACTGGGCCGCGTGCTCGCTGCCACGGATCCTCCTGGCGCACTCACCGTGCACGTCCCAGCGGTCTCGCCCCCTAATTAGAAGTCCCGAATCGGAAGGAACAGGTTGATGCCGGAGAAGTCATCGGCCACAGCGGTCATCGAAGAGAACGAGAACACAGAAGTCGCCGATCGCGCGGAAGGAAATGCGGTGTGGCGGCGGAACAGTCGTCGACCTATTGTGACGCGCAGGGCCGGGGCGATCCTGGCGGCTGTGGTGGTATCCGTCGTTATCGCAGTGCTCGGCTGGAAGTGGCATTCGGCCGCCGACGGGCTCGATCGTCGGGACACCGACGCAGCGAATCAGCGGCACGCGGAACAGGTCGCCCTCGACTACGCGACCGGTGCGGCGCAGATGAGTTTTCAGAACACTCAGGAGTGGCGCGGCAGGTTGACGAAGAACACCACGCCCGAACTGACCGACCGGTTGAGCAAGGCCGCTACGTCCATGGAGCAGCTCATCGGACCGCTTCAATGGTCATCCACCGCCCACCCGATCGCTGCGAAGACGGAGTCGGAGTCCAACGGTGTGTTCCATGTGATCTGTTTCGTCGACGTGCTCACCAAAAATGTCCAGGCTCCCGACGGCGTGCAATCGACGGCAACGTACAAACTCAGCATCGACAGTGGCAAGAACTGGACAATCACCGAGATCAGCGGAATCGACTCCGCGCTGGGTAGTGCGCCGCGCTGATCTGCGCACTGATATCGAGAAGGGATTGTCGTGGGTGTTGAGGTCAAAACCGAGAGTGTTACGAAATCTTTCGGTTCCCAGCGTATTTGGCAGGACGTCACTCTGACACTGCCTCCGGGGGAAGTCAGTGCTCTGCTCGGCCCGTCCGGTACGGGTAAGTCGGTGTTTTTGAAGTCGCTGATCGGTCTGCTGCGCCCCGAGCGGGGCTCGATCTTCATCGACGGGACCGATATCACAACCTGTTCGAACAAGGAGCTCTACGAGATCCGCAAGTTGTTCGGCGTGTTGTTCCAGGACGGTGCGTTGTTCGGTTCGATGAACCTGTTCGACAACGTGGCCTTCCCGTTGCGGGAACACACCAAGAAGAGCGAATCCGAGATCAAGCAGATCGTGATGGAGAAGCTCGAGCTGACCGGTCTGCTCGGCGCCGAGGGCAAACTGCCCGGTGAGATCTCCGGTGGTATGCGCAAGCGTGCCGGTCTGGCCCGCGCGCTGGTGCTGGACCCGCAGATCATCCTCGTCGACGAGCCGGACTCCGGTCTGGACCCGGTGCGTACGACGTATCTGTCGCAGCTGCTGATCGATATCAACGCGCAGATCGACGCGACGATTCTGATCGTGACCCACAACATCAACCTGGCGCGGACGGTGCCCGACAACATCGGCATGCTGTTCCGCCGGCAGTTGGTCATGTTCGGCCCGCGCGAGGTTCTGCTGACCTCGGAGGAGCCGGTGGTCAAGCAATTCCTCAACGGCCGCATGGTCGGCCCGATCGGTATGTCGGAGGAGAAGGACGAGGCCCAGATGGCGCGCGAGCAGGCCCTCGCCGACGCCGGCCATTACGACTCGGGTATCGACGAGGTCGAGGGTATTCCGCCGCAGATGAAGGCGCAGCCGGGTATGCCGGTGCGTCAGGCCGTGGAACGTCGCCGCCGCCGGGTCCTCGAGATCATGCACACGCTTCCGCAGCAGGCCCAGATCGCCATCGGAGAATCCATGGACCAGAACGGCGATACTCAAGTCATGCCGGCCTACACGCCGCGGTGAGGACGGTTCGTCGCGCTGCTGAATACGTTGCGCCGTCACGATTTTCGTATACCTCGATTTCGAGTGGTCGTGACGCTCCGGTGCGTGTTGCTGCCCATGAGATTCTGAACTTCTTCGAAAAGTGCCCCGCATGTGGGTATTTCGCTATCTCGATCCTCGTTGTGAGGCAGATGCTCGACGACACTTCTGAAGCAGAGCTTCAGAGTCGTCGCAGGTTCTCACCGAACAATCACGACGTAAATCACGTTCCGTGATCGGCATGCAGAGCTGGCGGTCCTGCGCGCAGGCGTAACTGGAGACGATCTCGGCCTCCGGCCGACCCGTCGTCTAGACCGAGGTCAGATCCGCCGTTATCCCGACACTCCCCCCAGGTGGTTGCTCACGGGAGCCAGAGGCATCTGGGCCGACGGGCTGTGCGTCGAACGCGAGGATCGAGACAACGTACAGGATCGATGGACTGTTGTGTACGCCACCGCGGTAGCCGCCGCGCAGGTCCGTGACGTGGTCGTGTGGCTGGCAGACACTGGCTACACCGGTTACGGGCGGTTGAATCAAGAGCAAAGAGGTACGCTTGTGTCGCGACAGGTTTGTGGTTGGATAGCGCCGACTCTCGACTGTCTGGCCTGGCTGAATCAACTGGGGTGGGGTACCAGCTAGGGCGGGGATGGGACGCAGGCATGTACACCTTTCGCCAGTCGGATGGTCACGGGACGACACAATGGATGACACGTCAGTTGGTGGCGGGGACACGATCTCAGCGGAGGCGTTCGGGCGATATCGGCTGTTGACGCTGCTGGGTCAGGGTGGCATGGGCCAGGTGTGGCGGGCGCATGATTCGCTGACCAACCGGGTGGTAGCACTCAAGGTGTTGCCTGAGCGCTTTGCCGATGACGAGCAGCTGCGCGAGAGGTTCCGCCGGGAGTGCCGGGCGGTGGCGCAGTTGACCGAGCCGCATGTGATCCCCATCCACGACT
Organism: Nocardia aobensis NBRC 100429; assembly: GCF_000308375.1. Lineage (GTDB taxonomy): Bacteria > Actinomycetota > Actinomycetes > Mycobacteriales > Mycobacteriaceae > Nocardia > Nocardia aobensis. The sequence continues at coordinate 26,837 of NZ_BAFQ01000298.1, read as the reverse complement.
TCGGCGATATCGACGGTAGGCTCTATCTGAATATGCGCTTGATCGAGGGCACCGACCTGCGCAAGGTGATTACGCGAGAAGGGGCCTTGTCGCCGCGGCGGGCGGTGTCGATCATCACGCAGGTGGCCGGCGCGCTACAGGCGGCCCACGATGTCGGGCTGGTACACCGCGATGTCAAACCCACCAACATCCTGCTGGGGGCCGATGAGTTCGCCTCCCTGATCGACTTCGGGATCGCCCACGCCGCCGACGACCGTACGCTGACCTCGATCGGTGAGACCATCGGCACCGTCGCCTACATGGCGCCGGAGGAGATCGGCGCGGAGGTCAAGGCCGATGCTCGAGTGGACGTCTACGCGTTGACGTGCGTGCTGTATGAGTGCCTGACCGGTCGAGCACCGTTCGCGAGCGCAGCGGGGGTGCAGGGTGTTATCGCCCATCACCTGCACACCCCGCCGCCGCGTCCCAGCACCACTACACCCGATGTACCGACTGCGTTCGATACTGTCATCGCCAAGGGCATGGCCAAAAACCCCGAGGAGCGTTACCAGACCGTACGCGAGCTGGCGGCGGCGGCCAACGCCGCGCTGGGCGATTCCGCGGTCAGCACCACTGGGGCTGCGCGCCGTGGGCGGCGAATCAGATTGTCGCCCAAGACCGCCGGGCTGCTCGCCGCCGCGGTCGCGGTTACGGTGGTGGCCGCCGTAGCTGTCGTCATCGGTGTTCAACGGCAATCGGGCGGCGGTGGCAGCTCGCCCCCGCCTGTCAACTCGGCCTACTCGGCACAGACTGCGCTGCCGTTCACCGGCGTCAGCTTGCCCACCGATGTGGCTGTCGACGCGGCTGGCAACGTATATGTCACCGACATGGGTAACGATCGGGTGGTGAAGTTGGCGGCGGGTGCGTCGGCCCCGACCCCGCTGCCGTTCGCCGGGCTGAATAATCCCCAGGGTGTGGCGGCCGACACGGCAGGCAACGTTTACGTCACCGACACGAGTAACAATCGGGTGGTGAAGTTGGGGGCGGGTGCGTCGACGGCGACCCCGCTGCCGTTCACCGGGCTCAAGGATCCCGAGGGGGTGGCGGTCGATACGGCGGGAGATGTGTACGTCAGCGACCGGGGCAACGATCGGGTGGTGAGGTTGGCGGCGGGTGCATCGGCGCCGACGACGCTGCCGTTCACGGGGCTCCGAGATCCCCACGGGGTCGCGGTCGACGCTGCGCACAACGTATATGTCACCGAATTGAGTACCGAGCGGGTCGTGAGGTTGGCGGCGGGTGCGTCGACGCCGACCACGTTGCCGTTCGCCGGGCTGAAGGATCCTCAGGGCGTGGCGGTCGACAAGGCGGGAGACTTGTACGTCGTCGACTGGGGTAATCAATGGGTGGTGAGGTTGGCGGCGGGTGCGTCGACGCCGACTCCGCTGCCGTTCACCGGCCTGAAGAATCCCCAGGGTGTGGCAGTCGACACGGCGGGCAACATTTATATCACCGACCTGGGCGCCGATCCGGTGGTGAAACTCCCGGTAGGCTGAGGCGCTCGGAGCGATCGAGATCGTGGGAAAACCGCAGCGTGGCACTGCGTAAGTGGCTCCGCCGAGCCGAGGTCGATGCGGGTGAGCCGAGGGCGTCTCAATCGACGACGCGCGGGAGATCCGCGAACTCGAACTCGAGAACGCCGAAACAATCGAAATCCATGAGGCGGCAACAAATTTTCTCGCAGGGAAGAGCGACCCGCGACACCGATATTCTGTGCGTTCAGCGCCGAGTATCGCACTCGGTACGGAGTCGCCCCGATCCGTCCTGCGTTGACCGCGCATGTTGGCAAGATCGCCCCGATAACCTTCCATGCCTGGTCGAAACGGGCGCTGTGGGACGGTCACGGAGATGCCGCCCGTGGCGATACGTATGAAAGAGCTTCTCCTGAAGTCGATTTCGAATTGCGTTGGTCAACGGGCGGACTGCGTGCACGTGTGGGCGAAGGGTGCTTCCGGCGGCGGACCGCTGGACACCGAGCACCATGAGTCAGTGACGCGTCCCGCTCTCACTGCCCGTCAAAGGTCGGCTTCCGAATCGACGACACCGACGAATAGGTTCATGGTGACCTGGTAGTAGGCGACGGTGTCGGCGTCGAGGTATCCGCGGACCGATTCGACTTCGAACCAGTCGAGGTTGCGGGTGGTTCGGGCGGCTCGTGACAAGCCCACCATGTATCTGCTCAACGGCTCACAGGGCGGGCCGAACGAGAGCGGGTGGGACGCGCAGACCGATGCGCTGAAATTCTTGCGCGACAAGGATGTCAATGTCGTCAACCCGATGGGCGGCGCCAGTTCCTATTACACCGATTGGGTGCGCGATGACCCTGTTCTCGGCGTCGAGAAATGGCAGACCTTCCTCAACGACGAGCTGCCTCCGGTGATAGAGAAGTTCTTGGGCGCCAACGGAAACCGCACAGTGGTGGGCGTGTCGATGAGTGGCACGTCGGTGTTGAACCTGACTATCGCCAAGCCGGGCTTCTGGGCGAGTGTGGCCTCCTACAGCGGCTGCGCGCAGACCTCGGATCCGATCGGGCACGAGTTCGTGCGGCTCACTGTCGAGAACTGGGGCGGGGCACGCAGCGTGGAGAATATGTGGGGCCCGGCGGGCGGCCCGCTCTGGCGCGCGAACGACCCGCTGGTGAACGCGGATCGGCTGCGCGGGACCGCGATCTATATGAGCTCGGGCAGCGGCGTTCCGGCCGCACCGCACGACATTCCGGCGGATCGGCGGGTGGCGGAGGGGCGCATTCCGCTGCCGGCGCAGACCGCGCTCGGCGGGCCGATCGAGGCCGCGGTCCATTTCTGCACGATGAACCGGGCCGACAGGCTGCACGAGCTGAATATTCCGGTGACAGTCGACGATCGGCCGGTCGGCACCCATTCGTGGGGCTACCGGGAGGACGACCTGCACCGTTCCTGGCCGTTCCTGGCGCGGTCGATCGGCAGCCAACCGAACTGAAAAGGCCGATCGCAGAGTTGCGTTCGCCCGTTGTTCGAGGCCGATGCGCTCACGGGGACCGCTCCCGGCTTTCGGTGGAGGATTCGCTCGTCGACTTCGGCTGCGTTGGTTCGTGTTTCGCGAGTATCGACACTCGCGCGGCGTAAACGACCGCGCTGAGCCCGAACATCAGCGCGGTCAGCAGCAGCCAGCGGTCGAGGAACGGCTGCTGGTTCTGTCCGGTGGCGGCGAGATAGGTCGCCTGTCCCTGGCGGACGATTCCGGGAAAGAAGAGCAGGAAAAGCAGTCCGCAACCCATCGTCGGCACGCGAATGTAGTTGAGGGGAGGCACTTTCGGCGATGGTGCCGGCGTGCGCCCGCGCACGGCCCGCAGGCCCGCGCGCAGGGAGCGGTCGGCCAGCGAGTAGAGCGGGAAGAGCAGTAGGTCGTGGGCGATGATCGCGCCGAGGAACCAGACGAGGATCGACTGCCACCAGACCTGGGTGTTCCACAACGTCTTCGGCCCGATGACCGCGACGACGTACCCGACGAACGCGAAACAGGTCGTCAAGGCCAGCAAATGCAGGGGACGCGCCCCGTAATAGCGCCGCACGACGGACATGATGGCAGCCATATCAGCTCCGGAACTCGATCGAACCGACCCACTTGGTGTTGTGCACCCCGGGCAGGGCCGGAACGATGATCCGGGCGGGGTAGCCGTGATCCGGCGACAGATCCACACCACCGACCCGTAATGCGAGCAGCGAATCGGGATGCCGGACCTGATTTCCCTGCAACGTCGCCGCGCCGAACGGACCGTTGCGTTCGAGCGAGACGACGTGCGCCGAGCGCGGGCCGGCAACCCCGGCGAGCGCGGCGAGATCGCGGAGACGCACACCCGTCCACTGCTGGGTGGTCGACCATCCCTCGACACATGCGATGGGCAGCCACGCACTGTATTGCCGCATGCGGGCCAGCGTGGCGCGATCGAGTGTGACCGTCCGCGGTCCGCCGGTGAGTGTCAGCCGCCAGGCCTCGCCGGTCGCGGCCGGATCGATCGACGCCGCGGTCGCCGTCCGATTGATCGGGAACCCGTTGGGGCCGGGCCCGGCCGCCCGTCCTCGCGGCAGGAGCAACGCCGCCTCGCGAGTGACCCCGCCGATCGTCTGACCCGCGCTCAACCCCGCCACCAGCAGTGACCCACCTCCGACCAGCGCCAGTACGCCGCGTCGGCTCATCGTCGCCGGAGCCGGGTTCGTGGCGACCAGCCCGTCGGGGTCGAGGGGTTCGGAGCGGGTGTCGGACCGGGTCGTGCGCAGTTCCCGCCGCAGGGAACGGGTGCGCAGATTGCGAACCATGCGGGGCATTTTGACGGTGACATGAATCAGGAAGCCGGCAATGAACGCCCATGCGCCGAAGTAGTGCGCGGTGTAGAAGCTGAAGCCGAAAATGTAGTCGTATTGGATGTTCAGCACGCCGGTGGCGATCTCGAAGACGATTCCGCCGACCAGCAGCAGCAGCGATGCTCGTTCGAGGATCTGCGCGGCCGATCGGGCCGGTGGCCAGGTGAACAGGCGGGGCATCACCGACCACAGCTTCGCCAGCACCACCGGGACGATGATCAGCCCGACGCCCACGTGCAGGCCTTCGGTGAGGCGGAACAGCCAGGCCGGTCGGGTCGGCCAGTCGAAGTACGGCAGATGGAGCCATCCCGCATCGGCGGGCATCGCTTGACCGAACTGTGGTCCGTAGGCGATGTAGTCGAGCAGTCCGGTGACGACGACGACGGGAAGAGCCGCCAGCAGCACCGCACCGAAAACAGATGTCAGCCATGGCCCTCGGAGCGGGCTTCGCCAGGTCCGCGGGCCGGGTAACCCGCGCGGCCGACGGCGCTCGACCGCCCGCCACAAGCCGGCCGGGAAGCCGTAGGCGGGGGGTTCTCCCCGCGTCCGCGCCTGCTGGTCGGTCGGACTCGGTGCGCGACCGGACCGATTCGCGCTCGAGCTGTTCGTGGTCATGAGCACCCTGTCCGATCCGGTCTGGATGACAGTGAGTTACCTTGCGCCTCACCAGAAACGACTTCTTCTGGCATGGCCGGACCTACTTCGTGTTCAGTGTGATCGTCGCGACGCCGACCAGCAAGTCCCTCCTTGACCGCGTCGGTGTTGACCGTCTTGTTCAACGGTCCGGCGGCGTCTTTGGACATCAGTACTCGGGTGCCCTGGAGGATGGCGGTGTCGTCGGGTCCGTTGCGCAGTGGCTGCGGTGTGCTGCCGTCGAGGTTGAACAGCAGTGCGTGGGTAGCCGCCGGGGCGCCGTTGACGCTGACGCCGCCGTAGAGCACCGAGGCGCCGGGGTCGATGTCGAAGTTGGTCGACTGGGCCGTGGCCGGTCCGGCGGTGAGCGACAGCCCGCTACCGGTGTGGTTGATGTCGCCCTACCCGTACGGGCTCCTTCGGATGACTGGTCGACCACCGCCGCTGTGTCCGCGACTACGAGACCTGTCCCGCTCATCACGAGGTTACGATTTACCTCGCCGCGACCCCCACACTCCCCGACGGCTGGCCAGTGACAGCGGGTGCGACGACAGGCTGTTTCCGGTCAGGGGGTCTTACTGCCGGCGAGATCGTCGGCGATGCTGCGGGTCAGTCGGATCAGTTGTGAACAGTCTTCCGGTGACAGATCCGCGCAACGGCGTTCGACCTCGGCGGAAAACGCTGCTCTGATCCTGGCCCCGAGTTCGATGCCGTCCGCGGTGAGGACCGCCCTGGTGACCCGGCGATCGGTCGGGTCGGGTCGGCGGCTCACCAGGCCGCGCTGCGCGAGTCGATCAATCATGCCGGTGATGTTGGTCTTGTCGCATCCCAGCCGGAGCGCCAACTCCCCGAATGACGGACTGTCACGGTTGATCTGACACAGCAACTCACCTTGCTGCACGGTCAGATCGAAGCGGCGGGCAACGACCATGCGCAGCATGGCGATCTCCCGGTTCAATACCGCAAGCGACTCGGCCAACTCCACGCATACAGTTTAGCAAAGCGACTGTTGACACTATCGACCATATTAGTCGAGTATATCGACTGACTACATACTCGACGATTGGTGACGGTGCATGCGTACGGCGCTGGTTACCGGCAGTTCTCGCGGCATCGGCCGGGCCATCGCGGTCCGGCTGGCCGCGCCGGACACGACTGTGGTGGTCAACTACCGCACCGATGCGGACGCTGCCGCGCGCACGGCGGAACAGATCACCCAGCGGGGCGGGCGGGCGATCACCATCGCCGGGGATGTCGCCGATCCCGAACAGCTACGAACTCTGCTCGATCATGCCGAGCGCGACGCCGGGACACTCGATGTCGTCGTCGCAAATGCGGGGGCCGCACGGTTCGCGCCGGTCGCGGAAACCACCGACGAGGACTTCGACGCGATGTTCGCCACCAACACCCGTGCCACGTTCCAACTGCTGCGCGCGGCGGCGACACGTATCCGTGACGGCGGCCGAATCGTGGTGGTCTCCAGCGGCGTCACAGTCACTCACCGCCCCGGCTCGGGAGCCTACGCCGCGAGCAAAGCCGCGAGCGAGGCCCTGGTACGAGTGCTCGCTCGCGAGGTGGGGCACCGTTCGGTAACCGTGAACGCGGTGCGGCCAGGCCCGACGCGCACAGCAGCGCTCACCGCCACCGTGACACCCGACGCGTTGCAGCAGACGGCGCAGACTATTCCGCTGGGCCGAATCGGAGAACCGGACGACATCGCCGGTATCGTGGCATTTCTCGCCTCCCCCGACGCAGCGTGGTTGACCGGCCAGCTCATCGATGCCGGCGGCGGAAGTTTCTGAACGCGGAGTCGATTACCGATCGAGGCCGAATGGGACGAGTACCTCGGTCGGCGTGGCGATCGTCGAGAGTAGTACGCGGTTTCGTATTCGGCCGGGGTCAGCTAGTGCAGGCGGGCGTTGTGTAGGGGTCGGGTCGCAGCGCCCTGCCGGTCTTTCGACGCGGTGGGTTTCTGCGGCCCGCCCTCCGAACCGGACGTGCATGTCTCCACGCATCCGGCTCTCCACATGTTCAAGCCGCTGGCGCGTCGCCCGTGTCGGGTTGCCAATCTGCCCATGGTGCAGGGATTTTCGAGCCTCGGTATCGGTAACGGCTGACCGTGACCGAGCGTGGCCGGAACAGCTCGACGCGCCGGTCGCTGATCTGCCAGTCCGGCCAGAATCGGCGGCGTAGCGTTCCCCATGTCAAGCCGAAGTGTCGTTTGCGCAGCCAGTACGCGACCCTGATGAACGCGAAATGGTCGACGTAGCAGAAGGTGCGCTTGGACACCCCGTGCTTGAAATAGTTGCACCAGCCCCGCAATGTGGTGTTGACCCGCCATAGCAGGGTGGCCAGTGTTCGATGTGCATTGCGGCGTGTCAGTTTTCGGACCTTGCCGATGATCGAAGCCAGAGACTTCTTCGACGGCCACGTATAGACGAACCGCTTTCTGCTGCCCGGTTTGGTCCTCCGCCGGATGCGGAAGCCCAGGAACTCGAAGCCCTCATCGATGTGGCAGACCCTCGTTTTCTCCTCCGACAAGCGCAAGCTCATCGGCGCGAGCACCGCCTCGACCTCATCCCATAGCGCCTCGGCTTGGGCGCGAGTGCCGTTGACCAACACCACGAAATCGTCCGCATAGCGGACGATCCGATGGGTGGCGCCTCCGGCGCGCCTGTGCTTGGTGCGCTTCCAGTTCGTATCGAGCTTTTCCCATTTGTCGGTGAAGTGCTCGTCCAGAACCGAGAGGGCGATATTGGCCAGCAGCGGTGAGAGGATTCCGCCTTGGGGCGTGCCGGTCGGCGTCTCTCGATGCACCGCATCCTCGGAGAGGATCCCGGCCTTCAGAAACGCCTTGATCAACGCCAGCATCCGCTTGTCACCGATCCGCATCCGCACCCGATCCATCAGTGCGACATGCGAGATCTCATCGAAGCAGGCGGTAATGTCTGCCTCGAAGACCCACTCGTATCCCTTGTTGCCAGAGGTGAAGTGGTGGATCTCGGCGATAGCGTCCTGCGCGCGTCGTCGTGGCCGGAACCCATACGAACACGGCTTGAAATCCGCCTCGAAAACCGGTTCCAGCACCAGCTTCGCGGCCGCCTGCACGATCCTGTCGGCGGTGGTAGGGATGCCCAGGCGACGCATCTTGCCATTCGCCTTCGGAATCATCTTCTCCCGCACCGGCACCGGGTTGAACCGGCGCTCCTTCAGGTCGTCCCGCAGCCGCGACAGGAACTGCCCGGCATCGTCATCGATGGAACATGGTGCGATTCCGTCGATTCCGGCCGTGCGTGCTCCCTTGTTGCCCCGCACCCGACTCCACGCCACGACGAGGAAAGCCGGGTCATAAACGAGGTTGAACAGATCATCGAACCGGCGGCCCGGATCGGCCACCGCCCAACGGTGCAGCTTCCGCTGCATCCTGCGTACCCGCAACCAGGCCACTTCCGGCTCCGGCCACGGCGCACCGGTATTCACCAGTGACCTCCACTCGACGCTCGGAGACTGCGAACATGCTGGATCCCTTCGCCATGTGACCGGCTTTCCCGGTCTCGGACTACTACGGATCCTCCGCCCCCGCACGGCAGCATCGGCCGGCGACGGGCCTTCCTGCCGGACCACTGGCTGCGGTCCGGGAAAGGGACCACCGTGCGGGTTCCCACGTTCACTGTCGGATCGATCGACGGGCGAGGTGCCCAGCTATGCCCCTGCGACATCGCCACGACTACGCCGCGGGCCTTCACCGTGGCCTCCGGACCGAAGGTACAAATCCGATCCCGGAGTTCCCCGTTCACAACGTGATACGGGTGCGCGCCGCTGCCCAGCCCAAATCCGCCAGGTTCGAGCTGGTGGGAACAGACTTGAGGAGCTTTCAGACACTGGTTTCTCACGTACACCGTCCCGTCTTGCTTGCCGAACCCACGTCGTCTGGCAGTGCCGACGCGTCCCGTCGTTGTCGGGGCTGCTTTCCACCCTCACCGGCGTCCCCCGGATCAGGCTGCCCCCAGCTTCAACCTGCTGCCGCGACAGCAGGCAGACGAAGGTCTCTCACCTCCATTCGATCCCACAGCGCCTCGTGGCGCTCTGAACCAATCCACCCATTCCATGAGCGCGAATTCGACTTCGGTGAGGGTCTTGCACGGACAGTGCCGGTTGACGACCTCGGTCTTGAACAGGCCGATGATCGATTCGGCAAGAGCGTTGTCGTAGGCATCTCCAACCGAACCTGTCGATGCCGAGAGTCCTTGCAGAGCAAGAGATTCAGTGAATTTCACCGAGGTGTATCGGGTGAGTTCAACTGGTCGACGCAACCTTTCGTTGTTGGGACGATTGTAGATGCTGTTCCATCCGCTGGTCAGGTTTGACGAGAAACGCGTGGCGGCTGAGGTCTACGGCCGCTACATGTGGATGCTGCGCAGGTGGCGCGACGAATGCTGCTGCGCCCGTACCGCTTTGATCGAGCGCTGGCTGTTCGACACCGGCGCCGCGGTGAGGTGACGCCGTGATCGGCTGCGATCAGCCGCTACGTGGCGCGTCGGACGGCGAGGGCGCCGCTGTCACCGTTCGTTATCGCGGTTCTGAGTAGGGCGGTCCGTCAGGATGCCGTGCCGGATGATTCCGTTTCGTCCGAGCTCGCGTAGACGGTGCACCTGCCCGGCCGCGTATTGCTCGGGCTCGATGAGCACGGCGCTGAGATCGCCGGGCTGCGCGGGCAGCAGAACGTCGCCGCGGTCGATGTCCGCGTCGGTGGGGACGGTCAGCTCGAGGCTGTAGCAGCGCCTGGTCTGCTCGTCGCGCAGTACCAGTTCCGCTAGATTGCCCTGTCGCCACGACAGTGACATCGGCCGCAGGCCATCAGCGATTGCTGCCCGGCGTGCTAGAGCTTTCGCCAAGACCTCGAAACATCGAGAGATTCCGGCATTCGGCGGTGGGGTGTTCACTTCGATGTCCCAATACCTCCCGCGCGCTTCGGTATACGGCTGATAGAACCGCGGGAACCGCGGGTTCTCGTACACCGTCTCGACCCGACGGCCGTCCTCATCGACCAGTGATACCAACAATCCCCGGTACCGCACCCGGTGTGCCACCCAGTCGAAGTCGGCGGGCGCCGGCAGTGGGTGACCGTCGGAGCCGAAGAAGAAAGCGAAGAACCACGACCGGGCCGAGTGGGCTCCAGGATCGCTCGGATTCTCCAACAGGTAGCACGGGGCCATTCGAGGCAGAAGAACATTGCGCGCCATGCCGTCGCCTCCCGGTAATCGACGATCGTGTCGGTCTCGCCGGATGCAGCAGCTGGATCGATGGCCAGCACGAGCGTCACCATGTGCACGGGACCGGACCGATCGAACGTACCGTCGTTGTCGGCTCGTCGGCGGCCGATCTCTGCGACAAGATTCGAGTCGAGCCTCAGGCAGGAACGTCGTTCGATAGTCGCTGCCCCGTGCCGGTCGCGGGCATGTGTGAACCCGAAGGCGTCGCCGCTGACCACCGTGCGCCACCCGCTCAACTGCGTTGCTACGGCGTCCCGCAGTTCGTCGAGGTCGTGGCCGGGCTTTTGTGTCATGGCGCGACCCTCCGGGTTTGCACGGTGGCAGGGGGATCGGCACGCGTCGCGATCGCCCGGGCCACCGCAGCCATGGTGGCGGTCGAGCCGACGCTCGAGGCCATGTCCCGACTGTCTCCGTCGTACCTGGTCGAGGCTACGGAGCCGCTCGACTGAAAGCGGCCCGGTTCCGCCGCGGCGAACCGATCATTCAGGCGGGAAGGGAGTCCCCGGGGAAACCGTGGCACAGGTGTACCTCGTAGTGCATCATCCGGGCCTGCACGCATGGGTCCCCGGCGAGGATCGCGGTGGCCTGTTCGGCGGGGACGGTCATGATCGCGACGCCTGCGATGGTGTCGGAGACGACCGGGCACCGGACTGCGATCACGCCATCGGATCGCAATGAGACCATCCGGCGCTGGTGCTCGAGTTCAATTGCGTTCGCGCCGTCCATGTCTCGATCCGGGCCCCAGTGCAGCACGGCCAGCCTGAAGGGTTTCGCGGTCGCGGCCAGCGCTTGAATCTGTTCGTCGGTCACTGTCGTGCTCAAAGTTGTCGCCTCCGGTCCTGCTTACTCGGTCTCCGCGACGATAACCGCTTCGGGGTCATCGGCCAGCGGATCGAGTGCCGCGGCGGCAGTTGGCCAGGATCGCGTCGTGGATGTACTGCGACAGCCCCGGGGCCAATTCGTCATAGTTGAGGCCGAGTCGGCGGTTGGCGCGGTATTCCTCGGCCAGGCGTCGATGGGTGTCGAAGTCGCAGTCGTGGAACCAGCGTTCGAGATGACGGCGGTGCCGTTCGGCGATCTCCATGACTGCTGGATCGCCCGCCGGGGTGCCTGCACGCATCGCATCGGCGAGGGCTTGGTGGATTTCTCGCTGTTCGGCGCGCAGCTCGAGCCACTGCTGCTTGGTGTATCGGCTGGTCCGCTCTCGCCGCTGAGTGAACTCCGGCCGATCGTGCCAGCGCCGCTCGGCCTCGTCGGCCAACTCGACGAGACGGTCGCCGCCGAACACCTCGAACCGCTCGGCGGGCGTCAGGCCGATGCCCGCCTTACGGGCGTCCACCTCCCGATCGATCAGTGCGATCATCGCCTGGTGTCGGGAGATCCGCTCGCTCAGAAGTTCGTGCTGGCGACGCAGGTGGTCCTCGTCGGAGAGGCCGGAACTGTTCAGCATGCCCGAGATGTCCTCGAGGCCGAAACCCAGTTCGCGGTAGAACAGAATCCGCTGCAGCGTCGCAACATCGTCCTCACTGTAGAGCCGGTATCCCGACGAGGTGCGGCCGCTGGGCCGTAGCAGACCGACCTCGTCGTAGTGGTGCAGGGTCCGAACCGATATACCGGTCGACTGCGCAACCGCGCCGACGGTGTGTTCGATGGCTTCCATAACTGCCACTGTGCCGCCTCACGCCACGAGAGGGTCAAGCATCGGTGGACTGTCGCCGGGGCGGTCTCGCTGGTGTCGACCGTGAGAGTGGCCCGGCCGGGGCCTGCGATCGACTCAGTGGTGCCGGCGGTGGTAGCCCCATGTGGTCGTGGTCGCACCGCTCCCGGTCGTGGAAGCGGTTGCCGTGTCGGAAGAGCCCGTCGCAGTAGAAGTAGTGCCAGTCGACGCCTTCTCGCCATCGGGATTGGTGATCCGAGCCAGGATGATGCCGCCGATGATCATGGACAGCGCCAGCATCCGGCCCGCGCTCACCGGGTCCTTCTGTACGACGATCCCGAGGGCGATCGCGCCGGCCGCGCCGATGCCGGTGAAGATGGCGTAGGCGGTGCCCACCGGCAGTGACTGCATGGCATGGGACAGCAGGTACACCGCGATCGCCGCGAGTACGAAGCACAGCAGGGTGGGTAGCGGCTTGGTGAAATTCTGGGTCGGCTTGATGGACTGGGACCACGCGATCTCGACCGCACCGGCCAAACCCAGGACGAGCCAGTTCATTTCAGTACTCCTTACCCAGGGTGCGGGCGGTGTCGAGCGCGGCGGCGTAGGAGGCGTCGTGCTTGTCGCGTAGGTGGGCGAGCGCCGGGTCCTGGCGCGAGTTCACCAGTTCGGCATTGACGAAAACCGTGTCCTCGACGGCGAAATGGCCGGCGAAGAAGTCGCGGAGATAGCGCTCCTGATAGTCGTAGATCGCCTTCGGTGTGCCCGGCGAGTACGCGCCGCCGCGCGCGGTGACGACCACGAATCGGGTGGGGGCCAGTGACATTCGCGGGAAGGTGATCTGATCCAGCCACGCCTTGAGACCGGCCGGGATCGAGTAGTTGTACATCGGCGTGCCGATCAGCACGACATCGGCGGCTCGGAGTTCGGCCAGCAGCGGCTCGACGATCTCCCAGGCACGCTGCTGGGCGGGGGAATCCACCAGCTCGCCCAGGCGGTCGAGGTCGGCGGCGCCGTGGGCCAGCACGCGGTCGCACAGTTCGGTCCAGCCCTCGTCGATGAACGGGATCGGATCGGCGGCCAGATCGCGGTGGGTGTAGGTGGCGTCGGGATGTTCGGCACGCCAGGCGGCGGCGAAGGCGGCGCCCAGTTCGCGGCTGATCGAGGTACGGCGGGCGCTGGCGTCGAGGTGCAGCAGGGTGGTCATTTGGTCAGTCTCCGATCAACTGGACAGCATGTCCGTTTACTGCTCCGATGCTAGAACCTAACTGGACAGATTGTCCAGTTGAATCCTCGGGGGCTACAGTGAGCTGCATGGACAGCTCCGGCCTCCCACTGCTCAACGACCCGTCCGCGCCCGCCGAGCGCGCCGACGCCGCTCGTAACCGGGCCAAGGTGCTGGCCGCCGCGGCGGCGCTGTTCGCCGAGCATGACCCGCGCACGGTCACCATGGACGACATCGCCAAGGCTGCCGGGGTCGGGCGGGGGACGCTGTATCGGCGCTATCCGGACGTGAGATCCATTGCCGTCGCCCTACTCGACGAGCATGAGCGGGCACTGCAGGAGCAGCTGCTGCGCGGCGAATCACCGCTCGGGCCGGGCGCACCGCCGGGTGAACGGCTGGCCGCGTTCTACGCTGCGATGGTCGAATTGCTGGACACTCACGCCCATCTGGTCCTCGGTGCGGAGACCGGCGGCGCGCGGTTCCGCACCGGGGCCTATCAATTCTGGGCGATGCACGTACGCGCGCTGCTCACCGAAGCCGGTGTGGCCGAACCTGATTCACTCGTGGACGCGTTGCTCGCACCGCTCGCCGCCGAGGTGTACCGGCACCAGCGCGAGCGCGGGCTCGGTTCCGAGCAGATCGCCGCGGGGCTGGCGAAACTCGCACACGGCCTCCTGGATCCCGACGCTCATGGAATCGACCGTAGAAGCTGAACCATGGTTGGTGCGACTCGTCCGGGGCTGACGGCAGGTGGCCAGAGGTCGAGCAGTCTACGTGTGGTGCGGGACTTCGGAATGGTTCACGAACGGTAACGTGCGGCTTTGTGACGAACCGTAGCCGCTGCGCCGAAAGCCGTTGTCGGCCATAGGATTTATCTCACCGGGCGGCGAATGTGCGCCCGTCGTGTCTGCACTGTCGGAGGTCGCCCGTGAGCGCCGCCATTGATGCCACCGGTTCCCACACCTCGGAAAACCTCCCCCCGTTCGCATTACGTGAACTGACCATCCTCGTCGGCGGCCTGCTCGTGCTGTTGACCGCGCGGCTGGGGCGGTATCCGTTGTGGGGCGACGAGTTGTACATGGTGCCGGCGGGGCGGCGGTTGTCGTGGAGTTATGCCGATCAGGGGCCGTTGGTGCCGTTGCAGGCCTATCTGTCGGATCTGGTGGCCCCCGGTTCGGCGGTGGTGTTGCGACTGCCGGTAGTGGTGTTGACGGCTGCGACGGTTGTGCTCGCGGCGGTGATCGCTCGGGAACTGGGCGGGGGACGGGCCGCGCAGGTGACGGCGGCGCTCGGTTACACGTGCACGCCGTTCGCGGTGCAGCAGTCGGCGGCGCTGAGCACCTTCGCCTATGACGCCGCGTTGACGACGCTCGTCTGCTGGCTGGTGATCCGGTGGGTGCGCACGCGCCGGGATGCGTTGCTGATCGTGGCCGCGCTCGCTTCCGCTGTCGATTTCCAGGTCAAATGGCTGATCCTGGCGGTCTGGGCGTTGCTCGGGCTGGGGGTGCTGGTGTGGGGGCCGCGGCAGGTGTTGCGTCGGCCCGCGCTCTGGATCGGCGTGGCGATCGTCGCGGTGTCCATGGTGCCGGCGCTGGTGTGGCAGGCGCGCCACGGCTGGCCGCAGCTCGCCATGGGGGCGGCGATCGAGGGGGAGCAGACGACGATGGTCGACGGGCGATTCGCCTCGGCGGTGCGTGAACTCGTGCTGACCACGGGGCCGGGCGGGATCCTGCTGCTGATCGGGATCTGGGCGGTCTTCCGCGCGCCGGACCTGCGGTGGGTGCGGTTTCTCCTGCCCCTGGGACTGCTGCCGTTGGCGGCGGTGCTGGTGGCCGGACTGCGTCCGTACTACCTGGGCGACGGGTTCGCGCTCTTCTTCGCCACGGCCGCGGTGCATCTCGTCGGAGACGGGCTGCGGGGCCGGGTCGGCAAGGCGCTCGCGGGCTACTGCGCCGCCGGAATGGTGGTCGTGGTGGCGGCGGTGTGCATACTGCCGCTCCCGCAGTCCTGGCTGCACGGGCCCGCGATCCGCAACGGCGACATGGCGATTCGCGCGCAGTTCTTCGGATTACGTGGGTGGCCGCAACTCGTCGACACCGTCTCCCGCGCCGTCGACACCGTGCCGGAGGCCGAGCGGGCCCGCCTGGTGATCGTGACCCAGAACTACTGGCAGGCCAGTGCGCTGGCGGTGCTCGGGTCCGCAAATCTTCCGCCGGTGTACAGCGCGAGCCGGGGTTACGGCTACTTCGGGCCGCCACCGGATTCCGCGACCCTGGTGCTGTACGTCGGCGGCGTCGATCTGCAGCGGGAGTTGCCGGCTCGCTTCACGACCGTCGTCCCGGTGGCTCGTCTCGACGACCCGAGTGGATTTCAAGGGGTGAACTATGGCATCCGGGTGTCGTTGTGTGCCAACCCGATTCGTTCGTGGTCGCAGATCTGGCCCGAAATGATGACGCTGCGCATCGACCACGGCGCCTGAGCCGTGCGTCGCGGATCAGGCGGACCGGCGTGACTGTCCCGCCCGATCCGGGGACGTCGATGGGGCCGTCGACGAGGTGCCGCCGCGAGCGATGAGTGCGGAGCGCAGATACCACAGACCTTGGCTTCGGGAAGGGTCGAAGCCGGTCAATTGCCCGATGCGCCGGAGCCGGTAATCGATGGTATTCGGGTGGATATTCAATTGCCGTGCGGTACGCCGGCGATTCATATCGGTGTGGAAGAAGATATGCAGCGTTCGCAGAAGTTCGGGGTGATCGTCGAGCGGCGCGATACGCGTTTCCAATATCCGGCGGCCGATTCCCGGGCGGGTCAATTGGTATTGCAGCGCGAGGTCGTCGAATTTGTGTAATCCGGGGCCGATTCCGATCGATTCGGTGGTGTCGAGAAGTTCGTGGGTTCGTCGGGCGGCCGCGGGGACGGCGCCGGTGGCGCATCGGGTCATGACCGCGGTGACCGCAGCCGCGGCGTAGTCGGCCACCACCTCGACCACGCGGTCGAGTTCGGGCTCGCCGCAGACGTCGGCGGGCAGCAGGATCGTTCCGCCGTCGACCGACAGCATCGCCAGTGCGCGGTCCTGGAATTGGCGGGTCAGCGCCGATTGGATGCGGCGCAGCTTGCGTCCGGCGACCACGTGCCGATCGAGACCGGGACGGTTCTCGTCGGGATGCGCGCCCACGTGGACGGCGAGCACGTAGTACTCGTCGGCGATCGGAATGCCGCATTCTCGAGCCACTTTCGAGCTGGCCTGCCCGGCGAGCAGCGCCGAGGTGAGGGTGTGGACGGCGGTGTGGTGGTCGCCGGAGGTGGCCTTCAGTTCGCGCACGTACGCCCTGCTGATGGCGCCGGTGCACAGGTCCGACAGCTCCACCGCGGCGCTCGTCCACGCGATGAGGCGATCGCAACTCGGCTCGCCCGAGCGTGCGACGACGACCTCGAGGGCTTCGCCGAATCCGACGTGCATCGCGTGCAGCACCTTCTCGATCGGCAGGTCGGCGCGAGCCCATCGAGCGGCCGCGACCTGCAGGAACGCCGCGGGATCGGCGGTGGCGGCCGCGGTTCCACGCTCGCTCGCCCACCGCATGCACACGCGGATCATGGCTTTCACGTCGCCGTCGAGCAGGGGGCGCGGCAGTGCGGTGAAGGGGTGGATTTTCGTGCGCAGATGCGACAGGAGGAGCTCGGCCAGGCGGTCGGCGTCGCCGGCGGTCAGGGCTCCGGGACTCGGGGTGGGCGCGATCGGGGCTCGCGGCGCTGATCGGGTCGTCACAGGTGACCTCCTCGTCACGGCTGCGGGGTGGTGTCCGGCCGCCGGCATGGTGCCGCCGTCCAGGATTCGAAGATAATGCGAGTCCTGGCTCACCTTCTACTCGGATTCGCAGACTTTTCTGCTGGTATCTGTCACTGCTCTGAACTGCGTAAACAGCTGCACTGGACGCAGTATCCAGAGCGGTGAACGCATATAACTGTCCGACCGCTCACTTTTACACGCGGTTCGATGGACCCTCGCGACCCCGTGGCCGGCGACGCAAGCCCGTGCCGCTCCGAAGCCTGGGTTCGCGTCGGGATCCGCCCGTCCGGAGCGCGGCCGGATCCCGCGCCCGATTGCGACTCGTCGGGCGTAACCGCGCGGGCGACAATGCGTGTCGCGCAGGTGAGCGATGAATTGTCCGTCCGGTCGTCCCGCGATATCGGCACAGTGAAAGAACCGACTGTGTGGAGTCATGGCGCCCCCGGAATTGTTTCGTGAACCCGTGAAGACATCGCCGCAACGCACGCCGCGCGCTCGATTGTCTCCGTAGCGTTTGCTCGCGAATTCCGGAAACGTCGATCGGCGACTTTCCGGGCAGCGAATTCGACGATGTCAGGAACACCATGAAAAAAAGTCTTCGCCGCAGTTGTACGAGTGCGGCCATTGTCGCGGCGGCCGCCGCACTCACGGTAGGGCTCACCGGCGTCGGCGCCGGCGCCGATCCCGTCGGCGATCAGCAGCAGGAGCAGCAGCTCGCGGAGATGATCACGCACGGGTTGAAGAATCCCTCCGCGCATGCGATCGCCGATTCCGGGAGCTCCGGCACCGGTTCGGCCTGCACCTCGGGCAGCGGCGCCGGATCGGGCAACGGGTCCGGTGACTGTTACGGCGGTTCGGGTTCGAGTTCGGGATCCTCCGGTGGAACCTCCAGTGACACAGTGGGTTACGGTCCGGCGCAGAGTTCGTTCCTGGCCGCCTTCGGGTACGGGCTGCTGAATCCGGATGTCGCGCCGCCGGGGACCAACGACTGGAATTGCAAACCCACCGCGGCGCATCCGGAGCCGGT
This sequence comes from Nocardia aobensis NBRC 100429, assembly GCF_000308375.1. Classification (GTDB taxonomy): domain Bacteria; phylum Actinomycetota; class Actinomycetes; order Mycobacteriales; family Mycobacteriaceae; genus Nocardia; species Nocardia aobensis. The sequence continues at coordinate 8,856 of NZ_BAFQ01000298.1, read as the reverse complement.
GGTGCTGGTGCACGGCACGTGGGAGAACGCCTATGACAACTTCTCCTACATCAGCCAGCCGATCCACGACGCCGGCTACTGCGTGTTCACCTTCAACTACGGCAAGTCGAACCTGATCCAGGGCGGCGGCCTGGGGTCGGTGCTGCCGGGGACCAACGGCACCGGGTACATCCAGGATTCGTCGAAACAGTTGGCGCAGTTCGTCGATCGGGTGCTGGCGGCGACCGGGTCGCAGAAGGTGAATCTGGTCGGCCATTCCCAGGGTGGCGCGATGTCGCGGTGGTATCTGAAGTTCGACGGTGGTGCGGCGAAGGTGCATCACATGATGACCTTCGGCGCCACCAACCACGGCACCTCACTGGACGGCATCGGCGCGCTGGGACGGATGATCAACAATCTCGGCATCGACGTGCTGGGGCTGGTGGAGATCTTCGTCGGCCACGCGGGCATTCAGCAGACGATCGGCTCGGATTTCGTGAACCAGCTCAACGCCGGCGGGGACACGATGCCGGGTGTGGACTACACGGTGGTCGGCAGTCGCTACGACGAGATCACCAACCCCTACGATCTGACGTTCCTGAAGCCCGGCCCGGGTGCGACGGTCGACAACATCACCCTGCAGGACGGATGTGAGCAGGACGTGTCGGATCACCTGACGATGATGTATTCGCCGCGGGTGCTCTCGATCATCCTGCATGCCCTCGATCCGGCTCAGACCCCGGCGCTGACCTGCAGCTTCAACCCGTGGCTGGTGGGTGGCGGCGGCAAGCTCTGACCCCGTGATGCTTGCTCGCCGGTGTGCGGGAGGAGTCGTGGACCTCCCGGCGCACCGGCGGGCATCCTCCGCCGCGGGACCGCGGTGGGTGTTACCGACACTCCCCATCGCAGCCGTCCCATCGCGGCGGCCGTGCCCACCGGGTGGATCGACCACCACCCGGTGGGCATCTCGGCTCTCGATGCCCGCCACCGCGCGGCCGAGGCGTTCGGTGTCGACGACGAATCCGGAGGTACCCATGCGCGACTTGCACTGCTACGCCATCGATCCCACGGTCGGCCGGTTGTTCGGCCGCCACTTCTACAGCGTCCGGCTGCAACCGCTCGAGGACGGATACGGCTGGGTCGTCTACGGGCATCCTCCGGCCAGGAGGATCGTCGCCGCACTCGTCTGCGCGGCGCGGCAACGCGGTTCGTTCGCGGAGTTGCGCGACTGCTGCACCTATATGGATCTGTGCGACGGGATGGAACGCTGGTGGGTGACCGACCTGGCGGCCGACAGCGACGGCTTCCTGTGCTGGTATGCCCGCGACCGGGGCTATCCCGGCGCGGTACCGATCACGACGATCGTGCCGTGAGCCGCCAGCGTGCGATGTCGGCGCCGATGTCGGTGGCCGGGGGTTCGTGGTAGAGCCATTCGCGGGCGAGGCGGTGCCAGTTGTTGGTGGTGTGCAGTTGGCCGAGGACGGCGTAGGTGAACAGGTCGGCGCGGCGGGAGAACACGTGCTCGGGTGGCAGGCGCTGGTGACGCATGCCGCTGAATTCCGCGGCGCGGGGGTCGACGGCGAGTACCACCGCGCTGGTGGCCAATTCGGGTGTGACGGTGATGTCCTCGTCGATCAGATGCCAACCGGTCGCGGCCCAGATGTAGCCGAGGCATTCGTCGGGTGTGACTCCGGCGTCGGGATCGACGATGCCCTGTGCCACCCAGGCGTGGTAGATATCCTCGGCGCGGTATTCGCCTGCGGCGCAGATGATGTCGCGTTCGAGTTCGACGTCGGCGGGACTCATCGCGGTGTAGAGCCCGAAGTCGACGAAGGCGAGCCGCCCGTCGGAGGCGAGCATGATGTTGCCCGGATGCGGGTCGCCGCAGAACTCGTGGTCGGTGAACAGGGAGGTGATGTAGAAGCGGTAGATCAGCTCCCCGAGGCGGGTGCGGTCGGCGTCGGGCAGGGCGCGCATGTGCCCGAACGGCTCGCCGTCGACCAGTTCGGTGACCAGAACGTTGGGGCCGCAGCAGGATTCGATGCTGTCGGGCACGCTGATATAGGGATGGCCGCGGTAGCGGGTGGCCACGTGGTGCTGGGTGCGGGCCTCGCGCGGATAGTCGAGTTCGCTGCCGATGTTGCGGGCGATCTCGGCGAGCACCTCTTCGTCGGCGGCGCTGGGCAGGACCGCCTTCCAGAGGCGGCTGATCAACATCAGATTGCGCATATCGGCTTCGACCGCGCGGTCGACACCGGGATATTTGACCTTGACCGCGACCGCTCGTCCGTCGCGCAGCCGAGCGCGGTAGACCTGCCCGATGGAGGCGGCGGCGATCGGGGTCTCGTCGAAGTCGGCGAAGATGCGCGCCATCGGGCCGAGGTCGTTCTCGATCACCGTGCGCATGGCGGAGAACGGGAACGCCGGCGCCTGATCGCGCAGTTGCGCGAGTTTGGTGCGGAACATCTCGCGTTGTTCTTCCGGCAGCAGATCGAGATCGAGCACCGACAACATCTGCCCGAGCTTCATCGCGGCGCCCTTCATGCCGCCGAGCACGGTGACCAGTTGCTGGGCGGCCTGCATCGCCGAGCGTTCACTCAAGCGCCGGCGGGCCTCTTCGGTGCGGCCCACCATCGACAGCCGGGAGCCGACCCCGCGCAGCGCCTGTCCCGCGGCGAGCCGGCCCATCTTGCTGCCGCGCGAGATGCGGCCGTGGGGGACCCGATTGCTCACTGCTCAACCTCCATCGCTTCGGACCTGGCGCGTGCCGCTCACCGCACCGGACCGATGTGGGGGCGAGGCGAGGCCAAGCTACCGGCCCGCCCGCGAGTGTTCGGCCGTCCGGCTCCACTCGCGTGAATATCACGAAAATCCGGCGCCGAAGTCGGAACAGCACACAGACCGCGGACGAGTGCTGCGAAAAAAAGAGGTTTGGGCTCGCGTGAGGGGGGTTGTATACGAGTGTGAGGTACGGCGGTGACGAGGAGATGAGTGTCTTGGTGGATGACAGCGGCTTGAGCGTCGAGGTCGACCGGACCGGCGGCGCGCTCGTCATATCGGCGCACGGTGATGTCGACGCGATGACGGCCGATCAACTGCAGAGTGTGCTGGACCGGATGAGCGAGGCATTCGAGGACGCCGATCAGGCCGCGCCGGTGATCGATCTGTCCGGGGTGGGTTTCCTGGGATCGGCCGGGCTGAGTGTGCTGCACGCGGCGGCGACCACGGTGACTCCCCGCCGGTTGCGCGTGGTCGCATCGGGTGCGGCCAAACGCGTCATCCAGGTCACCGGTCTGGATCGGATGGTCTCGGTGTACGACGATCTGCCCAGCGCAGGTGTGGTCGCTGGGTGATCTGACACCGGGTGAGCCGACAGCAGAACGCCGCCGGGTGGCATTCCCGGCGGCGTCCGTATCTGGTCGACGTCCCACAAGCGCCTCTCGGCGAGTGGTCGCTCGTAGCGACTGAAGGGTGCGGCCCGGGGCTGTTCGGACGCCGACAGGGGGTTCAACCGCGATACCCGGCGCGCTATTTCCGTCCCGGCCTGTGACGTGTCCCACCAGTGTCGACGGGCTGTTCGGCGGGGTCGTTCCCGAACTCGCGCGCTGCCTCGACTCGTTGTTCGCGGGCGGCCGCGCGATCGTGGGCACGTGCCGCGGCCTCGTGCCGATCCGCGGCCGCCCCGATGCGCGCGACCTTGTACCGGCAACGTTGCGCGGGTCCGCCGGGAGGACGACTCTGGATGCCATGCGCGCCCGTGACGTGGAGATCGGGCATACCTATGTGGTGCTGGTCCCGCATCGACTGCCGGTCGCCCGCTATCCCGATCGCGAGCGACTGGGGACCTCGATGTGGGTGGCGAGCCTGTTGACGGGTGCGCGTTTCCGGCTCACGGCCTCCAACGTCGACTACGACACCGATCCGGTGACGGTCGAGGGACTGCGACTCATCGAACGCTCGCACACCGAGGTCACGCTCACCGACGACCAGGCCGCCGCTCTGGGGTTGGCCCCGAAGCAGGGATATCGCGTCGTGGGGTCGCTTGTCGACCGCACCGGACACGTGGCGTGCCTGCCCTCGATCGAACCGATCCGGGTGCCGGTGCGGTGGCTGCGTCCCGCCGACGACCCCCGCTTGGCGCGGAGCACTCACCGCGACGCGGACCTGTGGCCCTTCATGTGAGCAGCATCGCGAAACGACGCGCGGTTTTCGGCACTGCCGTCCCGGACTCCGCTACCCGCACGGTCTCCACCGGCCATAATCGTTTCGTGCGGCGCAACGGCATGGACAACGAACACGATCACACGGCACGGGAGACGGCACCGGCTGAGCCGATCGGCGTGCCGCGGGTCGGATCCTTCCGGTTCTGGTTCGCGACGCGACGCTGGGAATGGTCGGAAGAGGTGTACCGGATGCACGGCTACACCCCCGGCAGCGTCGTGCCGACCACCGAACTGCTGCTGTCGCACAAACATCCCGACGACCGCGACGATGTGGCCGCGCGCATCGCCCGCGCGGTCGACTTGGGGGAATCGTTCTCCAGCCGGCATCGGTTCATCGATACCGCTGGCACTGTGCACAACGTGATGGTGGTCGCCGACCGTCTCTACGACGAGGCCGGTGCCGTCACCGGCACCGCCGGCTTCTACATCGACCTGACCGAGACCCTCGCCGAGAGCGAACGCGAGACGCTGTCGGCGGCTCTGCCCGACGTCATCGAGCATCGCGCGGTGATCGAACAGGCCAAGGGGGTGCTGATGCGGATGTATCGGGTCAGTGCCGAGCAGGCGTTCAAAATCCTGTCCTGGCGCTCCCAGGAGACCAACACCAAACTCCGCGACCTGGCCGCCCAGCTGATCGCCGAACTGCCGACCCTTCCGGACGCGGAGCCGCAGACACTCACCGCCTTCGACCATCTGCTGCTCACCGTCCACACCCGCATACCGGGCCGTCCCCGCTGAATCAGGCGCGGGCGCGCTCGCGGGCCAGGGCTCGGTCGCGGTGTTCCTCGAAGCGGGGAATCTGCACCAGTTCCATATTCTCGAGGAAGGCGCCCAGTCGTTCCCGGGCCTGTTCGCCGCGTGGACCGAAGTCGGTGCGGCCGAAGATGTTCCATTGCCGGATCACCGGTTCGAGCACGTCCTCGTAGTGCTGGCGCAGATCGTAGACACCGTGTTTGGCCATCAGCACCCCGTTGCGGCGGAAGTCGGGCATTCCGGCGCCGGGCATCCTGAAGTTCTCGACGATGAGGTCGATGGCCGTCATCGCCTGATCGGGAACGAGATCCAACGCGGCCGCGCACAGGGTGCGGTAGAAGATCATGTGCAGGTTCTCGTCGAGTGCGACGCGCTGCAGCATGCGGTCCGCGATCGGATCGTCGCATACCTTGGCGGTGTTGCGGTGGCTGACGCGGGTGGCGAGTTCCTGAAAGCTCACGTACGCAACCGAATACAGGAAACCCGCTGCGCCGTCGAGGAGCCGGGCCACCCCCGGGGTGAAGCCGTTGGTCATATGGGTCATGCGGGTGTTCTCGAGCGCGACCGGGTCGACGCCGCGGGTGACCACGAGATAGTCGCGCAGCACGACGGAGTGGCGGTTCTCCTCGGCGGTCCAGCGGCCCACCCACGTTCCCCAGGCGCCGTCCTGCGAGAAGTTCTCGGCGATCTCGCGGTGGTAGGAGGGCAGGTTGTCCTCGGTGAGCAGATTGGTCACCAGCGCCGCCTTCGCCACCTCGCTGAGCGTGGATTGCCCGGGCTCCCAATCGGTTCCGCCGAGCATCGCGAAGTTGCGCCCGGCGTCCCAGGGGACGTAGTCGTGCGGATGCCACTCCTTGACCATCGACAGATGCCGGTTCAGCGCCGTGGCGGCGACCGGTTCGAGTTCGGTGAGAATTTCCCGTTGCGTCAACTCTCGTGCCACGCTGGTGATCTACCTTTCCGTGTCGAATTCGACCTCGGCACAGGGTGTGACGAGGGTGAGGTCCGCGTCGTAGCGGCGATACAGCAGATGTCCGCGCCCGGTGAAGGCGTCGAGGTAGAACAGGAACGGCAGGCCGTGCTCGCACAGCCGCTCCACCGCGCCGGGCTCGGTGAGGACCGGGGTCGGGCGCGAGTGCACCGTGAAGATCCGGCCGCCGGTATCGGACGGGGGATGCATTCGCGACCGGCGCGCCAGCCGCAGCCCCGACGGACCGGCCCGGTAGACGACGGCATCCTCACCGGTTTCGGCGTCGACGAACAGGTGAACGTCGAAGTCGAGCGCGTCCATCACCGCCACGGCCGACTTCGGGCGGAGGGTGTCGAGCGCGAACACCTTGCGGCGCACGATCTTTCCGACGGCGGCTTCCGCCAGCGCCGGTCGTGCCGGATCCGGCCAGTCCCGGACGGTTCCGCCGGTGAGCTGGCGTTCCAGCCGGACCACCACCGACAGCACCTCGTTGGGCCCGCGAGTGCGCACCTGCATCCGGACCGGGCGATCGTGCCGGGCGAGATTCACCTGCACCAGAAGAGGTTCGGCATCGCCGGCAGCGGCGGTGATCCGAACCCGGGCGCCGCCGGTGACGCAGTGGCGCGCCAGCAGCCGGCCCACCGCGCCGGCCACGCGTTCGGCCTCGAGTGCGGGCACCGGCCCGCGGGCGAAGATGACGATGTCCGGGAACGCTGTCGACGACCATCCCTGAGATTCCCGCACCACCCGATCGACCTCTCTCGCTCACCCGACCCGTTTCGACGCACGACAACTGTGCCGAGGCGCGGGGCGGCGCCCAAGAGGCGAAAGTCCCTTCGATGACGCACGAAATGCCCGATCGGACATTCCGATCGGGCTTCGGGCGGGCGCGGGTCAGACGGTCGTGACGACCTCGTCGTATTCCAGCCGCGGTGAGCGCGGGTACCAGGCGTCGGGGCCCGGCTTGCCGATATTGACCACGACCAGCGCGCTGTGCGTGCCCTCGGGGAAGAATTCCTTGTCGACACCGGCGGCGTCGAACCCGTTCATCGGGCCGGCGGCCAGGCCCGCGGCGCGGATGCCGAGGATGAAGTAGCCGATCTGGATCAGTGCGTTGAACCGCGCCGATTCGGCCCGGTAGTCGTCGTCGGTGAAGTAGTCCTTGGCGTCGGGGGCGTGCGGGAAAAGCTTGGGCAGGTGATCGTGGAAATTGAGGTCGGCGGCCAGAATCGCTGTCAGTGGCGCCTTTTCGGTCTTGGGCTTGTTGTTGTCGAGCATGTGCTCGACGAGGGCGGCGCGAGCCTCGGCGCCGCGCACCAGCACGATGCGCAGCGGCTGCTGATTCATCGAGGTCGGCGCGTATTTGACCAGCTCGTAGATCTCGCGGATCTGCTCGTCGCTCACCGGCTCGTCGGTGAAGGTGTTGGCGGTGCGGGCCGTGCGGAACAACAGGTCCTGGGCTTCGGCCGCGAGGGGCAGGTGCGTAGTGGGCTGAGCGGTGCTCACAGCGTAACTCCTTGTGGGGGTGAAGTTTTCGTTCAGTCGTGGGTGACGCGGCGGGAAAGGGTGCGTAGTTCACCGTCGACGCGGACGAGCACGTCGTGGACCACACAGCTCGGCGCGATCTCCGGCGCCGCGCCGGGCCGGATCTTGACCACCAGGCAGTACATCGTGGCGCCGATGCTGCCGTCGTCGCGCGGGGAGAGGTTGATCATGTTGAACCAGTGCCGGCGCTGCATCGGATCGCTGTCGAAGCGCTTGTGGAACTCCACCAGATCCGACACGATCCCGGCTCGGGTGCGCGCGGGCGGGCGGCCCGGAGTGTGCTCGAATTCGGCGTCCTCGGTGAAGGTTTCGGCGTATCCGGTGATGTCGCGGTTGTCCAGGCGCTGCATCTGATCGGCGTAGAACTGCTGGACCTCGGCGTACAGCTCGGCACGGCTGGCGACAGTGGTCATGGACGGCTCCTCGGAAGACGGTGTGGCCGCCGGTGTTCCGGGCGGACCTCGATCGCGCTCCACGGTCGCCGACGGCACTCGAGATTCGGTCGAGCCCGCGCCGATTTGACCGGTCTTATAGGGCCTTTCGCGACGCTGGTGGCCGGACGGGCCGGCGTAACCGGATCCAGCACCGATGGAGGAGATATGGCGGACAGTCAGCGTGTGGCGCTGGTCAGCGGAGCGACCAGCGGAATGGGCTTGCAGATCACGAAAAACCTGGCGGCACAGGGTGTTGCGGTGTTCATCTGTGCTCGCGACGAGCAGCGGGTGGCCGATACGGCCAAGCAGTTGCAGGACGACGGGTTCGCGGTCGACGGGGTGGGCTGCGACGTTCGCGACGCCGCGCAGATCCGGGAGTACGTCGATGCCGGGGTCCGGCGGTTCGGCCCGGTCGACATCCTGGTCAACAATGCCGGTCGCAGCGGCGGCGGCGTGACCGCGCAGATCGAGGACCAGTTGTGGCTCGACGTGATCGAGACGAACCTGCACAGCGTCTTCTACGCCACCAAGGCCGCGCTCACCGCCGGCGGCATGCTCGAGCGCGGTAGCGGCCGGATCGTCAACATCGCCTCGACCGGCGGTAAGCAGGGTGTGCTCCACGGCGCGCCGTATTCGGCCTCCAAGCACGGGGTCGTCGGCTTCACCAAGGCGCTGGGGCTGGAGCTGGCCAAGACCGGGATCACGGTCAACGCGGTCTGCCCCGGATTCGTGGAAACGCCGATGGCCGAACGGGTTCGCGAGGTGTATTCGGGTCTGTGGGGTGTCGATACCGACGAGGTGCACGCGCGCGTGAGCGCCCGGGTGCCGATCGGCCGCTACGTCCAGGTCGACGAGGTGGCCGCGATGGTCGACTACCTGATCTCGCCGGCCGCCGCCGCCGTGACCGCACAGGCATTGAATGTCTGTGGCGGCCTGGGCAACTACTGACCGG